>JABEUN010000048.1 GCA_013044385.1 Acidimicrobiaceae bacterium
GCACCATAGATCAGGGCCTGAGCCAGCTTGCCAAGAGCTATGTAACCAGCCGGGATCAGAACTATACAGCTCATACCCGCCCTTGCGGCGTACGCCGCAGCAGACGCCGAAGTATTCCCGGTCGAGGCACAGACGACCGCTTTGGAGCCGGCCTCTTTGGCCTTGGTGATGGCCATGGTCATTCCACGGTCCTTGAAGGAACCCGTTGGATTGGCACCCTCGAACTTAAGGTAGACCTCAGCCCCCGTGACATCTGATAGGTATGGCGCCGGGTACAGCGGCGTTGCTCCCTCGTAAAGCGTTACGATCTCCGAGTCGGAGTCGACTGGAAGGAATGCCCGGTAGGTATCGATTATGCCCCTCCATTGAGGACACCGATCTCCTGGCAACGACTGCTCCAAGTCAGGCCTCCTCGCCGAGTACACGCATCGCCTGCCGCAAGCTGCGAACTGCATCCAACTCCTCGAGCTGACCAAGAGTCTTTGCAATATCCTTCTCAAGCGAGTCATGGGTAAGAAAGATCAGCCGAGCTTCGCTCATATATCCGATCTGCTCCATGGACTGGATTGAGATCCCGTTATCGCCAAAGACCTGCGCAACCTGGGCCAAAACGCCAGGTCTATCCTTTACATCCACCGCTATCAAAAAACGCGATGACAACTTGTCAGGGGATGCTATCACCACATCTTTCCGATCGATTCGGCGCTCGGTAGTACCAAATCTGAGGTTGTGGGCGACGTCCATCAGATCCCCTAGGACGGCAGATGCCGTAGGGGCACCACCTGCACCACGACCGTAGAACATCAGCTCTCCGACTGCCTCACCCTCTACGAAGATGGCGTTGAACGCATCCCTAACTCCTCCTAGAGGATGGGTCCTAGGGACCAACGCCGGGAAGACCCTCACGTCAAATGCTCCACCATCGTTGTTAGGAATCCGTTCGCAAAGAGCAAGCAGTTTGATGGTAAAGCCGTGTCTTCTGGCGAACTCGAAGTCCGAAGCGGTCACCTTGGTGATCCCTTCACGACTCACGTCGCTAAATCTGACCTTCCGACCAAATGCGATACTCGCCAAAATTGCCGCCTTCGCGGCTGCGTCTACACCTTCGATGTCTGCTCGGGGATCTGCCTCGGCATATCCGAGCTGCCTGGCGAGTGCCAAAGCAACATCGTAAGACAGTCCATCTTCGTCCATCCTGGTCAGGATGAAGTTGGTCGTACCGTTCACGATTCCGATTACCCGGCTCAACTGCTCTCCGGCCAGCGAAACCCTAAGTGATCTGATGAGAGGTATTCCTCCTGCGACGGCAGCTTCGAAAAATATATCTTTACCGACCTCTTCGGCCAGCTCCTCAAGCTCAAAGTAGTGGTCGGCAAGGAGAGCTTTGTTGGCGGTCACAACTGACTTCTTTGCCCTGAGCGACGCCTCGATCAGCTCCTTTGCCGGGTGTATGCCGCCCATGACTTCCACGACAACATCTATCGTCGGATCTTGGACTATTGACATGGGATCATCTGTCAACAGCTCTCGACGGACCCAAGCAGGACGCACCGAATCGAGTTCACGGACTGCGACGCTTACTACCTCCAGCTCCTCGCCGCTCCTGTCCAGGATCGAAACCTGATTCTCTTCTATCAGCTTCAGAAGGGCTGCGCCGACATTCCCGCATCCCAAAAGGCCCAATTTCAAAGTGCACCAACCGACATTGCTAGAGTTCTATTCAAGCCTAAGCAGGTCATCGAGCGACTCCCTCCTTACGACCACCCGGTGCTTCCCGTCCTTTACGAATACCACCGGCGGACGCAGAACCTTGTTGTAGTTGGACGCCATCGAGTAGCCATATGCGCCAGTAACGGGAGTGCCGATCAACTCTCCAACCGCTAAGTCTGCAGGGAGAAGTGCTTCTCGCACGAGTATGTCGCCAGACTCGCAGTGCTTGCCAGAGATGCAGAAGATCTCAGTCGCGACATCCTCAGCCCTCTCGACCAGCAAAGTGTCATATCCGCTTCCATAGAGCACCGGACGGGGATTGTCACTCATACCGCCATCTACGGACACATAGGTCCTGATGCCTTCAAGTCTCTTGATCGTGCCGGCACGGTACACCGTTACCGCTGCCTGAGCGACAATTGATCTACCCGGCTCTATATGCAGCCTCACAGCGCCAGGGATACCCGCTTGCTCCGCATACCTCCCGAGCTCAGAGACCCATTCTTCCAAACTCGGAGCCTCCTCACCGCCGACGTATGGAACTCCCAAGCCACCACCAATATTCAACTCGGCCAGTTCATACCTACGCACCAGTACTGCCATCACCTCTATTGCCGCTCGGTAGCTTTCGAGGCGCAGAATCTGGGAACCGATGTGACAGTGCAGTCCGACTAGTACGAGGTTCGAAGAGTCCAGCACCCGCTTTATAGCTCTCTCTGCTGCCCCAGAGTTAAATGAGAACCCGAACTTGGAATCCTCCTGACCAGTCATCACATACTCATGCGTATGAGCTTCAACACCTGGTGTAACTCTTATCCAGACACGAACGGGGCCAAAGGCGAGCGTATCAAGGCGATCGAGTTCATCGAAGGAGTCGACTACCACTCGCCCGACTCCGGCCTCAAGAGCGAACCTAAGCTCTTCACTCGACTTGTTGTTGCCGTGGAAGATCATGCGACTGGCTGGAAATCCCGCTGACAGCGCCACAAAGATCTCTCCCTGGGTGGCGACGTCCAAAAAGAGACCCTCTTCATCGACGATTCTCGCTAATTCGCGGCACAAAAAGGCTTTTGAGGCGTACGCAACTTCACCGACGAAGCTGCGTTTCAACCTCCTCATGACAGACCTGATGTGCTCCTCGTCATAGACGAAAAAGGGAGTGCCGACTTCATGAGCGAGCCAGCCAAGGTCGACACCCCCGATTGAAACTCGTCCGTCGGAGATCTTCGAAGTCTTGGGGAGGAGTTCGATTGGGAAACTCCTTCGAGGGCCGGACGGTGCGACTCCAAACTCACCGCCCTCGTTTGATCCAAATTTATCGACCATATCAGTCATCTGAATATCACATCTGCTCCGGTGCCGCCACGCCTATCAGTCCCAGAGCCACCCGCACTCCAATTTGCGCACCACTGACCAGGAGGAGCCTGGCTTGAACGAGGTCCGGTGGCGTGGACTCCGCGAGAACCGGACAGTCGTGGTAGAAGCCATGGAAATCCGATGCGAACTCCCTGAGCCAGGTCACAACCTTCTGCGGCGCTCTCTCTTTGGCCGCAGCCTCGACAACCTCGGGAAGTCTGACAAGCGTCCGAATCAGCTCGAGTTCTCTTGGATGTTGGAGCAGATCTACTGGTACCTGATCGACATCGACCAGAACAATCCCGCGCTCCTGACGAACCCTTTCAATCGAAGCGATGCGGGCGTGCGCATACTGGATGTAGTAGACCGGATTGTCCATCGACGTCTTCCGTGCCTCCTCGACGTCGATGGATGACGCTCTGTCGATGGATGAGGATAAGGACAGGAGCCTCACAACGGGGGCACCAACCTGGTCCACGAGCCAGTCCATCGCAACGACATCACCCGCACGCTTTGAGAACTTGACCTTCCGGTCACCCTCGACAAGTGAGACCATCTGCCCGAGCAGGATCTCCAAGCGATCAGGGTCGATCCCAAGAGCCGCCACCGCAGCCTTCAAGCTCGCCACCTGTCCGTGGTGATCCGCTCCGAAGATGTCAATAACCCTCTGGAATCCACGGACCAAAAACTTGTTCCGGTGGTAGGCAATATCACCCGCCAGATATGTGAAATCTCCGTTGGACTTCTTAAGCACACGGTCCCGGGTGTCGCCGAACCTGGTCGCGTCCAACCAGAGTGCGCCATCCTTCTCGTAAGTACTTCCTTGGCCCTCAAGAATCGCTATGGTCTCTGCCACAGCACCTGACTCCTCGATGGAGGCCTGCGAGTACCATTCGTCGAAGTGGATGTCTAGTTTCTCAAGGCTCTGCCGAATGTTCTCCAAGTTCTCCTTGGCTGCGAACCGACCAGCGATGGTGATGTCCTCGGGCCCATCGTAGCGCTTTGCAAGTTCCACGACATACTCTCCCCGATAGCCACCTTCTGGGGGAGCATCCCCAGATCGACGGGCCAACAATGACTCCCCAAGAGTCCGGATCTGACCTCCAGTATCGTTCACGTAATATTCGGTGCTCACGTCATATCCGCAACGCGAGAGCACTCGGCCCAAGGAGTCTCCGAACGACGCATACCAAGCATTGCCAACGTGGAGAGGTCCGGTCGGATTTGCTGAAACAAACTCCAACTGAATCTTCTCGTCTGCCCCGAGAGTACTTCGGGCGAACTTATCCTCTCCATCCTCGATGACCTCGAGAAGCGCTTCGTGAAGGTAGCCATTTTCGAGCCGAAAGTTGATGAATCCCGGACCAGCCAGTTCGACAGATGCAAGGTGGGGTATCTCACTGATTGCTGCCGTGGAGGCTATCTGACTCGCCAAGTCTCTGGGATTCCTGCCCACCCTCTTTGAGAGTCCAAGGGCAACTGAGGAGGCAAAGTCGCCATGTTCTGGACGGGCTGGTTTCTCAACTTTGATTACGTCGTCAGAAAGCTCCAAGCCCAACTCCCTAAGAGCAGCGGCAATTGCCTCCGCGATCTGCCTCTCGCTCTTCAATATCCGATCCTCCCTTGGGGTGTTTGGGCTAGCGCGTACTAAACAGATTTAGCCTAGGCAGAACGGACCCATGTCGCTACGGACGGCTTTGCCAAGTAAGCTGACCTAACTCACTGACTCGCCCCCATAGCTCAGGGGATAGAGCACCGGCCTCCGGAGCCGGGTGCGCAGGTTCGAATCCTGCCGGGGGCGCCAGATGTAAGCCCAGGTCAGAGGCCACTTTTGCCAGGTGGCCCTGGCCGGGAGCCTCCGAGTGTCGATCACGGTTGTCGATCAATGCTCCCCCGGAAGCCCAGCTAGACTGGGCGAAGGGAGTGGACATGGCCGGATCAATGCGCCAGCGAGGCGAAAACCGGTAGAACGTCGGCGTCCAGGAGCACAACGAGCTTCCTGTACTGCAGGCGCCCGAGGTACAGCGGCGTCGCCTGTCGCTCCTCGAAGGGCGGCCACGCAGAGTGCATCGCACGGGAGCTGTGCGCCATCCTCAGTCTTGGCAGCATGCCCAGTGCCTCCCGAATCGTCTTTCGCCTATCCGGTCAATTATCGCAGAAAGGCTCTCTCGGACGTTCGACGGAGTCTGGTTCCCGGGAGCCACCCCAGCCCCTGGCGCTTGTCAACTAGCGCTCGGCGGCGCTCTGCACATGCCCCTCCTTGACATCATGTAGATCGTCTTCGAACGCCATGCGGGAAGCGAGCTTCCCCGGTAGCTGACCGCTGCCTTGGCCGCTGCAAGGCCCAAGAGCGAGAAGCCGTTCCGGCTTGACCTGTTCCGCTCGGCAGTTGGCCCGCTTGTCACCGTGGCATCGATCCACACAACAGGAGGTGCAGCAATGCGCAGCAACACAACCAGCATCACGAAGAAGCAAACCGCTTCCGTCCAGAGCCGGGGAGACTCGGTGAACAAAATGATCCTCATCGGTCGTTTCGTCGCAGCTCCCGAACTGCGGGAGACCAGCTCGGGGAAGCACGTCACGACCGCCCGAGTCGCGGTCAACGGCGAGGCTGAGGCGGACTTCTTCGATCTCGTCCTCTGGGGTCAGCTCGCCGACTTCGCTACGACCTACCTCGGTAAGGGCAGTCTGGTTTACGTCGAGGGTCGGCTTGCATCCCGCCAGTGTCAGGCTACCGACGGGAGCAGTCGACGTACCGTCGAGATCGTCGCCAACAGGCTCCAGGCGCTTTCATCCAAGAGCGCTTCGGAGGCTCCGGCAGTGTAATGCTCGGCTCGATCCCCGATGGGGCTCTCACCCAGCCTCCTCGGGGACGGCAGGCCACATCCGCAACGAATCTTCTCGGGTTCGGTGCATGCAGTATTGCACGGAGCCACACAGCGTCAAGGCGGTCCGAGCCGCCGCTCCACTCCGGTACTCCCGGAGGACTGCGTCCTCTTCCCTTGACTCCGTGCTTCCCCTCCGTGCCCTTTCGCGCCCATGAACCGAGAAGGAACAGGAGTTGCCGACATGGCCTACGACATCAACGACTGTGCAGAGCTAGTCCGCTACCACCTCGTCCTGTCCGCGCCGGACGACGACACTGCCCACGCCAACCTCGTTCAACTCGTGCAGCAGCTCGAGCTGATGGCGCCCCGCCCGCTGTGGCGAGAGGCGACGTGGGTCTTCTGCGATCGGTGCGGGTGCTCGGTCGACACCGACCTCATCCACCCCGACGGACACCACTATGCCGACGATGGCGACTTCTACTGCGCCGACTGCTGGGGGCTTATGTAGTACGCCCGCGGCTCTTTCTTCGGCGCACGCTCAGTCTTTCTCAATCGGTCCGCAGAACGGTGTAAACGTCACATAGGTCGTCTTTGTCTGTGTCCATCCAAGAAGCTTGCTCGTCGTAGTCGCGGGAAGCTGCTTGATCCGGTCCTTGACAGCCTTCAAGTCAATGCGCACTAATGGTCCGCCGGGTTGGTCCACATAGTCGCCATAGACCAAGAGCCACGACACAGTGTCCTTACGATGACCATTCTTATCGAACAGTGGGTGTTCAACATGGACTCCGACACGCTCATACGAGCGAGGTGACCGGGGAAGGTAGAACGCGTAGGACGATGAGTCACGTACTTCTGCTACCGAAAGGGTTCGTTCGTCCCCCCAGATATGACTCGCCTCCGGAATGGGTTCGCGGTCGGATCGGGCAATCTCGACACCTGTCGTGATAAGAATCGGCAGCGGGTCATGCTCGGAGATTCCACGAATACAAACCTCGTCATTGGTGAAAAGCATCGCTACCTCCGGCGCCATCAGTTGCTTTGCATGAGCGTCTGCAAAGACAACCCCGGATGGACGCGCCTTATCCATCAACCGTGCCGCCAAGTTGAGGCACCGCCCCGTGTAATCGAGAACACCGCCGTCGGAAATGAGTCGAGTTGCTGATCCGCGAGCGATGCCCACACCCAACTTCTTAGGTACCGGAAAGTTGATCATGTAATCGTCGGCAGTGATCTGACCAAACGCACCCACGAGCGTCACAGCACGAGCGAGGATTGAACTAACAATTCCCGGGACTGCCCCGGCGTTCGGCGGCAGCTCGTGGATCAGGAGAAGCCCGTCACCCGTTGGCTTGAAGAATGCGGTGTCGTCAAAGTGGGAACGCAGAATGGTGGTGAAGACAGATCGGAGATAATGAGCAGAATCGAACGATTCACCTTGTGCCGAGAAGGTTGAGAAGCCTCTGATATCAAGAAAGGTGGCGACGACTTGGCAGGACTCGGCTCGCGCTGACTTCAACAGTTCTCGAAGGCGCTCATGGAGTTGCTGCTCGATCATGACGCGACACCAGCGGCAAGAAGTTCAGCCTGCTGCATGACGAGTTGCACGGCCGCCTCTTGCTTGTCCGGAGGGTAGTGGTACTTCGCGAGGAGCCGTCGGATGTGCCGACGGAGCGACGCCCGCACCTGTTCCTTCTTGTCCCAATCCACCGCTGCGTTGGCTCGCACAACATCGACGAGTTCTTGAGCGATGCGCTTGAGGACGTCGTCCCCAAGTTCCATGACGGCCGAGTCGTTCTGACACACTGCGTCATAGAAGGCGAGTTCGTCGTTGCGGAGCCCGAGCTTCGCACCTCGGTCGCTCTCGGTCTTCATCTCCTTCGCGAGTTCCACCAGCTCGGCGATGACCTCAGCAGCGGTGAGCGAACGGTTGTTGTACGAGCGCATCGCGCGTTCCAACATCTCTGAAAACTTGCGCTCGGCGACGACATTCCGCTTCGCCATCGACCGAACCTCGGAAGCGAGAAGTCGCCGCAGCACCTCGATCTGCACGTTTGGATGCGGGTTGGTCGTGAGCCGCTTCGCGAACTCGGCGTCGATGATGCTGAGATCCGGTCTCCCGATCCCAGACGCCGCGTAGATGTCGATGACGCCGGATGCTGTCACTGCGTCCGACACGACCTGGCGAATGGCGGTTTCCAGTGCGACGTCATCGGTCGTACCTGGGCGATCCTCCGCCCTCGCCCTCCGCAGCTCCACGGCGACTGCCTGGAAGAATGCGAGATCATTTCGGTACTGCATCGCTTCGGGAGAGGAGACGACGAGCGCGAAGCTCTGCGATGCCACCCGAACGTGTTGGAGAAAGCGGTCCGGCAGCTCCATGTCCTCGCCGCCCAGCAGATGCTCCAGAGCGGCCATGATCGCCTCGATCCTGGCTCGGTCGCTGCCGGAGTCCAGTGCCTCTCTCCACGGACAGCCGTAGAGCAGCTCGCAGCAGACCTCGTGGTTCTCCTGGAGTAGGGCGAGCGCCTCATCGATAGGTGCGCCGACCTCTTGCCGGGCACGGTCGCGATCGGTGTAGTCGGCGAGTGCTGTCCGCAGGCTCTCGGCAATGCCGATGTAGTCAACGACGAGACCGCCGGGCTTGTCGAGAAAGGTTCGGTTCACGCGGGCGATGGCCTGCATCAGCCCAGCGCCGCGCATCGGCTTGTCCACGTACATCGTGTGGAGCGATGGCGAGTCGAAGCCCGTGAGCCACATGTCCCGCACGATGACGAGTTCCAGCGAATCGTCGGGGTCCTTGGCCCGCTCCTTGAGCGCTCGCTGTCGATCCTTGTTCCGGACGTGGCGGTTCATCTCCGGTCCGTCGGACGCGGATCCGGTGATGACGACCTTGATCTTGCCCCCACCATCGTCGTCGGAATGCCACGCAGGGCGGAGCTTGGTGATCTCGTCGTAGAGGCTGACGCAGATTCGACGGCTCATGCAGACGATGAGGCCCTTGCCAACCTCTGCGGATCGCCGCTTCTCCCAGTGATCCACGATGTCCTGGGCAACTTCGGCGATGCGCTTGTCAGCTCCGACGATCGCCTCGACCCGAGCCCATCGGGTCTTGAGTCGCTCTCGGGTGTCCGTTTCGGTCAGCTCCGTGACCTCATCGAACTCCTCGTCGATCGCGGACCGGGCTTCAGCAGGAAGCTCGACGCGGGCCAGGCGAGCCTCGTAGAACACCTTGACGGTTGCTTCGTCCTCGACAGCCTGGGTGAGATCGTAGACGTCCACATACTCACCGAAGATGGCTCGGGTGTCCTTGTCGGCGGTCTCGATCGGGGTACCCGTGAACCCCATGAAGGCGGCGTGAGGAAGGGCATCTCGGAGATTGCGAGCGAACCCGTCGATGAGGTCGTACTGCGTACGGTGTGCCTCATCGGCCACGACGACGATGTTGCGCCGGTCGGACAGGATCGGGAAGGATCGGTTGGCGTCCTTGTCCTCTTTGGTGCGCCCGAACTTCTGCATCGTCGAAAAGATGATGCCGCCCGATGCTTTCGATCGCAACAGCTCGCGCAGATGCTCGCGGGACTCAGCTTGCACGGGTGTTTCTGGGAGAGTTCGAGCAGGCGCGAAGACCTCGTCGAACAGTTGATCGTCGAGGTCGTTGCGGTCCGTCAGCATGACGACGGTCGGATTTGCCATCCCCGGATGGCGCATGACCTTGCTGACGTAGAAGAGCATCTCCAAGCTCTTGCCGCTGCCTTGCGTGTGCCAGACGACGCCCGCCCGACCATCTCCTCGCTCCAACGCCGAGAGGGTCGTGTCAACGGCCTTATTGACTGCGTGGAACTGGTGATACTTGGCAAGCCGCTTGACGACGCCACTGCGTTCGTCCGAGAAGCTCACGAAGTTCCGAACGAGGTCCAGGAAGCGAAGCGGATCGAAGACACCGCGTACGAGCACTTCCATCTCGGGAGTGCCTGGCGCAGCGAGCCTCTTGCCCTCGATCGTCTTCCAGGGGGCGTAGTGCTCGAAGCGCCCCGCCAATGGCCCCATCCGAGCCTGCGTGCCGGTCGAGATGACGCATACCGCGTTGTAGGCAAGGAGCGCTGGAATCTCAGCTGCGTACGTACGAAGCTGGTCGTAGGCACCCCTCAGCGTTGCCCGCTCCTCGCCGGGAACCTTCAGCTCAACAACGCCGAGGGGAAGTCCATTCACGAATAGCACGATGTCCGGACGTCGGGTACTCTGATCTCCCTCAACGGTGTACTGGTTGACGGCGAGAAACTCATTGCGGTCGGGGTGCTCGAAGTCCACGAGCCACGCCACGTCGTGTCGGGATTCGCCATTGTCGGCCCGCCGTTCGATGGGCACCCCTGCCGCCAGGAGCTTGTAGATGCGCCAATTCTCGGCGAGTACATCCGCACTCTCGGGGCGGCGTACCGTAGCGACGACCTCATCGATGACGGATGCGGAGAGCAACGGGTTCAATCTGCCGATAGCAGTTCGGAGGCGATCTTCCAGAAGGACATCCCGATAACTTCCACGCTCCGCACGGGGTTCGTCCGGGGCGAGGCCGGGTCCATACAGGACATCCCAGCCGAGGTCGGCGAAGTAGTCGAGGCATACCTCTTCGACGCCCGACTCTGCGATGAACGACCTCACATCAGTTCTCGCGACCTACGTCCAGCCCCGGTGCCCACAGTTGTGACACCATGGGAGCCAGGTCGTTCTCTTGTGACAGCTGGGACATTTCCGCACAGGTAGTACAGCGCTCATCAACGTCCCCCATGGGAACCATGAGAACCCCCCAGCACCACCCTTGCCTCCGCTCCTTTTTGCCATAGCGATTTCTCCTCTTCGTCACCTTGTGTTGTCAACCAAGATTCGAGCATCGTTTTCTTCCACGAGGGACTCGGCGTCACGAACGCGCAGCTCACCACTCAGGAGCTTCGGAAGCAGAGCGTCGCGGACGATTGTCAGTCCAACCGACTCCTTACGGAGGAGGCACGCCGACTTCACCATTGCGTTGAGCGCCAAGCGGTGGACATCAGGAATTGAACTCGGATCACCAACCTCAATGGCAAGGACATCGGTTGCCTGAACTCGCTGGTGGCTGCCGGTCGTTCCGGTGACGCTCTCACCTAGCGAAGAGGTAAAGCTCGTACTGTTGCAGCACGCCCACAGTTCTTCTGCGGTCACAGCCCCCAGTGAGGTCATCACCACAAACTCTGTGGATGCAACGCCAAGCACACCGGGCTCCGGAACGGCGTACCACACGCGGGGAATGTGTGGATTGAGCCGTGAGACAAGAACAGATACATCGTCTATTCGTTGTTTGCCGCTCTTGATCTCCGCTCCGGACTGACGAACAGGTAGGTGTCGCTCATCGAATGCTGGCAAGCTGAAATGATCGACCATCGTCGTCCCAGACGCAGCAGGATCGATGATGGTCCGCTGGACAGTCGCAACATCTCCAAGACGAATGCGGTTGGGCGCCTGCTCCAATAGCCGCGTTGCAAGTTCTTCCTCAAGCTGGACAGTTCGCTGGTTCGCTTCGATCTTGTCGTCCAGAGTACCGAGGACGTCGGCGATGGCGTCTTGAGTGCTTCGGTCTGGCAGCCGGATGGGCCACTCACCAAGTTCGTTCAGCGGGATTCGATCGACCGTGGCTCCACGTACCGCTCGTCGATCAATTTCCTGTTGAAACTCCGGACCCAAGTATGCATAAAGCAGGAATCTCGGACTGACTTCAGCAGGTCGAGGGCGAAGTATCGCCATACGCCTTCCCAAGCAGGCGCTCACACCATCCGGCATCAACGCCGCCTCACCGAGTCGGGTCTCATAGGAAAACAAGACATCATCAGGCTGCGGAGTTACTCGTCTTGTCCATTTTGCGAAGTCCTCTTCACTTAGATGTGCTGATTCCGACAGCACGAGACGGCCTTGCTGCAAGGAAGAGATGCTGAGAAACCATGGTCCCCGTTCGGTCTTATGCGGCGTTGCATGAGGCCCGTCGTAGATATCCGCTATATCTCGAACGGATCGCGTGTTCCAACTCGCGGCGTCAGTCACCGAGTGTCTCCAGAGCGGAGCGCACTCGGGTCTGGAGTCGGTCGCTCTCCTCCAATGCTGCGAACAGCTCATCCTTCAGTCGCTGAATCTTCTCCTGGATCGGCTCGCCGTCGTCCTCGGCGTCTTCGGTGCCGACGTAGCGGCCCGGCGTGAGCACGCAGCGGCGTTCAGCAATCTGCTCAAGCGTGGCGGATGCGCAGAAGCCGGGGATGTCTTCGTGCGCACCAGCATCTGGCTCTCCTCGCCATGCGTGATAGGCACCGGCGATCTTCGCCGTGTCTTCATCGAACAGTTCTCGATGCGTACGGTCCACCATGGTGCCGAGCTTGCGGGCGTCGATAAAGAGAACCTCACCCTTCCGGTCTCGCCACCCGCGCGATCCGCCAGATGTCTTGTCCCGGTTGAGGAACCAGAGAGACACCGGAATCGGCGTCGTGTAGAAGAGCTGGCCCGGTAGAGCAACAATGCATTCGACGAGATCAGCTTCGATCATCTTGCGGCGGATGTCACCTTCGCCGGACTGCTGGGAGGACAAGGAGCCGTTGGCGAGAACGACGCCAGCCACGCCTTGCGGCGCGAGCTTCGAGGCCATGTGCTGGAGCCAGCCAAAGTTGGCGTTCCCTACCGGCGGCGCTCCGAAGCGCCAGCGAGGATCATCCCTCAGCTGATCGCCACCCCAGTCCGAGATGTTGAACGGGGGATTCGCGAGGATGAAGTCGGCCTTGAGGTCGGGGTGGAGGTCCTCGTGGAACGTGTCGCCCCATCTCGGGCCGAGGTCAGCTTCGATCCCGCGGATCGCGAGGTTCATCTTCGCCAGTCGCCAGGTTGTGTCGTTCAGCTCTTCGCCGTAGACAGCGATGTCGTTGCGCCCGCCGCCGTGGGACTCGACGAAGTTCTCCGACTGGACGAACATGCCGCCTGAACCACAGCACGGGTCGTAGACCCTACCCTTGTGCGGCTCGATCATCTCGACGAGGAGCTTGACGACGCTTCGCGGCGTGTAGAACTCGCCGCCGCCCTTCCCCTCCTGGGAGGCGAAGCGTCCGAGGAAGTACTCGTACACCCGACCGAGGATGTCCTTCTCCCGGTGCTCGGCGCCACCCAGCCTGAGCCCGGCGATCAGGTCGACCAGTTCGCCAAGGCGACGGACATCGAGACTCGGCCGCGCGAAGTTCTTGGGGAGCACCCCTCGCAGGCTCGGATTCTCGACCTCGACCGCGTCCATGGCGGTATCGATGAGCTTCCCGATCTCGGGCTGCTTGGCACTGGCCTGGAGATACTCCCAGCGAGCCTCGGGCGGCACCCAGAAGACCCCTTCCGCGGTGTACTCGTCACGGGACTCCAGCAGCTCCTCAGCCTGCTCGCCGGTGATGCCGTCGGCAGCCAGATCGGCGGCAAGCTGCGCTCGGCGCTCGCCGAAGGCGTCATCGACGTACTTGAGGAAGACGAGTCCCAAGACGACGTGCTTGTACGCGCTGGCGTCCATCGAGCCCCGGAGCTTGTCCGCGGCCTTCCAGAGGGTGTCCTCGAAGCCAAGTGGCTCGCCGTTCCGAGCCGGACGTGCCATCAGGCAACCGTCCCGGTTTCGCGTGGACGAGAGTGAGCGTGTCGGACCATCAAGAGATCGTACGACAGGGGGGTGACAGCCATGAGGGGTCGTCGCTGATCAGGAGCATCATCACGCCGCGTGGACAGGCTGGTCGAGCCACTCGGGCACCGGCTCGGCGATAGCCCATTCGACCATTGCATCCCGAAGCGTCTTGAGGTCCTGACGGCGGCTACGAGGGGCGAACGCTCCGGGCGAGTAGACGTCGTCGCCGACCTTGGAGACCCAAATGCTGCCAGCGGTCGCCGGTCCGGCCATATGCGGCGCCAGCTTCCTGAAGAAGTCCGTCACGTCCTCGTCGTCGAACGCCTGCTTGTCGGCCAGCTCAGCGTACGCACCGGCCAACACTCGCAACATGACCGTCGACCCAAGCAGGCTCGACTTCCGGAGTTCCTCGGTCGTAAGTTCGTCGTCCGCAACCGCTGCCAGAGGCGGAAAGGCCGTTAGCAACACGTCGAAGAAATTGTTCGCCTTCTCGACAAGCGCATCCTCCCGAAGCTCATCTTCCAGGCGGCGTCCGATCCTTCCGTCAATCCCGACAGCGAGGGTGCGCACGATCTCTGCAACATGCTTCGCGCCCAGGAGGTTCGGGTTGTTTCGACCCATGCGATCTTGTTCGGGGTCGACCCGTCCCTTGAGGAGGGCATGCTTCATGACATCCTCAAGGCTCCGATTGACGACCTTGCGGCTGTCGAACCGAGCACGCACTGACGACGTGATCCCCAGGGCGTTGTCGGCGATGTCGAAGAACATTTGCTTGTAGGCGATCTGGTCGTCCTCGATAAAAATCTGAAGCGTCGTTCGCTCCCGGTCGAAGCGCTCCCGCTGCTCGTTCAACTCGGCGATCTGCTTCTCGAACATCTGGATCACAGCCGCCTCTTCCCCGTTCCGCTTTGCTGCGGCCAGCTGGCTCCGCTTCTTCTCAAGCTCTTCCGCGATGGCCCGGATGGCCAAGTGGATGCCAAGGATGCGGTGCTGCCCGTCGAGGATGCGGAGATCGGTGCTGGCAAGGCGCGGGAAAGAGATCACCCCGAACTCCGTCCCTCCGATCTTCTCCCGGCTCTCGAACTCGAAGATGTCCGGCCCACGGAGCACCAACGCGGGTGCTACCCAATTGCGCTCGATCCTGACGTAGTCGCCGAAGGCCCGAGCGTGGGCTTCCTTGATCCGGCGGTTTCCTTCGGTGGGGTGCAACGGGTCTGGCGCCGGGAGCAGCCCGGCGATCTGCGTAAGGGCCAGGTCCAGCGAGAAGACCGTCCTTCCTCCCTGCTTGTACCGGGTTGCGTAGAACCGGATGGACGGGTCGTACCCCGTGACCTCTGACATCGTGAACCTCCGTTTGCTCGTAAACCTCGATAACGAGATCTTATCGTAGCTACTACGATCTTATTTGTCAAATCTAGATGTTATCTGACTGGGAGGTCACCCGGCTACTCAACAGCACCTCGCCGAGGCGAAGCCGCCCTCGGTCACGATGACGTGATCGAGGACGGGGAGCCCGTGCCGGGCGCACTCAACCGCCAGCGCAGCGAAGAACCGCTCCTCGACTTCCGTGGCGCTCAGGATGCGCCAGCGGCCAAAGCGGATGACCACGGCCGTTTCGGCCCGGCACGCCTGGGATCCTTGAAGGATCGGTCGTGCCGAGAGGCGGTCGGCCTGCGCCCAGCCCACGGCAAGGATCGCTGTGCCGACGAGGCGATGACGCCCGTCGAGGTATAGGGCGAGCGGGATGTCCCCCCGGCGATGCCGGAGCAGATCGGCGGCGAGCTGCGCCGCCGACGCCGGACCGTCGGACCCTCGACCCGTCGAGGAAGGTTGAGCGGAGCGTCGCCCACGGCGTCCGGAGGATGCGGAGCGTCGAAGTTGGGACATCGTGGTGCCCTCCAGGGAGAGTGGATTCAATTGAGGGGTCCCATGTCTGCGCTCCCGAACCACCAGCGTCGGGTGCGCGATTCTCACCATCCAGATCGCGAAGCACCCGGTTGCTACAGTGGCCCTCAGCAGCCGCTGGACCGCTCGGCCGCACCAAGGTCGGGTGTACGGGGGTTGTCGATCACATTTGCCGATCTAACGGGTAGCACTGACGAGAACCGATCACACTCGGTAGACACAAAGCCCAGCTCAGAGGCATTGGGGTTGACGGAGTAGACGCTCTGGACACCTCAGATCGCTCTCCGGAGCCGGGTGCGCAGGTTCAAATCCTGCCGGGGGCACCAATATTTGCATAGCGAACTGACCCGGTTCGCAACCATTTGATTCACTCGTCAATATAGAAATGCTTCGCCAGCGACGGCCGGATGGCTCCACGACGGCATCAGCGCCACAAGGGAGGCCCGCTCAAACTCCTTTACCGTGTCGGCGTATTGGCATCACCAACTTTTTATCTACCCAGCTAGTTACTGCTCGGTGAGTAACACGACGGGGACCGCCACCTAAAAGCCGGCAGCTTTGCCAGCGCGCCCAAAAAAACACCAACCATCTTCAACATGATGGTCACTGCAGAATGATGAGGCCCCGAACCTGGATTGGGCCTAAGATTCGGCAACCGTAACGTAACGCCATCAATCAGGAGGAGCCCATGACTGGAGACGACCAGAGGCTGGTAACCGTGGATGTCGATGCAGGTGTGACGACAATTACCATCAACCGACCGGAAGCGAGAAACGCAGTAGATCGGGAAGTGGCCAAGGATCTTGTTGGGGCCTTTGAAAAATTTGATGCCGACCCGAAGCAAATGGTGGCAATCCTTCATGGTGCCGGTGGCGTCTTCAGCAGTGGCGCCGACCTAAAGGCGATAGGCACAGATCGCGCAAACCGGGTGCACCGCCATGGAGCTGGGCCAATGGGTCCAACACGGATGAGGTTGAGCAAGCCCACAATCGCTGCCATTTCGGGATACGCCGTCGCAGGTGGTTTGGAGTTGGCGCTCTGGTGTGACATGCGAGTTGCCGACTTGACCGCCGTATTCGGCGTGTTCTCCCGCAGGTGGGGGGTCCCTCTCATCGATGGTGGTACAGTCAGACTCCCGCGCCTGATAGGTCAGAGCAGGGCCATGGACATGATTTTGACTGGTAGGCCAATCGGTGCCGAGGAGGCATTGAGCTTCGGACTTATCAATCGCCTAGAAACGGACCGTACCGCCCTCACTGGCGCAGTAGAGCTGGCACGTCAGCTGGGTGATTTTCCACAGATTTGCATGCGAGAAGATCGGCTATCACTCCTAGAGCAGCAGGGGCTCGGCGAAGATGCTGCGATGACAAACGAGCATATCCACGGACTCTTCTCGCTCGCAGCCGACTCTGGAAACGGAGCGGTTAGGTTTCAGCGTGGCGAAGGGCGGCACGGCGCGTTTTAGGCCCCATGCCTATCGGCACAGCGAATAGTATCCACCCCGCCCCTCGAAGCTGGTACTGAAAAACAGCCTTGTCAGTTCGGACCGAACAATGAATCTCCGGATACTTCTGCAAATTTTGATCCACTCAAACCGGAAACATGTGGTTTCGCTCTAACGGCGCAATCGCCTCAGCCAGCTGATTTGTCGCCTGGTATGTCCTATTTGGCGATGCGAATTTGACAATCTCGAATCCGAAGCTGCCCCGATAAGTCCAGTCATCTTCAATGTGGGAACCAGTGCAGAAGGAGGAGGATCTATCGGCAACAAAGACCAAGCTGGAGCAGATTGCTCCGAGTGCACACCAGAGTGACGGTTCAGTCACAGTCTGTTCTGGCAGCACCGCTGAACTTCTAGGTATCGACGCTCGAGCAGAATCCGAATGCGAACCGTCTCAAAACCACTGCGCCTAGATGGGCAAGTGGAAACAAGCAATCAATAGGGCTAACGGATTGGCCGCCTCGCCCGGACCCTCAGCCGCACGAAGTCTATGACGCCAGCTCCCAACTGGCCGAAGAACTCCTTCTCCAAAGCAACCGCCGTCTCAGCTGGAAAATCCGCCAACACCTGACTGAGGAAGATGCGCTTGACAAAGGCCATGAAAAGGTCGGGACTCATGATCTCCATCGGTGCGGGAACTATTGAAACATCTAGGTCGATGAAGCCAGCGGAGATCAGTTCTCTAGTCGCCTCTTCTTCGTCTTGATACGTGAAAAAAAAATGATCTCCAAAGTTTGGAATCACCTGCCGAGCTACCGCCCAGATCGACGCCATATTCTCGGGAGCTCCCATATCCAGCACAAAAAGTCCGCCCGGCTTGAGAGCTCGGAATAGACGTTTGTATACGTCGAGTTTGTCAGCGTAGGCCCCCATCACCCCGATCGAGATGACCCGGTCGACCGCGTCCTCCAATTCGACCTCATTGGATTTCAGATTAAGTAGTTCAACCCTTGTTCGATCACGGGGATGTAGAGCGGAGGCGTCGATACCGAAATCCCAATCGCCCTGGAGTACGACAAGTTTTCCCCTAGCTAGCCTTGAGATAGTCAGTGGTATCTCTATAGCTGGAGCCAGACCGATCACCATTACCGTCTCATCGCCGGTAAATTCAGCCAACTCGAGACACTCAAGCAAAATCTCTTCCATCGCGAAGGGCATCAATCGACCCCCAAGAATCCATACCGAACTGCAACACAGGTTCCTGAACGCATAGTCGGCTTGCGACCGAAGTCGTACAACGGAAACGAGTTGGAGATCGTTACACAATCCGTTAGCTGATCCAACTTGGACAGAAGGTTACGGTCAAGGGACCCACTACCCGTCAAGTAGAAATCCCTAGCAAGTAGAGCCTGGACAATCATGCAGCTATCCGTCGCAAATCTTGCCCAGCCGCGGCTCATCCAACGCCTACTTCCAGTCGAGACCCACAGACAGGCGGAAGTACTGAACCGTTCCAGTAACACCTTGGGGCCATTCTGGCCAACGCAACCCCCGCCCTGACGAGTGCCTCAGCTGCACCGTCACTCAAGGCCCCGACCGGGCCTAAGGTGAGAATAACACGCTATGTCAGTGCCAAGGTGGCCCAAAAGTAAGTAAATGTCAGGAGCGTGAAATCAGGCCTGATTTCTTTCACGGAACGTACGTGTCGTAGTCAATCCACCACACTGGGCACCCAAATCACTGCCAGACACCGGCGACTTGCGCTGGTCGCTGGCAATCGAACTTCAGCTTTGCGGTGGTTCGAGATCTGCCTGATGTACCTGCGGATTCGGAGTTGAAGTCGAGTTTGACTGCGGGATCGACGTTGATTGTGAGGATTCAGTTCCCTTCGAACCCTCTTCGATTCCCTTCTTGAACTCTGATGATGCAGATCCAAGCGAGCGGGCCAGTTGCGGCAGCTTCTTCGCTCCGAATAGAAGTACGATAACCACTATCAGGATTATCGGGTCGGCTCCACCGAATATCTCACCCAACACCATCAGAACCTCCAACCCCTCGACATAGGCGTTATTCAGACTTGCCAACTAGCCTGAAAGCGTGTCGTGGATAACAAATAATATCCTAACCCTCCATGGGGCTTTAGCGTTAGTCATCATCTTCCTACTCCCGGCACTTGAAGCTTCGGCGTTCGTCGGCTTCATCTTCCCCGGCGAGACTGCGGTGATCCTCGGCGGAGTATTGGCCTATGAACACAGAATCCCACTCGCCGCCGCTATGGCTGCAGCATCGGCTGGAGCAATCATCGGCGATAGCGTCGGCTACTACATCGGGAAACGGTGGGGTCACTACATCATTGAGCGCTTGTCGGGGAGGCTTGTAAAGGCATCTACGGTGCATGGCGCGGTCAGCTATATAGCCCGACGAGGTGGAGTCGGCGTATTCATTGGACGATTCACAACTGCGCTAAGAGTTCTGGTTCCCGGTGCAGCTGGAATGGCCGGCATGCATTACCGCAAGTTCCTATTTTACAATGCCCTCGGTGGAGTCTGTTGGGCAGTCGGCTTCTCAATTCTCGGCTATCTGGCAGGAGCGAGCTTCCACAAAGTAGAGAAAACCGCAGGAACCATAAGCTACGTTCTGCTCGGTCTTGTTGTCGCAGCGCTCGTCGGACGTGTGCTCTACAAGCACTTCCGTCCCGGAGATGACGAGGAGATGACCGGCGAGGATATTTCGACAGGCAGCTAATCCGCATCAGGCTAATTCGGCTTGGCCCGATTCAATCTCAACCTCGCCCTCTCCACCAGGAAAGGGAATGTGTGATGAGCAAGAGCGGCGGTATTTGCCTTGGAGGTTGAGCTGTTGAGGGCTTTTAATGTCGCCTTAACAGCATCAGAAGGCATCTTTGCCAAAACGAAGGCGATCACCATACGCTGATAGTGCCAAGCCCTGATCTCGTCGAAGAGCACAGAATCGATCTGAGTAATCAACTTCTCCTCGTCCAGCATCCTGTTCATGTTGGCATAGAACTGGGAGAGTCTCTTGGACACGCCACCCGGAGAGTTTCGATAGTGGACTAATACCCTGCCCGAGAGTATCACCGGAGACCGCTCGGTGGCCCTAAGCCAAAGGTGCCAATCCTCGACGCCGTCGAAATCGCTCCTGAATCCACCGATAGTTTCGAAAAGGGACTTCCTCATTAGGACAGTTGACGTCTGGAAACTATTTAGCAATAGCTGACTGACGTAGGGAATCTGAGTCAGCTCGCTCACACTTTTTGGATCAGGAGGTCGACCACGAGTCCATTTGGCGGCGAGCAGGTCGCACCGATCCAGATTTCCAAGCTCCTGAATCTGCAGCTCTATTTTGCGCTCGTGCCAATAGTCATCACCATCTAGAAAAGCGATCCATTCACCGTTGGCCAGCTGGACGCCACGGTTTCTTGCCGCCGAAGGTCCCTGATTCTTTTGTCGAACAACGGTGACCTTTGGGGAAACGGCCATAGCTACATCCACTGTCGAGTCAGTTGAACCGTCGTCTACAACTATCAGTTCACCAATCTCGACAGTCTGGTCGAGCACCGATTCCAGAGCTTCGACAATGGTCTCTGCCGAATTGTATGTCGGGACTACAACCGAGATCGACGACGGGTCAACCACGATGCCCGGGCGCGTCAACTGGAAACGCCCTCCTTGGCCAATACTGACAGAATCGCCTCACTTGCCGCTTGTCTATCATCGAGTTCGAGTCTCACTTCGCCCACACGAAACGATCTCTCATGGCCCCTTCCAACTATCAGGACAGCATCGTCGGGGCCTGCCTCCTCAATGGCAAGATGAATTGCAACTCTACGATCGAGTTCCACCTCTATGTGACGTCGAGCGATGTCTACCGTTCCAGCAAGGAGTTGTCTGACTATCTGGGCTGGATCCTCGTCTCCTGGGTTGTCGGTGGTGAGAATAGCCAAGTCGGCTGATGCTGCCGCCCTTCCCAACTCCGGCCTCTTCATACGGTCGCGCCGTCCCCTTGCACCGGCGACGAGTATGACTCTTCCATTACTGGGTATGAGGTCCCGCGCCGTCCGAATCAGGGCCCTGATCGAGTCTGGTGTGTGTGCGTAGTCGACGACCACAAGGAAGTCTTGACCTAGGTCAATTCTCTGAAACCTGCCTTCGACGCCCGGAGTTCTGGCGATACCTTGCGCCGCATCCTCCTGAGACACTCCGAGCTGCGTTGCCCCTAGGTACGCCGCTGCTGCATTTGCAGCATTGCAAGATCCAATAATGGGCACCTCAAGCGCCCGGTCTAAGCCGAGCCCTTTCACGTGAAGCCTTGTACCACTAAAGCCGGTCTCAAAATCGACTATCACAAGGTCGGCATCTTCGGAGAATCCATACGTTAGGACCGGAACCTTGGTCAGATACGAGAGCCGCCTGCCCCACTCGTCATCGATACAAACCAAGGCAAGATCGCACCTCTCCGGCTCGAACAGAAGGGATTTGGCGTAGAAATACTGTTCTATCGTTCCGTGGTAATCGAGGTGTTCCGCAGTGAGGTTGGTAAAGATTCCGAGCTTGAAGTGTGCCCCATCGATCCGGTGTTGGTCAATGCCATGCGAAGACACCTCCATGGCAACGATACCGACGCGAAGATCCACCATCTCAGCAAGTACCCTGTGTAGGTCGGGCGCCTCTGGCGTGGTATAGATAGAGGGCCGATGACTATCGCCAACCCTCGACTCGATAGTACCGATCAGACCGGTCTTGTGCCCGCCCATCTGCAGGGCACTGTCCATCAAATAGCTTGTGGTCGTCTTGCCGTTGGTTCCAGTTATGCCAACGAGGTCCAGCAGTGAACTCGGAGAATTGAACACCAAGTCCGATATCCGTCCCACAGCGTGGCGGACAGAAGGTACTACCAGAAGAGGAAGCGGTGACTCAAAGGCCTGAGAGACCATCAGTGAACTCGCCCCTCGCGCGATGGCCTCCTGAATGAACTGCATTCCATCGAACCGTGCCCCTTTTGTGGCACAGAACATCCGTTCAGGTGTTACTTCCCGAGAGTCCAGTGTCAGGTCACCGATCGGAACGTCCTCGCCAACAACGAACGAGCTAGCAATGATGGCACTAAGTTCGCTCATTAATGGGGGTCGTCTATCCTGCATATACACCCAGTCCCACTAAGGATCCAGTCGATCGACCCAGACGCATATATCTACAGACCCCTTAAACATCTCTCACATACACAAACCTAATCCGCTCAGAGCGCCATAGCTCTGGCGAGGACTCACGCGAGCCTCAGGGAGTCAGCCGATAGACATTCCTGGCACTACCTCGGCGTCATCAAACCCGAGGAGCTTCACGGTACCATCGGGCATGAGAGCTCCAAGAATCAAGAACTCACTCAACACTGAAGCTATCTTCCTACTCCCGAGGTTTATCACACCGACAACGAGCCTTCCAAGCAACTGATCGACGCCATAATTCCTGACTTTCGCAGACGTTACCAAAAGGCCGATCGCCGGACCGAAGTCGACCGAGATAGCATACGCCGGATCCCTTGCGCCGTCGTTATCTTCCACTGAGACGACCCGACCGACCCTAACGTCTAGTGCCAGCAGCTCCGATAGACCAACATCCGGCTTTCTCTGAAGACTCTCCGGGTGATACGGCAAGCCCTCTGGATCGATTCTGTGGAACTTACCCGTTGGGCTCATGTCACCACGGATTGTCTAGATAACTCCGCCACGCTTGGACTCCAACGTGGCACTTATGGCAGCGGAAATAATGAAGGCAAAGCCAATGACCAGCGTCCATGACCCGAAGACCATCGCAAGAGCTACCATAAAGGCACCCATGCCCATCACGAATGGCCAGATTGTATAGGTCGGGAACGCTCCTATCGATCCAGACGACTGCTCGACAGTAGGCTCATCAACGTCCTCTGGCCTTTGACTCATCCGCTTAGCCCACCAACCGAGGTAGCTGCCCGGCACCAGACCTAGAAGAGCGCTTGCAAGCAACATTGTCGCCCCACCGCTCTCACCTGCCCAAAGCCAGTAGATGATGACAATCAGCGAGAAAAAGGCCCCTAAACCCAAGTAAATCTTGTGCTCAACCTTCACTGCTGCTCACCTCCTTCTTGGCATACTCCGTGACATGCGGAGACTTATAATCTGCATGCTCGGGGTGATTTCTGTCCCAGGTGGGGCGCGTGGACCTCACTGGCGGCAACGATGTGAAGTTGTGGCTCGGTGGTGGCGAGGTGGTTGCCCACTCCAAGGTGTAGCCGTCCCACGGGTTATCACCTGCAGGAACCGGCCTCTTCCAGGAGATCCACATGTTCACGAGGAAGATTACAAATCCGAGTCCAGTCAGGTAACCACCCACTGTAGAAATCTGATTGAGGAAAGTGAACCCATCGGTGGGCGAATACACGGCAATCCTCCTCGGCATTCCCTTGAGTCCAAGTAGGTACTGCGGCAGGAAGGTCACGTTGAATCCGATGAACACCACCCAGAACTGGAGCTTCGCGAGCCACTCCCGATACATTCTTCCAGTCAATTTTGGATACCAGTAGAAGAACCCAGCAAAGCCAGCAAATATGGTCGATCCGAATAGAACCTGATGGAAGTGTGCCACCACAAAGTAGGTGTCATGCGTGGCGAAGTCGATGGGAGGCGAAGCTAGGAAGACTCCCGTAATCCCGCCCATGGTGAACGCCACAATAAAGCCTATAGCCCAGGTGAGGGGTGCTTTGTAGTTGAGCTGACCACCCCACATGGTACCGATCCATGTGAAAATCTTGATTCCGGTCGGCACGGCAATCAACAGACTTAGGGCGCTGAAGAACGGCAGTAGAACAGTACCCGTTGTAAACATGTGGTGGGCCCAGACTCCGGTAGAGAGTCCGGCGATAGCCAATGTGGCGAATACAAGTCCCTTATACCCGAACACCGGCTTCTTGGAAAAGACCGGGAAGATCTCCGATACCATTCCGAAGAAAGGAAGTGCGAGGATATAGACCTCGGGATGTCCGAAGAACCAGAAAAGGTTCTGCCACAGCACCGGAGATCCTCCACCTTTGACGGAATAGATCACCGTACCGAAGTGCCTATCTGCATACAGCATGATCAAAGCAGCGGTAAGTACAGGGAATGCGATCAGGATTAGCAAACCGGTGACGAGCATGTTCCATGTGAAAATTGGCATCCGGAACATAGTCATTCCCGGTGCCCGCAGGTAGAAAATCGTGGTGACGAGATTCACTCCGGTAAAGATTCCGGAAAAACCGACCAGAGCGATGGAGACGATCCAAAGGTCAGGACCGGCTCCCGGCGAGTTGGTGCTGCTTGACAGTGGCGCATAACCAACCCAGCCGAATGCTGCAGCCCCTGATGCTGTCAGGAAACCGAGAAGCATTGTGATCCCACCGGTCAGATAGAGCCAGTAAGAGAGCGCATTAAGCCTCGGAAACGCCATATCTGGTGCACCGATCTGAAGGGGAACCAGATAGTTAGCGAATCCTCCGAATGCGAAGGGCCCAGCAAATAGGTAGAGCATGATACTGCCGTGGATGGTGAACAGTTCGTTATACGTCTGTTGTGAGACGAAGTGACCATTAGGACTCGCGAGCTGTGTTCGGATGAGCATCGCCATGCCTCCGGCAATGAACAGGAACACCATCGCGGTGTACATGTAGTTCTTTCCAATGACCTTGTGATCAGTAGAAGTCAGCCAACGATACAAGCCGGATGGGCCCTCATGGTGGCCGGCCTGTCCATGGTCCGACTCGCCCTTTTTCTCCTCCGTCAGTGTCATGCTGTCACCTTGCCTGCTTGGGATGCGGTCCAACTACTGAATGCCGCCGGACTAATAACCTTTACCGAGAAAAGCATCTCAGAGTGGTACAGCCCACAAAGCTGAGAGCATCGACCTATAAATGTCCCGGTCGTTGTCGGATTGAAATCAAACCTGTTGGTAAATCCCGGGAGCGCGTACCGCGAGAAGTTGAACGCTGGTATGTAAAACCCGTGCACAACATCTTTGGAGACCAGCGTCACCGTCGTGGTCTCACCTTGAGGCAGCACGAGCTGGGGATAGGTATTACCGCTTGCAATCACCGTCGTGTTAGTCGCCGGGTAGTAAAACTTCCAGCCCCACTGGAACGCCGTCACCGTCACACGCTGGTTAGGCGATGGTGACACCGCAACAACCTTATTCTCCACTCTGACCGTGAAGAAGAACAGGATCACAACGATAATGATAGGGATCACCGTATACATGATCTCGATCGGAACATTTGAATGAGTCTGCTTCGGGATCGATTCATCCTTCTTGCGGAAGCGGAACATCACGTAGAACAGGAGTAGGAATGTCACTCCACCCACTGCTATCGAAGCTAGAGCGAACCCTTGGAACAGGTGAAACGTGGACTGACCCTGGGTAGTCGCACCCTTGAAAGCACCGAAGGTTGGAATCGTGCAGCTCGACAAGCCCAGCGCCGCTGTCGCAACGGCCAACGCGGAGGTAACTCCTCGGGGCCGTACCAGGCTTGTGAACTTCTTGTGTCCCTGTTTCATCTCTCCATCCACTTCGGGGTCTTGGGGGTTGAGCAACGAACAACCTGGTCACACTGTCCTGTACGCGTGAAGCACATAGGGCCGAGTTGCTCTGGTCTAACGGAGTGAAACACGACTACTCCTCTGACTTTCCGGGGCGGCGTTTGCGCGATCCCATGCCAGTGGCGCCACCGCCAGGAACGTTCCTTGGTATCCTGAATATCCCTGTTCCCCCCGACCTGAGTGGCCCAATGTCATCTGTCGGCGATGTCTTCATATTCGCAGATGAGTGGCTCGTTGCGAACATCAGTTCATTTGCTGTCTCTTTGTGTTCAGTAACTCCAGAGTGGAAAGCGACTTCTTCAGGTAGCTCTACTATCTCCTCCTCCTCCTTCTCGAAGTAGGGCTCGGTCTCCACGGTCGAATATTCACCAGACGCAGAGAGGTTGATCACTAGAGCCCTCTTCCTCTTACCTGCGTTGTATACACCCGAGGTCTCTTTGCAGAGGTGGAAAGTGAAGTACCAGACGATCGGTGGAACGACAAATACAAGAATTCGGAACGACCAGAGTACGAAGTTCAGAGATGTGTTGAAAGAGTTGGCCAGTACGTCAGTAGAGGACGCAAAGAAGAGGACTACGTAGAACGAAAGTACCGCAGCACCTAAAGCGGTCCTCTTGGGGTTGTCCCTCGGCCGCTCGAGCAGGTTATGGATTGAGTCATCCTTGGTCCACTTGCGCTCGATGAAGGGCCACATAGCCAAGATGGTGAACGTCACGCCTGGCAGAAGCACAGCCGGGAAGAACACAGTCGGGATCATGTGACCAAACATCACAGTCTCCCAGCTCGGCATCAACCTCAGAGCGCCATCCAACCATCCCATGTACCAGTCAGGCTGCACCGCATAACTGACCTTGTACGGAATGTACTGGCCATACAACCAGATCGGATTGATCTGAACCAGGCCGCCAAGTGCGGCTAGGACACCGGCGGTAAGGAAGAAGAATCCACCTGCTTGGAACGCATATGCAGGCCAAGCAGCGATTCCTACCACGTTCCTGTTGGTTTTTCCTTTACCCGGAAACTGCGTATGCTTCTGACGCACCATCATCCCTAGGTGCGCAGCGAGCAGGCCGATGATGATTCCCGGTACAAGCAGCACATGGATGGTGTAGAAGCGGGGGATGATCGAATCGCCAGGGAAGTTTCCACCAAAGAGCAGGAATGCAAGGTAGCTTCCGACCACCGGTACCGAAAGGACTATCGAGAACGCAATGCGGATACCTGTTCCGGATATTAGGTCGTCAGGAAGTGAGTAGCCGAGGAATCCATTGACAATTGCGAGAATCATCAAGAGCACGCCGACGACCCAGTTCATCTCCCGAGGCTTGCGGAAGGCACCCGTGAAGAAGATGCGCAACATGTGCACAACGATCGCCGCAATGAAGACATTTGCTGCCCAATGGTGCATCTGTCGCATGACCAATCCGGCCCTGACGTTGAAGCTGATGTTCAAGGTCGACGCATACGCTTCAGACACTTTCTGGCCACGCAGCGGCGCGTAAGAGCCGTGATAGATAATTTCATGACTCGACGGCACGAAAAAGAGTGTCAAAAAGACACCAGTGAATAGAAGCACAATAAAGGAGTAGAGCGCAATCTCGCCGAGCATGAACGACCAGTGATCGGGAAAGATCTTGTTGACGAGCTTTCGCCCACCCTTTGCTACACCGAGCCGCTCGTCAAGCCAATCCGTAGTCTGACTCATTATGACCTCTCCCAATATCCCGGTCCAACCGGCTGATCAAACCCGGCCTGCGCCCTCAAAAAGCCGTTCGAATCGATTAGAAGTGGCAGTTGTGGAAGTGGGCGAGGCGCCGGTCCGAACACTGGCGTAGCTCCAGTCATAACGTCGAAGAGGCTCTGGTGGCACGGACACAGAAGTTGCTGTGTCAACTGCTGATAGAGCCCAACCGGGCACCCAGCATGGGTGCACACTTTCGAATAGGCAAGATAGCCCTGTGGAGCCCAACTCTCCCGACCCGGTTTTGTGACGATTGCGCTCTGCGAGGGCCGGACCAGAACCACCTGATCATAGGCATTTCCAGCAAATCCCTCTGGAAATGCGGTAAGAATTCCGCCCACCTCAAGGTCGTTCACCGAAATTGGCGTGCCGTCTGGTTTTACGAGTCTCGCATTGGTTTTCCAGTTTGTAAGAGTAAGGCTGTTCTTAGGAAGTGGTCCAAGTGACCGCACGAAGGGAAATAGCTGAATCAAACCGAGCGCACCAAGCGAGAGACCGAGCAGCCTGGTCAGCGCCTTACGTCTAGTCAGCTCAGATGTACCCCTGCCCAAAGAAGCTTCAAAGGCTGCCTTCTCCGCTTCGGTGGAGACGAGTTCCTCTCGCTCTTCCACGAAAGGACCTTGTGGGACCAGATATTTTCCCCAACTCACCGTACCGACACCAATTCCGACCAGCGCTACGAATAGGAATGTGCCTTCGAGTTGCGGCTGCCCTCCCTGCCAGAAGGTGACGCCGAGGGCGACGGTCGCAAGGAAAGAGACCAGAAACGACATTGCAACTACACGCTCGGCGGATTTGGATTCCACCGGTCCGGTCGAATGATGGTTGAGCTCTTCAGGTGAAATCGTCACTTAGCCCTACCACCGATCCAGAATCCAGCCAACATAAGTACTCCAAGTCCCACGAAGATACCTATGAATCCCTCCGTTACGGGTCCGACATGACCTAACGCAATACCACCGGCATCATTTGGGTGGTGCAGGTACTCGACGTAGGAGACGATATCTGCAACCTGCTGATTGGTGAGCGTGCCCGGACCAAATCTTGGCATGTTCGCCGGTCCCGTACGGATCGCCTCGGCAATCTGAGTGGCATCGACCGGCTTTAGCGAAGGCGCATATACGTTGCTGGCCAGGGCGTCTCCTGCTCCGGTAATTGTGTGGCATGCCGCACAGTTCGTCGAGAACAGTGCCGCACCCCGAGCCAGATCAGCAGAGGGGAGGTTTACATCCGGTATTGCGACTCCACCAGGTGCTAGTGAGGCCACGTAAGAATCAAGTGCCAGCGTCTGCTGGCGGTTGAATCGACTCGGTTTCTGAATCGCTTGAACAGTGGGATCCGCCAAGGGCATACGCCCAGTGGAGACCCAGAAGTCGATGGTCGCCGCTCCAAGGCCCTGGAGATTAGGACCCCTAGCAGACCCCTCTGCCTGAGAGCCGTGGCAACTGGCACAGTTCTCCTGGAAGATCGAGTTACCCTCCGCCGCCAGATTGGATGGCGGAGCCTTATATACGATGGGAGCTTGGGGATTGGTTGCGGGCTGCGCGGATGCAGCAGCACCACCTGAAAACGCCGCAAGGCCAATTGCTCCCACGGTTGCGCCTACAGCAAGCGATGTGAAAATCGGCTTGTTCAGGACAGAGCCTGCGGCTTTGAGACTTCTATGCACGGACTCTTCTCCTAGTGAATCAAGAACAGCACTGCGTACAGCGCTACCCAAACCACGTCAACAAAGTGCCAGTAGTAACTGACCGACTGCAGGGCGGCCAGCTCACCTGGGTCGGACTTCGAACCCGCCAGACGAAGCATCAGGAAGCCCATTGCGACAATACCGAGCAACACGTGTAGTCCATGGAGTCCTGTCATGACGAAAAACATCGAACCGTATGCGTTGGTGGACGTAGAGAATGTCACGTGCGTCCATTCAACCGCCTGGTTCGAGAGAAAGGAGAGGCCCATAACCATAGTGAGCACGATCCACCAACGAGCGGAACGCTTGCGGCCATGCTCTGCCTCAAAGACCGCCTTTTGCATGGTAACGCTGGACATGACAAGTATCACGGTGAAAACAGCCGACTGGGCGATGTCCAACTTGATACCAGGGGGCGGCCAAGCCCCAGTACGGTTCGCTCTGACCGTGAAATATGCGGCAAACAGTCCACTGAAGAACATCAGTTCCGACCCGAGCCACACCATGGTTCCGACGCCGAGCATCGAAGGCTTGTTGAACCTGATTGGCTCTCGCACCTTCGGCGTCTGAGTTACGACTGCTTGTGCCATCTCTCCCTTGTCCACTTCAGAAGTCTGACCCTTCCGACCCAGCCGGCGTCAGACTTACCCCTCAAGAATCCTCCAAAATGAGCCAAGAAGGCAAATCGGCAGTTGAGACTATGGTAAGTCTCGATGTTGTACGTGTGAGAGCAACGAAGAGAGCTCGGATCGCCCTATCAGAATCTGGGAGAAGTCGATCGGGTTCGACAACGATCACGGAGTCGAATTCAAGCCCCTTTACCGACTCCGGATCGTGGACGGCCACCCGACCACGCTCGGCCATGAGATCCGTAAGAGCCAATGAGACCGGCCCCCGGAGCCAAGCGGGAAGCACCACGCCGACCGTACCCGGTTCGATCAGTCTCAACTCCTCTTTGACTCTGGCCGCCACTATAGCCTCCAACTTCTCCGGCTCGGTCGAGACCAGCTCTACCGGATACCCCGAACTTCGAAGTGAACTAGGCGGCGGAAGCTGTGGTGCATAACGAACCAGGACGGACGAAGCAACCTTCATCGCCTCTGACGGGGTCCTGTAGTTGACTGTCAGTTCAACCTTTTTGAACGGCTTTCCACCGTTCAAGTTCTCTACAATCTGCTCCCAACCGCGGTTCGCAAATGGCCCGATCGCCTGTGCCACATCTCCCAGTACCGTCATTGACCCGGACTGGCACCTTCGACCGAGCATGCGAGCCTGCATGTCAGACAGGTCCTGTGCTTCATCTATGACCATGTGCGCATAGCTCGGTGGATCGTCCTCGGACTTATCGACGGGTCCAAGTAGCAAACGTGCCTCGTCTAAAAGTGCCAAGTCCTCTCTTGACCACCGCGGAACCTCGTCATTTCGATACGTCGAGACATATTCGAAAAGTAGCTCGGTCTCGAATTCGGACAGAACACCGCGGGCCGCAAGTTCGAAGAGCGGTTTGTGGCTGTAAAGGTCGCCGAGTAACTGAAGCGGCGAAAGTCTTGGCCAGACCCTCTCTACAGCCCGTTGAAAGTGCACCGACCTCCTGAGGCTCGCTGTCACCTCAGCCATCAGTTCAACGTCGTTCGCTCCTGTCGTATTGTCGGTCTCGAACGTCTCTGAGCCCGCAGAAATAGCAAAAACGTTGTCCTGTTCAGTTCTGTTTCGCACAAATGGACCATCGTCCAGATACGATACGACCAGGGACTTGGCTAGGAACTGCTCGACGAGCCGCCTCCTTGAATTGTGTGTCCCGCCCCTCCTTCGGGCCAGATTGACCGCTTGACGAGTGACCTCGGGGGTCAGAATCAGATATTTCGACCCAAATGGAATCTCAACTGATCGCTTGAGCGGCCTCTGTCGGGTCCTAACCGCTCCGGCGATGAACCTAACCATCCGTATGTCACCCTTGATGGCTGATATCTCAAGCGAATCCAACCTCTTTGCGGCTCCGAATCCGGCGACTGTCTCGATGGTGGCGAGTTCCACCCCGGTCTCACCGAGACTTGGAAGCACCCTTTCGATGTACCGAAGGAACGAGACATTCGGCCCAACCACAAGTATTCCTTGAGTTTCAAATCTCCACTTGTGGGTATAGAGAAGGTAAGCAGCCCTATGCAACGCCACGGCCGTCTTACCTGTACCTGGGCCACCCTGCACAACAAGCAGGCCTGGAAGTGGGTGCCTGATTATCCTGTCTTGCTCGGACTGAATCGTCGAAACGATGTCCCGCATCCAAGCGGTACGAGGTTTGCGAATAGCAGCAAATAATGCCCCCGCACCTGAAACGCTCGGAGCGACAAGATCTTCGTCACCGTCTGCTGAAAGACCCGATCCGGAGAGGACCTCGTCCTCAATTCCCAAAAGTCGCGGACCTTCACAGTCGAAATGGCGCCTAAGACGTAGGCCCATGGGATCCTTACCCGTCGCCCGGTAAAACGGCTCAGCAACGGGTGCCCGCCAATCTACGATCATCGGTTCGGAATCGTAGGCGGTCACAGCGACCCTTCCCAGGTGAAACGAGAGTCCAGCGAACTGGTCCGAATCGGCATTGAAGTCGACCCGCCCGAAACAGAGAGCCTGATCACCGATCTCTAGTTGCTCCATCCTCTGGAGCGCGGAACGAACGATGACGTCCCTTTCCGTTCTCGCCTGGTAGGTCCCCCCACGACCAATATCCATGACCTCATCCATCATGGCCTTCGCCTGATTTTTGGAATCTTCGAGTCGTGCATAGGCGGCCTTTATGAAGCTTGCCTCGGCTTCAAACTCTGGATGAGTCACGCAACCTCACATCGGCGAAAGTAGATAACTGACCAAAAGAGTTTAGGCTGACTGCCGATGAACTATGACTCTTTCACAGCCTGACTCCAGCCAGCCCGAGGTAACAGCGCCTATCTTTCTGGCCCAGGCCCGTCGGCATCAGACCGACACAGTCCCGGTCTGGTTCATGCGGCAAGCGGGACGAGCATTGCCAGAATATAGAGCTATTAGGGGTACCGGATCGATACTAGAGGCCGTTCAAAAACCCGAACTGGCAGCTGAGATCACTCTTCAACCGGTCCGTCGCTACGGTGTGGATGCTGCGGTACTCTACTCCGACATAATTGTGCCGGTCAATGCGATCGACTTTGGTGTGGAAATACGACCAGGCAGAGGCCCAATCGTGGAGCACCCTATTCGCTCCGAGTCTGACATGAAAAGATTCAGGGCACTCGACCCGATGAGCGATATGCCCTATGTGATCGAGACGATAAAACTCCTAAAACCCGAACTGTCTGTACCACTGATCGGCTTTGCCGGAGCACCTTTCACGGTTGCCAGCTACCTGATCGAAGGGGGACCCTCAAAAAATTTCGAGCGCACCAAGGCGTTGATGTTCCAAGAGCCCGAACTTTGGGACCGAATAATGTCCGCCCTCAGCCAGCTTGCCACTGAATTCCTGACGGCACAGCTGGAGGCTGGAGTGGATGCGGTGCAGTTATTCGACAGCTGGGCTGGCGCTCTGTCACCTCGCCACTATCGCGAACTCGTGCTTCCCTACACACGTCGCGTATTCGAATCGATCGAGCGTTTCGCGGTCCCAAGAATTCACTTCGGAGTCGGAACATCTGCCCTAATCTCAGACATGGTGGACGCACCTGTCGAAGTACTAGGCCTGGACTGGCGGGTTCCGATTTCGAAGGCTACAGAACAGACTCGAGGTCAGGTGGCGCTTCAGGGAAACCTCGACCCTGCCATCTGCTTGAGCAATTGGAGCACCATTGAAACGGAGGCTCGCCAAATTCTCAAGGAGGCATCAACCGCACCAGGCTTCATATTCAACCTAGGTCACGGAGTACTACCAGAGACTGACCCAGGGTTGCTGAGCGATTTGGTGCAGTTCATACATTCACAAGGCAGAGATTTGATCTCGGCAAACACTGAAGGAAACTGAACCCCTGTGAGGCTCGTGGTCATTGGAGCTGGCATAGCTGGCCTCTCTGCAGCTATCGAGGCGGCGAGGGGTGGAATAAAAGAGATCGTGGTAATAGATGCAGAAAGTCGCGCCGGCGGAAAGATACACACTTTGCACAGGGACGGCAAGATTTTTGAAGCTGGGCCAGATGCATTTCTCCGGCGGAACCCGGTCGGCTTGGCGCTCGTGGAGTCTCTCGGCCTAACTGGAAACCTGACCGCTCCATCAGCATCTTCGGCACTACTTTACGCCAGCGGACAACTGCACCCAATGCCAAGGGAGCTCGCAATGGGTGTTCCGACAGATCCGATCGCACCTTTGAAGACCACGTCGGTGCCTATTCTTTCCAGACTCCGGGCCTCTGTCGGAATCAGTATCGGTTTGAAGGGAGATCCAAGCACCGACTCCCTCGGATACCTCTGCCAAAGAAGATTGGGCCGGAGGTTCAGCGAGCTCGTAGTAGACCCCTTGATAGGCGGGATCAACGCAGGTTCCGTATTCGGCTCATCGATGGAATTGGTGGCCCCCCAGCTTGGTAGCGCACTGACTGCTCCTCCTATCGGACCCACAAAACTCCTTCGGCGGTCGGTAGGCAATCAAAAGATCCGCATGGCCCCGACGGTACCGGTCTTCGGAAGCCTTTCAGGCGGCCTCTCCGAGTTGGTTGAGGCGATGGTCGCCGAGCTTTGCGCACTTGGCGTGCAGTTCAAATTCCAGACCGCCGCACTGTCGATGGAAAAGTTCGGCGAAAGGATAAGACTCCATCTAGGCAGCAACGACGGAGTAGAGTCAGAGCTGGACAGCGACATGGTTGTCGTTGCGGTACCATCCGGTCCAGCATCTGGTCTGCTCGCCGGATTGTCCAAGGTCGCATCGGGTCGCCTGGGTCAGATCCGCTACTCATCGGTGGCATTGACAGTTCTCGGCTTCCGCGGGGTTAGAAACCCTCTTCCTGCTGGCATATCGGGAGTCCTTTCCCCCGCTCGGGAGCGAACTTTGACTACCGCCGTCTCCATTGCATCTTCGAAGTGGCCCAGTTGGGCGGAACCAGATGAACTCCTCCTGCGTGTCTCGGCTGGCCGAATGGCGGATCAGAGATTTCAGAACCTTGACGATGAGGATCTCTCGGAATTGATATCCAAAGAAGCCTCTAGGATCGTTGGACTTCCAACTGTCTGCGATCCTACTTTCACCAAAGTGATCCGATGGCACGATGCGCTTCCGCAATTTCGCCCCCACCATTCGGCTCTTATTGCGTCAGCTCGGTCCATACTCGCCGACGAGACAGGCTCCAAGGTGGCGATTGCGGGAGCGTACATGTACGGATCCGGCATCCCAGCCTCGATCAGCTCGGGAATTCGAGCTATCGGGGATCTCAAACCAAACTAAGGATCGGCTTCTCAGGCCTCTGAGACACCAGATGACTCGAAGGTAGCCATCTCCCCTAAAAGTCGTGCTGCGCTCTGTAAAACCGGAATTGCCATTGCGGCACCGGTGCCCTCTCCCAACCTCATGTCAAGTTTAAGAATCGGCTTGAGTTTGAGGTGTCCGATCGCGATCCCCGCTCCCGGCTCTATCGAGAGGTGGCCCGCAAACATATACTCCGCAGCCAGTGGTGCGATCTCGTTGGCTATCAACGCTCCGGCTAGGGAAATCACTCCGTCCACAATTACCGGTATCCTCCGGCTGGCCGCTCCCAATATGAACCCCGCAATTGCACCGATCTCAAGGCCACCCAGCTCCGACAGCACGGCCACAGGATCGTCGGACAAACCCGGCCTCACAGAGGCTCGTTCGATCGCTGTCTCGATGACGGAGATCTTCCTTGCCAGGGTCGGGTCGTCTATTCCAGTTCCCCGGCCAGTAGTGACTGACGGATCCGTTTTACAAAAATAAGAGATAATCGCAGCTGAGGCAGTCGTGTTGGCTATACCCATATCACCACACACCAAGAGGTCGGTTCCTGAATCTATCAGTTCGACAGCTACGCTAACACCGAGGTCTAGGGCCGCCTCGGCCTCCAGGATCGTCATAGCGGGCTCTAATGAGATGTCAGCTGACCCGTATCTAACTTTTCCCATTACGAGACCCTCAGAAGGCGTCAGGTCCGCAGCGACGCCAGCGTCGACAACGGTGACGGTGGCGCCAACTTGCCGTGAAATCGCGTTTATCGCTGCACCACCCGAGAGAAAGTTGGCGACCATCTGCACGGTAACCGCTTGGGGCCAAGGTGTCACTCCCTGACCGTGCACCCCGTGGTCGCCAGCGAACACCACCACGTGCGGATTCAATGGGATTGGCGGGGGGCACCTCTGAGCCACTCCGGCTAATCGATTTCCGATCTCTTCAAGCATGCCAAGTGAGCCAGGAGGCTTGGTAAGGGTCAGTTGACGCGCCTCTGCCTCGCTCACGATCTCCCGATCCACCGGATCGATGTGTCGGGCAGCGTACTTGTACTGATTCATAAATAGCTAGCTCTCGACGAAGAGGACCTTGTTGAAGATCACGAACTTGCCAACCCACAGGACCCCAAAGGCCATCAAGGATGCGACATTAACGAACAACACATCCGAAAGATGGCTGAGCCCCATGCTCACTGAGAGGTGGTGGGCATACGATACCGCCAACAGCGAAAGACCCAATCCTAAAAAGGCAAGGCCCCAAAATGGGAGCACCTCTTTGAGGAAGTGAGACCTCCCTGTCTTTCCCCAAGCCCACGCCCTATTCATGTAGTAAGACGGTACGGCGGCGATTCCGGTCGCCATGATATTGGAAGTGGTAACAGACCATCTTCTTAGTATTCCATAGAATAGAATAAGTAGTCCCTGCGTTATAATGATTGAAACGGCAGAGGCGGCCGCGTACTTAAGCGTCTTTGGATGAAGAGTCAGCCTAACAAGGCGCCTGTACAACGACCCTGATTCAGATTTGAATTCGGGGCGGTCGTCACTCATGGTAAATTGCACGACTCCCAAGCATAGTTGGCCGCGACCTAGTTACAGATTTAGGGGACCAACTGAACCAACAAGCAGTAAAGATGGAAGCGTGAGCGACGCACTTGAGAACCTGATCGAACTACTGGACCTAGAGCCGATCGAGGTGAATATCTTTAGGGGGCGTTCACCGGAGGAACACCGGCAGAGGGTCTTCGGAGGGCAGGTGGCCGGACAGGCTCTGGTGGCCGCTGGCAGAACCGTTGAGAAGGGAAGAGTCCACTCGCTACACGCATACTTCCTGAGACCGGGTGACCCTACTGTACCGATATTGTACGAAGTTGATCGAATCAGGGACGGCAGAAGCTTCACAACCAGGCGAGTGGTGGCGATCCAGCACGGGCACGCAATTTTCAATCTATCGGCGTCTTTCCACATCGACGAAGATGGCGTATCGCATCAAACAAAAATGCCAGAAGCCCCAGATCCCGAGGTGACGCCTACATTCAAGGAGAGGATGGCTCCATGGGCGGCACGTATGGGGGACTGGTACGAAAGACCTAGGCCGATCGACATGCGGTATGTGGACCCACCGATCATGGAGAAGATCGACGGACCGAGGGAACCGCGAAGTCGAGTTTGGATGAGAGCTGATGGGGTGCTTCCAGAGGATCCTCTGCTCCATGCCTGCATCGTCGCATACGCATCGGATATGACCTTGCTCGACTCCACTATGCTTCCGCACCGTCTCAGCTGGGATGAGCCTGGGTTGATGGTCGCAAGCATGGACCATGCCATGTGGTTCCATCGGCCCTTTAGGGCCGATGAATGGTTCCTTTACTCACAGGAGTCTCCAAGTGCCTATGGAGCACTTGCCTTGGCACGGGGACAGATATACACAAAAGATGGCAGGCTGTCCGTTTCGGTGGTGCAAGAGGGGCTGGTGAGGGTCACCGACAAGGAGCGTCTTGCGGTCTTAAAGAGTTACGGTGATCAACAGGTTTGAGTGAAATCCAACCCGCCTGCTCCGCACCGTCGCCCTAGGGGCGGATCGTCACAGACGGGTTGGGAAAGTTCTGAGCTACTACTTGCGCATATCCATTGGAACGTACTTCCGTTCAGGTAGCCCAATGTAGCTCTGTCGTGGTCTGACAATCTTCGCGTCCTGATCGAGCATCTCGTTCCAGTGGGCCAGCCAGCCGGCTGTCCTTGGAATTGCGAAAAGAACTGGGAACATGTCTACCGGGAAACCCATTGCTTGGTAGATCAGGCCTGAGTAGAAGTCCACATTCGGATATAGCTTCCGCGATACGAAGTAGTCGTCCTTGAGGGCAACCTCTTCCAGCATGAGGGCGATGTCCAGCAATGGATTCTTTCCGGTGACTTCGAATACGTCGTATGCCACCTTCTTGATGATCTTCGCCCTCGGGTCATAGTTCTTGTAGACGCGATGGCCAAAACCTTGGAGCCTTCCATTACCGGCCTTGACTCCTTCGATGAAGGCCGGGACTTGATCCATGGAACCGATCTCGGTGAGCATCTTCACAACCGCCTCGTTGGCACCACCGTGGCGAGGACCGTAAAGTGCGGCACACGCCGCTGCTGTTGAGGAGTAAGGGTCCGCATGAGCAGATCCGGTAACCCTCATTGCTGTTGTCGAGCAGTTCTGCTCATGGTCGGCATGCAAGATGAACAGGATGTCCATCGCACGCACCAGAGTCGGATGGGGCTGGTAATGCGGCTCTGCTATCTTCCACATCATCGAGAGGAAGTTCGCCGGAAACGAGAGTTCGTTGTCAGGATATACAAATGGCATGCCCACGCTGAAGCGATAGGCAGCGGCAGCGAGCGTCGGCATCTTTGCGATCAGGCGTACTTCCTGATTGTATCGCGCAGTCTCGCTAAAAATATCCTTCGCATCTAGGTAAAAAGTCGACAGGGCGGCCACAGCTGAGACGAGGATTCCCATCGGGTGGGCATCGTAGTGGAAACCTTCTAAAAAACGTTTCCGCACGTTTTCATGGATAAATGTGTGATGCGTAATCTCCTTGGACCATGCATTGAACTGCGAAGGCGTAGGAAGTTCACCGTTCAGAAGCAGATAGGCCACCTCAAGGTATGTCGACTCCTCAGCCAGCTGCTCGATCGGATAGCCACGGTAGCGAAGTATCCCCGCCTCTCCATCTAGGTACGATATCGAACTCTCGGTCATCGCGGTGGCAGTGAGCCCCGGATCAAAGAACCAGACTCCGGGAAGCAGCTTCTGCCAGTCGACTGATGAGACCACCCCATTCTGAATCGGGATCTCAATGGACTTGCCGGACCTATTGTCCGTCACGGTGATACTCTCCGTCACAATCTCGCCTTCCTCATAGTTTCGATAGAACTTCGATCGACAAGCGATCTTAAACCGATCAGATCCTTGTACAACTGGGGCCAGTCAACCAAATTGACTGTGTTAGGCAGTCATGCCTGACCTCTGTCATTCCATTCAATTCCTTTTGGACACGCAACTCTGCCGATCATCGGAAATAGCGACACTGTCAGCACCCATTTACGAAAAAACGAACATCCCTACTGCGGGTCCGAATTCCAGAAGCTGTGCTGGTAGGTCTCCTCAGAGACCGATATGTCGTACCACGAGTAGAACTCGTCACGACCCTTCCGTTGTGCCAAGAGGTGAGCCGGGTGCTCCGCCCAGGCCAAATGACTCTCACGATCCCTGAATCGCACCAATGTGACTCTCTCTCCATCAGGGGAGATAAAAAACTTTTCTTCTAGAAAACCACTCATAGAGTGCGCAATGCGACTCATCTCGTTTGCCACCTCCCGGTATAAGTCTTCAACCCCGGGTCTAAGTCGACTCCTGAAAACAGTAACAATCGCCACCAGCGAACTTTACCACTTCAGGAGAGCACTCTGATTAGGCGGGACGTCTGCTGCGTACTCCAACCGAACCTTGCTAGATCTACTCAGATGCTGAAATGGCAAACGTTCCTACAACACCTAGCGGCACCAAAGAACGAGCGGACCTCGAGTTCCGGAACTTGCTAGCCAGTTCGGGGAGCAATTCAAATGGCGACCACCCAAACCCATTCCTCATCAACGCCGGAACAACGGTGTGAAAGGATAACTTCGAATCGACGATCGAGCGCTATTGCACCTCTTGAGAAGCACTCCCCGAAAAGTCCGAGGAAGTCAGTCGAGATCGCCACAGCATTTCAAACAACCTCAACATGGCCATCAGACGTAGGCAACTTGACAACTCAGACACCGGCAGCAACTATTACGTGCAAAAGCCGCATCGGCGAACGAATCAGCCCGCTCTAGCGCCCCTACCTAGGATGAACCAGCTGCGTTCATAATGGAATATCTGTAAACATTTGTCTATCGTTTTTTGGTAGAAGTGAATTCGTGGCGCTGCCAATCCGAGCGACTCATCGCCCAGATGAGTCCGCGACCGGTATGTCCCGTTGCCCATATCGGCTTATCAAATTCTCCAACGTTGGTGAAGCCCAACTTTTCAGGAATACGAGCACTCGCAATATTCGCGATATCCATTCCAATCTCAACTGATGAGATTGATGGCAGGAAACGGAATGCTGTGTCCGTCAATATACGCGCAGTCAGTGTTGCCAAATTTCGGCCAGTGCATGAAGTGCGGATCCAATAGCCAACTTTGGCCGAACTTCTATCGCCCGATGCCGCCACATCAATGCTGCAACCACCAACGAGACTGTTAGTTGCGCGCTCAAAAAAGAAATAACGCCACTGAACATCGATCCGAAAGTTCTCTGAACCGCTCCGGACGAAAGCCCTGTAAGAATCCTCATCGAGTGGCGCCTGCGCCCACCAGAGCCACATTTGAATGTCCGGCAGGCTCTCCATTACTGCGTCGAGCGCATCATCGAAGTAGTCCAGTGAAAATGCTCTGAGCTCCAATTTGTCGGCAATCAGTCTCTGGGGAAGCAGCGTCACTCAACCAGTCTTTCACCGCCGCTGTCTGTCTACTTAATCGTGAACCTGTAGATATTCGTCTTGCGCAGCTCGAACCCGCACCGGAGATACAGTCTGTTGGCAGCCTCCCGGTCCGGCCTCGAAGTGAGATCGACGGTCTTGGCACCGCGGTACTCGGCCCGTTCTAGCCCAGACCGGACGAGACTTTCTCCTACGCCTTTTCCACGACACGAGGAGTCAACGACCACATCCTCGATAAAGCTCCTGAGGCCGGTTAGCAGCCTATCTGTGACGAGCGTGAGTGTACCCACGATCTTTCCGTCCAGTCGAGCTGTAAAAAGATCCACTCCATTTTGAAGCATGATCATGGACAAAGCATTTTCATCAATCTCAGTGGATGACTTCGACAATTGGGGTAAGAGCAGCGAGATCGCCTCTGCGAGCGCAGAAGTCGATTCGCTCTCAAGCACCACGGAAACCCCACTAGTGTCCGACACGGCGCCTCCCCCTGGGTCCTCCGGACCCCATCAAGTGGACTCTGAGGTTCCAACCTTAGGTTCCAGAAGGCACCATGCTTGGCGGTTCTACAGAAATAGATCACAACAATCTGTTCACTTAAATCTTGCTTCTTACCTTCTAATGTCTTCATTCAATTGTTCCCCATTGCGCCATGAATCTAAATCGAGTCGCACCGGACTTTCTTGACCAGTTTCGAGGCACCACGAGCACATTTGCAACCTGAACGAAATGCTCTCCAATGCACCGCCTGAGGCTACCAAACTGAGCAGTACCCTTCTGATCGGCCGGACCAATCCAGAAATACTCAAAGGGACGGTGCTAAGACAGGTAGCTTCGCTTTTGGGCTAGCGTGTAGTACGAATGGCTGATATCAGATGGCAGAGACGTATAGCTCAGGATCTTGAGGAGCCGGTACTTTTGCTGGCATTCCAAGGTTGGAGCGACGCCGCCGAATCTGCTTCGATGGCGCTTGACTATCTCCGCAAAAGACTCGGCGCCAAGCTGGTTGCCACGATATCAGCAGATGAGTACTTTGACTTCACCGTGGTGAGGCCACAGATCACACTGGATCACCGAGGAGCGCGACAGCTGAGCTGGCCAGACATACGTCTATATGTAGCACAGACTCCGCCCGGCTCGATGGATTTCGTGTTTCTCAAAGGATTCGAACCGCAGCTCCGCTGGAGACGATTCGCTAATACCGTGCTCGAGGCATCTAGATCGCTCGGCGTTGAGAGGGTTATCTCCATGGGTGCGCTTCTATCGGACGTGGCCCACTCGAGACCGATCAAGGTGATCGGCTCCTCTTCTGACCCCATGGTAACGGTGAAGACCGGTCTAACTCCATCCAAGTACGAAGGCCCTACCGGAATAGTCGGAGTCCTTCAGGCGATGTCACAACAGCAGGGCATGGTCTCCACCTCATTGTGGGCGAACATTCCGCACTACGTGGCTCAGACGCCATCACCGAAAGGTGCACTGGCAATCATAAGGAAGATCCAACTTCTGCTCGATCTTGAGATGGATCTGAGCGACCTTGAGCTGGACACCCAGGAGTACCAGAAGCAGGTGGACGCAATTATCGCTGCAGACGATGATGCCAGGGCTTACATTGCTGACCTCGAGTCAAGGATCGACGAGGAGGAGGACCCGGAGGTGATGACCATCGCGTCTGCCGATGAACTCGCCTCGGCCGCCGAGAAGTTCCTTCGGGAGCTGAGCGGCGAAGACGAATAGGTAGCCTAGCTCCGCAACTACCTGAGGTTTCTGGGGAGATCAAAGTAGGCAGGAATGTCCTCGCCATCTAATGCGCGGTAGATTTCCGGCACCCAACGTTCCAGATTTGGCATTGGCGAAGGAAGATTATGCCTATCAAACCAGCCGACATCGCTGACTTCGAGGGGATGAGCCTTCAATGCACCCCCTGTAGCTTCACAAAGGAACACCATCGAATACATCGGGATAGCCGTGAATCCCCTCCGCATGCCATCAAGCACACCGAGTAACTTCAGCGGCACAGCTTCTATACCGGTCTCCTCGAGGACCTCCTTCACGACCACCTCGGCGGGACTGTAGCCTACGTCTGCCCACCCTGTCGGATATAGCCAAACTCCAGAGTCTGCCCGCTGGACAAGCAGAATCTGACCCTTCTCGTTTCGCACAACTGCAGCTACTGCGCTTTTTGGGGTCACATAGCCGGGGACACCGCTTCCGACCCGCGACATCCAGATCTCGACGAGCTCGTCCACGGTCTCAGTTCCAGGGGAGTAACCCTCCCCACTCGCCGACGAGGAGAGGCGCATTTCGGATGCAACCTTCAATATCTCCTCGAACCGCTCCTTTTCGTAAAGGCTCTCCGTGAAGCCGAGACCCGTCCGGGCTATTGCCGAAAGCCGCTCTGCCCAACTTATGAGGTCCACTTCGTTTGCGGTCATTGCTAAAAGCTACCTTCAGTCGGGTCGATCAGCACCTGAATTCCCACACCCACGTTATCGAAAAGCCAAAGATGTGGGACGTATTTACGATCACAATCGTTGTCAAGCACCTGACTTCGTACCCGAAAACCGACTAGCCTTTAAGCCGTGAGCGTCAAGGAGAACTGTAAACACTTTCTGCTTCAGACGGTCTCAGTAGCTGACAAGCTCGAGAGGTGCCGGCTGGGCGTCAACCAAGAGATCCCATTCGCATGTGCTGAAGATTGCATATTCTTCGAACAGCGAACGTCCATTTCTAAAGTTGGCTGGCAGGTCCCGAATCCGAAATCCAAGAGAAAGCCCAACCCGTAGGCTCAGCTCTCGACGATATCGGACAGGCGATCTACCTCGACTCCTATCGATGCAAGCCATGTAAGTGCTGATTCGATCTTGTCTTGGTCGCCGACTAGCTCGCAGACAATCCATCCAGTACCGTCCTCCACAGAGGCACGCCTGATATTGGCCGATACGTCAAAATCCTTGGCGAGTTCATAGATTACGGGCCGCTTGACGAGTTCGTCACGATAGACAAGTTTCACTCGATGCCCCAACATCACACCCCCTCTTCCTCAGAGGCGACAAGCACCTCATTGAGACTTCCAGATCGAAAACCGAGCGGATCGATCCGGTAACCCTCGTAGCCCGCCTCTGACACTATCCGCTCCAGGTCGCTACTCCTCAAGGCGAGGTCAGCAATCGCTCCCTTTTCAACCTCAATTGACGCCAGCTCTCCATAATGTCGAACCCGTACTACTGGAAATCCAAGCTCCCGTATCGACCGTTCGGCCGATGCAACCTTGGAGACAGCGCCAATGGTGACTCGGGTCCCATACGGGAGCCTGGAGGAAAGACAGGGGGCTGCTGGCTTGTCCCAGACTTTTAGTCCAATTAGTCGGGCCAATTCCCGCACATCAACTTTGGAAAACCCGGCCCCAACCAGAGGAAACATCGCGCCCCGCTCTGCAGCTGCCTTTTGGCCCGGTCTATATTCACCCAGATCGTCCGTGTTGACACCAAGAACTACTGTCGCGCCCTCCGCACGTGCGATCGGCTCAAGCTGGTCCATCAGAGAAGACTTGCAGTAGTAGCACCTAAGTGCGTCATTTCTCAGATATCGCTCGTCATTGAACTCATCTGTGTTCACTTCGGTGTGCCGGAGACCCCAGAATCGTGCCATTTTCGCCGCCTCAGTGCGCTCTAGGGGGTCCAGAGACCCCGAGACCGCAGTTGCCGAAAGGACCCTATCAAAGCCCAAAGTCCGGGTGGCAAACACGGCTAGCAACGCCGAATCGACGCCACCGCTGTAGGCTACGACGACGTTTGAAATTCCGTTGAGGATGGATGCGAGTGCCGTCGCCTTGGTCTCAAGTTCACCTGTAAGACGAGCCAGATTCAGCGGCGAAGCGTTAGCTCTGGTCTGCATGATCAATCTCCTATTTGGACATCCCGAAGGCTGGAGGAATCGCCGCTGCCATTTATTGCTACCTGACCAGTTGGGCCGCGAGTTCCTCTGGGTCCACCATGATCCCGGCGTAGAAAGGTCCGAATTCAGCGTAGACAGCTGAGGCCTCGTCAAAGCGCATCGTATATACGACATCTTTCAGGTCATCCGGTCGCTCGGCGAAAAGCGTCACGCCCCATTCGTAGTCGTCCAGACCGGCTGAGCCAGTTACGAGCTGAACGACCCGACCGGCGAACGCTCTGCCAGAGGCACCGTGTTCGAACATCAACCTCTCCCGCTCCTCATAGGGGAGGCTGAACCAGTTCTGGCCAACGTCACGTCTTTTGGACATCGGATAGAAGCAGATCGCTGTGGTTCCCTTTGGTGGCAAGCGCTTGGGGTACAGCCGCAGTCTCTTCTGCTCCTCGGGAACCTTTGAAGCGTACTCCGACACTTCGGTGATTGAGACGTATGAGTCAACTACCTCGAGTCCGGTCCTTTGGATCTCTGATTGAAACTTCCGGAGGCTCCACAGGTCTGCTCCGACGGCCATCAGGCCGGCATCTGCCTTATGGCCAAGCACGCCGAAGGTCACCAGCAGTAGGCCATCCTCCTTCGCCTGCTTGCAGGTCGATTGGAACTGTTCCCCGTCGAAGCTATCCCGGGCTTTACAGAAGAGATGCAAGACGCCGAGACCATCTCTGGGGGTTCTTGTGTTGACCTCCACCTCAGAATCCTGACTCGGAGAGATCACCTTTACTACGGCCTCCACCTTTGTTTCGCTCATAGTTCCGGCTCCACCATTGCTGCAGTGTTATTGAGAGACTTGTCGAGGACGTCGATGGTCTTGAATGAACCTTCTCCAGCAGTGGGCAGGGCAACGTCAACCGGTCGATGGTTTCGATGTGCCTCTGCGACCGCCGTGTGGTACCTCTCCAACTCGGCTATAAATGCTGAGTTAGCGTAGATGCGCCCATCCACAAGTGGGCCTTCTGTCTTGTCAACAATGGCCATTACGTCTTCGCCGGTGATCGTCTTAGCGGTCTCTAGCGCGTGCGCCACAGACAGAATTTCCGACCTATTCTGCTCGAGTATCCGAAGGGTCTCCTTGTAGATCTCCTCAAGACGACCCTCGATTCGATCGCCGATCCCACGCGGCAGCTCGCGTTGCCCGCTCTGTCGACCCTGCTTGGAACCTCCACCGATTCCGACACTCTGGGTAACGCCGTGGGAGGAGATCGTCGATCCCATTCCCCAGTATCCCTCCATCAAGGTCGCTAGTTGAGTAGCACCTTCGAGGTCGGCCGACACACCAGATGAGTTGTCGCCACCGAAGAAGAGACGTTCACCAGCCAGAGAGGCCAGTGAGACCATTATGTCTGCCTCATACTCGGACCGCCAGTGGGTGAACTGATCTTCCGGCGGAATCGAGGCGACCATTCCCAGATAGTTACTACCCTTCTCGATAGTCGCGATATCGATCGTGAGGTGTTGACGTGTCACAGCGGCCATGACTGCATGGCAAGCCTCGTGCACAGCCACTGCATGTCGCTCACGCTCTATGTACTCAACATCCTCGGGAGGACCGAGTTCTTTGAGCTGCTTGGCCCTGATAACGTCGCGCCAAGTGATCACGTCCCGACCGTCTCTGATCGCCGTAATTAGAGACTCGTTTACAAGATCCTTCATGGTCGCACCGGTGGCATACGGCGTAATCGTTGCGAGCCTGTCGATATCAGACTCGGTGAGATTGTGCGTCACCTTTGCGAGATACCCCTTGTAAGTCCTGATTCGTCCAGCCTTCGATGGATAGCCGACCCTGTAAATCCGGTCGATCCTGCCGGGCCTCAACAGTGCCTCGTCCAGCGCCTGGGGGAGGTTGGTGGCCATCATCACGAGGATGCGGTACTTGGGTGGATTCTTCGGCCTGAGGCCCAGAGCTCGTCGCACGACCCTATTGAAGAATCCTCTCGGCTTCTTCAGTCCAGAAAGCTCGGTCAGTAGTGCCTGGAGGGTCCCACTACCGCCACCGCCACCATTCATTCCGCCCATGCCAGCAATGACTTTGGAGGTCCAACCACGCCTTGGTTCCTCCTCAACAGCAGAAGGAGCCCTGCCCAGCAGGACTTGTCGCAGGGAGGATTCGCTCAGGTAGCTCATTCCGTTGCAACCGTGACTCGGACTAACTTGATTCTCTGAGAATCCGAACGTACCCTGCGGCATCAACGAACCCCTCGATCCGAGTGAGTCCGCCTCGTCAAAGAATACGACCACTCCCCCGTACCGCAGAGAAAGTTTCCTAAGCTTTCTGAAGAGTCCCTTCACCTTAAGAACTCCAACGCCCATAAACATATTGATAAACGCACCAGGGTCTACGAACACATAGGGGTTCTCAGTCTCGCCGGCGACCGCCTCGGCTATGAGGGTCTTGCCAGTGCCTGGTGGGCCCCAAAGCAAGATACCTCCCGGCACATAACCGCCCTTTTCTTCGATCTCCTCAGGACTCTTGAGAAAGATGATGTTCTCTTTCACCCTTTCGAGGACCGAATCTTGGCCCCATACATCTGTGAACCTGGTCTTGATGTCGCCCGGAAAATATACGTCAACTCCACCTTTTGACAGAAACCAGAACAACCCTACGAACTGGAGGATGACGAAAACGAACGCGAACAGGAGCTGTCCGATGAGTGGCAAGGAGGAGTATACGGTGGCCGGAAATTGGAAGAGTGAGACCAGCGGAGAGGTGTGGTAATAGGCAGCGAGCACGACTGCTAGGAGAGCAAGGATACCGAATATCTTCAAGGCACGTGAAACGCGGAATCTGGTCCAGTCGTTCCAGCCAGCGCCTATCTTACCCATCGGCTCAACCACCGACTCGTTCCAGAACATATTCCATGATGCCGAACGCTCAGCTAGGAGGTAGTTTGCTTGACGCAGCATCTCGATGCCGATCAACAGCGTCAACCACCACTTATCATGCAGAGTGATCCTTGCGGCAGCTCCGAAGGACTCTAGTGGATTTGCCGATCTGGCTGCCAAGACGATAGCAAACCACGCCAGCAGCAAAAGCAGTACTATTTTCGACCTATCCCAGAATGCCACGGGTTTTCTGGTAGCCGACTCTTCCTCGTATTCGGGGAAGAATGCCTCTTCGTTCACCTCGGGTTCGCTCACTTATTCTCCTTGACACTCCACGAATTAACTATCTGCTTGATCGTCGCCCCGTTGGCGGAAAAACAGGTCTCTGTACACCCAAGACCAATGAAATAGACCCACTGGGTCGCCTTGTCGACGGCCGCAGCCTCATCCAGCGTCGACGTCAATCCATTTGGTGCCGTAACGTTCACAAGTAGCCTAAGGCCCTTCATCCCGTAAGCGTTGCTGAACTGACTATACGACAAGACTTTGTACTTGTACCCAGAGAGGCTGGCTGTTTTGGCCAACGGGTCGTCTGGAAGGAAGACCGTCCTCAAGGCGGCCAACGAAAAGGTGCTCTTCTGCGCTGCAGTGAGTTCGATCTGCTGGCTTATTCCAAACGGCTTAGGTGAGGTCAGGCCCTTCTGATTAGCCAAGGTGGCTCCTGGATTGGCGCTGAGAATGTAGGCCCACTCGGTTGCGTCTATCTGCTTCAACTGAGTCAAAGTAATCTTGGAGTCACTGGCAGTAACTATCTGGTCCTGCGAAAACTCGGTCCAGCTTGACGGGAAGCGGAAGTAAGAGTCGCCACCTGAACTGTTGGTGTGGCTCACGTAGGTGTACCGGCCCGATAGGCAGGCCGAAAGGATCAGTGGAAGCGATAACAGACCGGCCAAGGGAAGTGCGCGCGCCAGTAACCTTTCGGTGCCAGATGAAGCAGACGCAGTGCGCATCGCCAACGCTTTCGTACCCTCCATAGAACAATTATTGCCGAATGCCGTCGTCTAGTTTTGAACGCTTACAGATTGACAGAGCCTTATTGCGAATCCTGTGTATTGGCTAAGTGTATCCATAGGATCGACATCGAATGCTTAGATCCTTAGTCCGCAAGTCGCGGGGACGTAGCGGCCCGATTCATCGAAAAGGGGAGGAGCACCGGTAGACCAGCGCTCCTCCCCCAACCATCCCAATCTGGGACGCCACTTAAGTGGCTTAGTAGTCTTCCATCCCGCCCCCCGGCATGGCTGGGGCCTTCTCTTCGGGCTTGTCTACAACTACTGCCTCGGTAGTTAGGAACAGTGCCGCTATGGACGCTGCATTTTGTAGTGCAGATCTCGTCACCTTCACAGCGTCTATCACGCCGGACTTGAAGAGATCCTCATAGACGCCGGTTGCGGCATTCAGTCCTTCAGAAGGAACAGTCAGCGAACGGACTCGCTCGACAACTACACCACCTTCAAGACCAGCATTGATTGCTATCTGCTTCAACGGCTCTTCTACTGCCCGTGCAATAATCCTTGCGCCAGTAGCTTCGTCTCCCTGAAGCGTTGCAGCACGCTCAAGGATGGCTGCCTGGGCCCTGAGGAGTGCAACTCCGCCGCCGGGAACAACACCCTCTTCAATTGCGGCCTTGGTTGTGGAGACCGCATCTTCGATACGGTGCTTCTTCTCCTTCAGCTCAACCTCTGTTGCAGCGCCAACCTTGATGATCGCCACGCCACCGGAGAGCTTCGCAAGGCGTTCTTGCAGCTTCTCTCTGTCGTAGTCTGAGTCGGTGTTCTCGATTTCAGCCTTGATCTGAGCGACGCGGCCCTTGATATCGGCGTCCGAACCGGCACCTTCTATGATCGTGGTCTCATCCTTAGTCACCTCAATGCGGCGGGCCCTGCCCAGCATGTCGAGGCCGATATTCTCGAGCTTGAGCCCAACCTCTTCGGTAATAACTTGACCAGCGGTGAGGATCGCAATGTCCTGCAACATCGCCTTCCTGCGCTCTCCGAATCCGGGAGCCTTGACTGCGACAGACTTGAAGGTGCCCCTGATCTTGTTGACTACCAAGGTCGCCAACGCTTCACCGTCAACATCCTCTGCGATAATCAGAACTGGTCGACCGGTCTGCATGACCTTCTCGAGCACGGGAAGCAGATCACGAACCGCCGAAATCTTCGAGCTGACTAGCAGGACATAGGGATCCTCTAAGACCGCCTCCATCGCCTCAGGATCGGTCACAAAGTAGGGAGAGATGTAGCCCTTGTCGAACCGCATACCCTCAACTAGATCCATTTCCATGCCGAAGGTCTGCGACTCCTCTACGGTTATGACTCCGTCCTTGCCGACCTTCTCGATAGCCTCGGAAATAAGGCTTCCGATCTCCGGGTCAGCTGCGGAAATTGAAGCTACCTGAGCGATCTGGTCTTTGGACTCGATCTCCTTGGCTATGGCCTTGAGGGCCGCAACGGCTGCATCAGTTGCCTCCTCAATCCCCTTCTTTAGGGACATAGGATTCGCACCAGCGGCGACGTTTTTCAAGCCCTCTCGAACCATGGCCCATGCGAGCACGGTAGCTGTTGTGGTGCCATCACCGGCCACATCGTCAGTCTTCTTGGCCACCTCTTTTACGAGTTCAGCACCGACACGCTCGTAAGGGTCCTCGAGTTCGATGTCCTTTGCAATTGAAACACCGTCATTCGTGATCGTGGGTGCACCCCACTTCTTCTCAAGAACGACGTTTCGACCCTTGGGTCCAAGGGTCACACGAACCGCGTCAGCGAGTTGGTTCATGCCCGCCTCTAGACCTCTGCGAGCCTGCTCATCGAAAGCGATCAACTTTGCCATCTTTTGGGTTCCCTCCGTTGGGTTACCATTAGCACTCTCACCCTTGGAGTGCTAATAACAACATAGACGGAGTGGGTGGAAGTAGATCACGTGACAATCCAGAATTGCTATCTAAGGCGCCAACTCGGTAATCCAGCGGTCACGCAACAGGTGCGAACCGTTCCAGATACCCACAACCCTCACAGACCTAGCAACTCAACGACGCTAAGAGTCCCCACCTGCCACAGCGGGAACTATGGAGATCACTTGGTCATCTGAGATCGGAGTATCTAAGCCTTGCAGGAACCTGACATCCTCATCGGAGAGGAACACATTTACAAATCGGCGAAGTTTCCCTTCGTCATCAAAGATGCGAGATGTTAGCTCTGGATGGACCACTCCGAGTTTGGCCAACGCCTCGCCCACGGTGGCACCTTCCACTGATACCTCGGAAGAACCTTGGGCCAACGAGCGCAGTTGGGTTGGGATGCGAACGGTTACTGACATGGCGAAGCTAGCTCCTTTGCTGCTCTATAAATCTGAGGAATTCGTCAAGCGATGGCTTGATAGTCGTGGTCACATGCGTGGTCGGTGCCATCGCCTCCACGGTCTTCAAACCATTGCCAGTGATGTATGCGACTACCCTCTCATCGCGCGACACTGTTCCTGCTTCTGCGAGTCGTTTCAGAGTTGCAACCGTAACTCCGCCAGCGGTCTCGGCAAAGATGCCTTCAGTTCGGGCAAGTAGCCTGATTCCTTCCAGAATCTCTTCATCTGTCACCGCCGCCATGGCACCGTTGGTCTTGCGCACTACATCTAGTGCATAGATGCCGTCGGCCGGATTGCCTATCGCAAGCGACTTGGCGATCGTGTCGGGCTTGACAGGAAGGACGTAGTCACTTCCAGAGAGGAATGCTGACGCCACCGGGGAGCATCCGAGCGGCTGCGCACCAGAGACTCGTACGTTAGGTTCTCTGTCGATGAGCCCGACTTTGTAGAGTTCATTGAAGCCCTTGTGGATCTTGGTAAGTTGCGAACCGGAACCTACCGGCACCACTACGTGGTCAGGGGTATCCCAGCCAAGTTGCTCCGCAACCTCGAAAGCTAGCGTCTTGGAGCCCTCGGAGTAGTAGGTCCGCACATTGACATTCACGAAAGCCCAACCGGGCTCTTCCGAAGTGATCTCGGCACATAGGCGATTTACGTCGTCATAGTTTCCGTCAATTGCGATGACGGTGCCACCATAAACAGCTGTCGTAATTACCTTCGCTGCCTCCAGATTCGCAGGAACGAACACGAAACTGTCCATCGAAGCCCAAGCTGCGTGCGCAGCAACCGAATTCGCCAAGTTGCCCGTCGAAGCACAAGCGGCAACCTTGAACCCAAGTTCCCTTGCCTTGGTTAGAGCTACCGAGACGACCCTGTCCTTGAAGGAGCCGGTGGGATTAACGGTGTCGTTCTTCAAATAGAGTTCGCCGAGTCCGAGTGCCGCAGCGAGCCTGTCGGCTCTCACTAAGGGAGTGAAGCCGGCACCTAGGTCGACGTAGTCTGTCCCTTCCGCCGGCAAAAGATCCTTGTAACGCCAGATCGTGGCGGGTCCCTTTGCTATCGATTCCCTAGATATGTTCGCCTTAATGGCGTCGTAGTCGTACGCGACCTCGAGTGGTCCAAAACAGAATTCACAGACGTGAAGTGCCTGCACTGGATAGCTCTGACCACACTCCCTACAGCGGAGTGCCTTTACAAAAGACACCGTTCCTCCTATGCATCGATCGGGCATTGGCACCTGGCGCTAACGGCGCTGGTTGCCGCGGTATCTAAGGGCCCGTCCCTCCACCGCTCTGGATGACCAAGATGCCCAGACTCACGCACAAAAGTAGTGCGACAGTCGGGCTCAACTATGTTCCAACTACTCTACCGTGACTAGCCAATCCCGTACGCACCTTATGACTAGCGATCGCATAGTCGGGGGTGGTAGTGACCCTGACTCCAAAGTCGAGGGAAGAACCTGCACTTCAGCGCCTAACGACTGAGCCATCTGTCTCCCTGAATCGGTGGCAGATCCCGCGACAACTAGGCAATTCGCTCCTAGTTCTTGGGCCATCTTGATGATGGAGCCCACGGCCTTGCCCATGAAAGACGTCTCGTCCAACCTGCCCTCGCCGGTTACGACGTTGCGACTGCGCTGGATTGACTCGCGCAACCCGTGGTATCTCGCCACGTACTCGAATCCAGACTCGATCTCGGCGCCTAACGCAAAGAGTGCACCTCCTAGTCCACCAGCGGCTCCGCCGCCCTCTACGGCAGTTACATCAATGTCAAAGCGATTCTTAAACTCGGCGGCGACCTCCCGCAACCTCTTTGACAGCACGACTACTTGCGCGGGTGATGCGCCTTTCTGGGCAGCGAACAGGTCGGCCGAATCCAGAAACTTCGCATCCACGTCGACGAGGGCCCTCAACTCAATATCCGCAAACCTCTCGAGCGGCTCCATGGCCGCCAAGGCGGCGACTCCGCCGTCGGTAGTAGCCGAACCGCCACACCCCACGATGATTTCGGTCGCACCCGCAAGCAGTGCGGCAACGATCAGCTCCCCAGTACCCCTAGTCGAAGCCGCTAGAGGATCGTTTCTTTCAGGACCGCCAACGATCGTGATGCCAGAAGCTTGGGCCATCTCTATGACGGCAGTTTTCCCCGATATCCTCCACTCAGCCCGAACGAGCTTCCCCAATGGAGAGGTCACCCAGACCACTCGCCGCATGCCTCCCAGCGCCTCCAAAAGACCCTCGCCACCATCAGACATAGGGATGGATTCGGGTGAATATCCGGCGACTATGGCAGCCTGTTCAATCCAGTTCGACACCTCGGAGGCCGACGCGGTTCCTTTGAACTTGTCAGGTGCGATTACGACAGACGACATATCATCTCAATCCCATGGGGTCGAGATGGCAAGCCCCACCTCCGACCGGTCGACAATGAGTTAGTCCCATCTGACCTGGATTCGACAACAAATTGGTCCATTTCCTCGCTTGCGTCATTAGCCGTTTGCCAGTATCGACAGGTCCGGACCGGCCAATACCGTTATATCCTCCTCGGGCAGGTTCAGTGGAACGCTACTGGAGTAGGGTGCAACTGATGCAGGGGACAATGCAAGGTCCTCTGCCAGGGAGTCAGCCGAATACAGAAAACCTGGAGCGTAGTAGATCGTTGTAGCGGAGAGATAGGAGTTCGCATTCACGGGCGCTACTACGTCATAACCCTTCCCGGCCAGGAAGTCGGTCACCTTTCCAGCAAGTCCGTTGATCGTGGTTGCATTTGCAACCCGCACGGTGATCCTCGAATTGGCATTGGTTGTGATCAGCAAAGACGTTGTCGTAGTTGTTGCGACACTAGTTGAGGTCGTTGGAAGGACGGTAGTAGTTGTCGCCGCAGTCGTAGTAGTAGAGGTAGTCGCTACTACCGAACTAGAGGTCGAAGTGCGGGACGTGTTCGACGCGGCTAATTGGCTGCGACCTGACGCAGTTGCATGGGTTGAAGCCAGCACCACATATCCAGTTAACGCCTCTGAACCAGCGACGACCACTCCCAAGAGTCCGCGAACAACGCCCTTCATGCTGTCCCTCTCTTTCGAGAAGAGGGCCGCGATCTGCGACGGAGACGTCCGACAAAATTCAAGATCGGCCAACGACTTTGAAGCACTGACCTGATCATCACCACACTTTAGCCGAGAGTCCACCCCCAATACCCAGACTTTCCATCCCAGCAGAATACCGATTCATTCAAGAGTGATCAATAAACTTGCGTCAGATACACTCAATTTTTGTTATAATGTGGAATAAAGCAACCTACTACCGGTTGACTTAGGCGTAACCAGTTAGAGAAAGGTCTACGGAGATGATTCTGATGAAGGTTGATCCTCGCAAAGAGTTCGAGACGTTTACGAACAGCGTGTTCGATGGTCGATACACCACCTCAGGCGTGGACGCTTATCGTGACGGTGATACATATGTGGTCGAATTCGAGATTCCCGGTTTCAACGCAAGTGACATTGACGTGACGGTACACAACGGTGTGCTCACGGTGTCTGCCGAGCGACAGAGTTCGGCTCGACAGGACGTCCAGTGGATTCTCTCCGGACGGAGCAGGGGCAACTTTGCACGCTCAGTCAGACTTGGAAACCACTTGGATACAGATGCCGTCTCCGCTGCGTACAACGCGGGAGTACTAACCGTCCAGGTGCCACTGCTCGCATCGTCTAAGCCTCGCAAGATTTCAGTTGAGAGTGTTGAGGGTTCTGCGGTCACGCTGAACTGATCTAGCCAAGAAAATCTCCGTTATGGCGGATAGGAATTGGGGCCCTCCATCCGATCCGCCATAACGGGTACCGCCCGACACCAAAAAGGGGACTCCCGTGACTGGTACTTCGGCGAAATCAGATCTCGTCTCGAGATCTAGCCACCTCGTAGAAGGCGACGGTCGCTGCCGCCGATACGTTTAGCGACTCCACCTTGCCGTATTGGGGGATCCCAGCCAGCAGGTCACACCGGGATCTGGTCAGCTTTGAAAGACCCTTACCCTCGGCGCCAAGCACCATTGCCACTGGGCCCGATAATAGCGACACATCAGAAAGCGACATCTCTGCATCTGGGTCGAGACCAACTGACCAGACACCCAGCGCTTTTAGTTCCTCCAAGGCTGCAGGGACCCCAGGGACCAAGGCGAAATCCATATACTCAATAGCCCCAGCGGCGGTCTTGGTGGCCGACGGTGTGAGGCGGCAGGCACGATGTTCTGGAACGACCACGCCGGTCATGCCAGCAACTTCAGCGCTCCTTAGGAGGGCTCCAAAATTCCTCGGATCAGTGATATGATCCACTACCACAAGGGCCGGCGGCCTCCCGGACTTCTTAACCAGCTCCTCGAGCGAAACACCTCGTATCGCCGGAGCAAAAGCCATCACCCCTTGATGTGACTCAGATGCTGCCCGCGAGTCGAATCTAGTCCGCGAAACGGTGACCACTGGTACCCGCTCCGACAGCGCTAGATCGGCAATCTCTCGAGGGAGTCCGAGTCTGTCTATGCCATCTTCGAACCAAATCTCCTGCGGACGTCGGCGGCCCGCCTTAAGCAACTCCAGAACGGCTCTGTGTCCTTCTACCTGCTCTCCACCTAGATTCGCAGCTCTTTGGGTGAAGTAGGTGTTCTGCCCTCGATCTCTCTGTCCTGGTCTAGAACTTCGCTGCCGAGATGTTCTACTCGGTCCTTGCCTACCGGTTGCCATGAATTTTCTCCTCGGAATCTCTTAGGTACTCAACAGTCATACAGCGCGCTCATAGAGGAGGGCGGAGCAGATCGCCGCAATCCCCTCCTTCCGGCCCAACGCACCCATTTTCTCCGGTCGCTTTGCTTTCACCGTCACCGGAGAAGAGGTCACATTCTCAATCGCTAGAGCCATATTCAAACGAAATGGCGCAATTCTCGGCTCCTCACAAATGATCGTGAGGTCCACATTGATGACCTCGAAACCGAGATCTTTTACCTTGTCAACAATCGCTGTGAGCATGTCGATCGAATCGGCACCGGCATTGTCCGGGTCGGTATCTGAGAAAACGTCCCCTATTCCGCCCAAGCCTGCTGCCCCCAGGATCGCGTCGGCTACGGCGTGGGTACCCACATCGGCATCGGAATGGCCACAAAGCCCGACACCGGGGAACCTCTGTCCGCAAATCACCAATTCTCTACCGAGGTCCGTCGCGAACGGGTGAGCGTCAAATCCCGTCCCAACCCTTAAGCGACGGAAAGCAGCTAGAAACCGATCTTCACCAACTTCTCGCTCGTCAGCGGCCACCACTGATCCTCCACTTCAGAATCGCCTCCGCATACGCGAGGTCAAGTGGATAGGTGATCTTCAGATTATCCAACTCACCATCTACCATGCGAGCCTTAATCCCGAGCGACTCAACCATGGCTACGTCATCGGTGGCCTCGGAGTTTCCGGCGTGGGCAGCAACAATAGTCGCCCGCCTAAACCCCTGCGGTGTCTGGGCAAGACGGTACTTAGTCCGATCAACTGAGGAGATCGAGCGGTCATCGTCGAGGAGCTTCAGGCTCTCCTTGACCTCGATTACGGGTACGACCGATTCAGCGCCCGCAAGTAGAGCATCAACAACCCTGCGATATAACGCCACAGACGCAAGCGGCCTCGCAGCGTCGTGCACGAGCACGAAGTCGACGTCATCGGGAACCAGACTGAGCCCTGCTCTCACCGACTCAGACCTAGTGGATCCGCCGATGACCTTAAAATCGCCTGGATAGTTGGCAAGATCCGCATCAGGGTGAACCACGACCACCCTCTCTGCAAGCACAGATGCCGTTTCGAAGCTCCAGTCCAGCACCCGCTTGCCAGCAAGCTCCGCTACCTGCTTGGAGCCACCGAATCGGGAGCCCGATCCCGCAGCCACCAATACAACCCAGATTCTCGAACTCGACAAGCTCGGACCTTAGGCCAGAGCAGCGTCGAGCTTTGCCTCAGCCTCTGCCTCGGGCACCTCTAGCGCAAAGCTCAGCTCAGAGACCAGAATCTGACGCGCCTTGCCAAGCATTCTCTTCTCTCCTGCGGAAAGACCCTTGTCCTTGTCACGTATTGAGAGATTCCTTACAACTTCAGCTACCTGATAGATGTCGCCAGACTTGAGCTTTTCCACGTGATTCTTAAACCGCCTAGACCAGTTGGTCGGCATTCTCGCCTCCTTCTTCCGAAGGACAGCAAATACCTCTTCGACCTCCTCGTCATTGATCACCTCTCGCAAGCCGACCTCGTCGGCATTCTCCGAGGGAACCATGAGCGTGAGGTCACCGTAGGCAAGCCTGAGCACGAGATACTCCCTGGTTTCCCCAAAGGCCTCTCTCGTCTCGCGCTTCTCTATGATGGCCGCACCATGGTGCGGATAGACGACTTTGTCTCCGACGTCGAAGCTCACCTGAACCTACTCTCACGCTTCATCTGAATTACTCTTCACATCTAGGGTAAAGGGAAATCACAGAGGATCTATTCTATTCGACAACAGCGGGCCTAAGGGACTTAATCATGAACAGCGAAAAGACCACTCCGCAAACCGGTTACGTAGACGCCAAGACACTACTTCTGCGGACCGCGTTCTTCAAAGCGTTGGATGCTGTCGCAATCGACGAAGTGACCAGGTCACACAAGCGCTCAACTTATCTTCGAGGTCGGGACGTCTTCGTAGAAGGTGACCCGTCCTCGGAACTATTCGTTGTGGCGACGGGTCGCGTAGCAATTGTGAAAAGTGCCATTGGCGGCAAAGATTCGCTCATGGCGCTTATGGAGCCCGGAGATCTGTTCGGTGAAATGGGCCTCTTTGACGATCAAGGAAGGTCGGCGACCGCCCGTTGCCTTGAACGGACAGAACTCCTGAAGGTCCCTTACTCCGCCCTGAGACTCATCCTCCACCAAAGACCGGGCCTTCTCTGGGGAATGCTCGAACTCCTGGCAAAACGTCTAAGGAACACTGATGGCGCCCTCGCGGATGCAATGTTCCTCGACGTCCCCGGTCGTACAGCGAAGAGGATACTGGAGATTTCCGGTGGCGAACTCGACTTTATACTTCCACTTACCCAAGAGGAGCTAGCTGGACTCGTCGGAGCGTCGAGAGAGCGTGTCAACAAGGCCATCGCTGCACTCTGCAAAGCCGGTGTACTTGAGGTTATCGACCGAAGATACAGAATTCTCGACCCAGCGGAACTCCTGAGGCTGACCGGGGAATCCAAGTAGCGGTCCCAGTTCTGGCTTAGACTTCGATGATTTTCCCGTCCGTCTGTGACAGGTGCTCTTTTACGGCCCTAGCCCACCTAGTTCCGACACCATCAACCTCAGCCAGCTGTTCAGCAGTTGCTTCTACGATCGGCTTCAGCCCTCCGAACGTATCCAGCAGTGCAAAGCGGACCTCATTAGGGATCTGAGGAACACTCGATATGAGCCTGGATCCCCTAGACGCCATAGACACCTCGAGTGGAGATGCGCCGGTGAAATCGCTCAACCCAGAGCAGCAGGAGTGCTCCCTAATCCCGTTCGCGATACTGCTTAGATCGAGAAGATCCTCCATCGGTACGCTGGCGAGATAGCTGACCAACTCGGAAGCCTGCTCCTTCGTCGAAATCTCGAGAAAGTCCTGAATGACCGAGAGGTAGTCCCCTTCGAAGTCGATGTAGAGTTCGTCCAGTTGTAGAGCGAGAAGGCGTCCCTCGGAGCCTAGCTCGAGGAGATACCACGCTATCTCCTCCGATATCCTTCGTACCAGTTCGCCCCTTTGCAGAACGAGGGCCACGTCTTTGAATCTCGCCTCATGGCTCACCTCCAACCTGTCCAGATTGCCAAGCACGCCATCGAGTCGCTCCTTGTATCTCTCCAGTGTTGACAGGGCCTGGTGAGCACGGTCGATGATTGAAGGAACGGATCGAAGCTGGTGCTTGAAGCCTCCTCTGTAAACGGACACCACCGACAGTTCCTCAGAGATGGCAAGTACCGGGACAGATATGCTCCGTGCCACCCTCTCCGCCGTCCGATGACGAGTACCGGTTTCCGAGGTGGCAACGGAGGAGTCGGGAACCAAGTGAACGTTTGCTCTTGCGATTCTCGCACCATCTGACGAAAGGACAATCGCGCCATCCATCTTGGCCAGTTCATATATCCTCTGGGGCGAGAACTCCGAATCTATGAGGAAACCGCCTGAACAGATAGATAGCACATCAGGTCCATCGCCAATGAGCACCAGGGCACCCATATGTGCCTGAAGAATCCTATCGAGTCCCTCGCGCAGGCCAGTGCCTGGCGCAACCCGTCTCAACGTCTCTACCAGCTTGACGGAACGCTTGACTTCCATTTAGATATTCTAGTCAAACCGAAGATCTTGCTCGTAGTTAGCCAATCCTCTGAGCTCGGTTTAGCGAGCGAAATCTCGGGCAGGCACGCGGTGCAACGGAATCATAAATAGCTACTGAAACTTCCTACTTCAGCGCGCGACTGCCCGCCCCCAGGGACACTCATTATCGACCCTGATTCATCGCTATCGATGCGGTAGCCAGACTGTACACGTCAACCGTGAGCACCTAGGCCGAGGCACTTCGGCGAAACGAATAGCCCAAACAGTCCAAAATAAAGCCATACAGGTTACGTCTGGAAACATACCGTATCAATCTCTGTCGACTGGCCAAACTTGGCACGGCCGAAAACTAGTGTTTTCAACTGTTCAGCAGCTAAGTAGCCTGCTGGATGCCACACTAGTGGACCGTTGGCATACCGGTAATAGTGAAGCCCGGATCGCCACCCGACCCAGGAGTGGCTCTTTGTCCTAAGTCGGCCACCATAGAACCACACACGCTGTGCCCTGAACCCACTTGCAAGTCCACAGAGCCTGCACCCGACCTGACAAGTCCACTCCACGAACAGGGAGTGAAGCCCACCTGAGGCACCGAACTTCTCGGGTCCAATGAGACACCGGATGCTCGGATATCGATCCACACCTCCTCCTCGGCTTGCACAACTCAATCAGAACCAGCAGAGCGTTCAATAGAGACGCGTCGCCCATACTTTTCGGCACCAGCGGCACCTTGTGGACACTTTCGCTGCCGAAGGGGTACTTTGTCATGTCAGACCCACAGAGTCGGGGTACTAAATCCGCTCTGTAAGGCATAACGCGCCAGTTCGTTCTCCCAAGTCGGACTCAACTTGTGGATTAACTGAAGTACCCCCAGATAAATCTGGGGGTACTTCAGTTACAACTTCATGCACTTCCAATTCACAGAACAAAAGTGCGTCTTCTATCGACTCATGACAAGTAGCGAGTCCGAATCTACTCCGAGCCAGTACCCGCAAGCTCCACCGACGGAGGCTCCACGCTTTCGACCACCCTGAAGACCAGCTCGTCGCCCTCGGCATCGGCGATAATGGTCTCGCCAACCCGATACTCCTTCCAGAGTAATTTCTCCGAGAGCGGATCCTCGATCAACCTTTGGATAGTCCTACGCAGCGGCCTAGCACCGAGCTGAGGATCATAACCCCGCTCAGCCAGAAGCAGCTTCGCACCAGGAGTCAACTCCAGTCGGATGCCAAGAGCCTCAAGCTGCCTTGCAACTCTAGCTACGAGGAGATCCACAATCTCGGTAACTTCTTCCTTCGAGAGCTCGTGGAAGACGATCACCTCGTCGATCCTGTTGAGGAACTCTGGTTTGAAGTGAGCCTTCAAAGCCTCGGAGACCTTGACCTTCATACGCTCGTACGTGATCGCCTCGGAATTCTTGGCGAAGCCAACCGACGCCTTGCGCAGGTCTGCCGTACCCAAGTTCGAGGTCATGATCAGGACAGTATTCTTGAAGTCCACCGACCTTCCCTGAGCGTCGGTCAACCTTCCGTCTTCGAGAATCTGAAGCAAGGTATTGAAGATGTCCGGGTGCGCCTTCTCGATCTCGTCGAACAGCACAACTGAGAACGGCTTCCGCCGAACCGCTTCGGTCAGCTGACCACCTTCGTCGTATCCAACGTATCCCGGAGGAGAACCTACCAACCTAGACACGGTGTGCTTTTCCATGTACTCACTCATATCGAGCTGGATAAGCGCCGACTCATCTCCAAACAGGAACTCCGCCAAAGTCTTGGCCAGTTCGGTCTTTCCTACGCCTGTTGGTCCAAGGAAGATGAATGAACCTGACGGCCTCCTAGGATCCTTCAAACCTGCACGTGTACGCCTGATAGCTCTTGAGAGTGCTGCTATAGCTTCCTCTTGGCCAATCACACGCTGATGGAGTACGTCTTCCATCCGCAACAGCTTCGAGGTTTCCTCTTCGGTCAGCTTGTAGACCGGTATTCCGGTCCAGTTCGCTAGCACCTCTGCAATGACCTCTTCATCTACTACGTCGAAAAGTTCCTTGCCCTCTGAGCGCCAAGTGCTCTCCATCTGAGCCTTCTGGTCCAGCTTGTCCTTCTCCTTGGCGACCAATCGCTTGGCCTCATCGAAGTTCTGACGTTCAATCGCCGCATCTTTATCCTTGCGGATCCTGCCGAGTTCAGTCTCGATCCCCTTGAGTTCGGGGGGAGTTGTCATCCTGCGGATCCTCAGTCTCGAACCTGCTTCGTCGATAAGGTCGATTGCCTTGTCTGGAAGCTGCCGGTCGGATATGTAGCGATCTGCCAGATTGGCAGCGGCGACCAGCGCTTGGTCGGTGATCGTGACATTGTGGTGCGATTCGTACCTGTCTCGCAAACCCTTCAGGATCTCGATCGTGTGCTCTAGCGAGGGTGGTTCCACCTTGATCGGCTGGAACCTGCGCTCAAGGGCTGCATCCTTCTCAAGGTGCTTTCGGTACTCATCGAGTGTCGTTGCACCTATGGTCTGCAGCTCACCCCTGGCAAGCATTGGCTTGAGGATTGATGCAGCGTCTATGGCTCCTTCGGCAGCACCAGCACCAACGAGCGTGTGAAGCTCGTCGATGAAGAGGATGATGTCACCTCTGGTTCGAACCTCCTTGAGAACCTTCTTCAGCCGCTCCTCGAAGTCTCCTCTGTACCTAGAACCCGCCACAAGGGCCCCAAGGTCGAGCGTGTAAAGCTGCTTGTTCTTGAGAGTCTCAGGGACCTCATTAGCAACGATCCTCTGGGCTAGGCCCTCGACGATCGCGGTCTTACCGACCCCCGGCTCCCCAATTAGGACCGGGTTGTTTTTGGTCCTTCGGGACAGCACCTGCATGACCCGTTCAATCTCGCGTTCCCTGCCGACCACTGGGTCGAGCTTTTTATCACGCGCGATCTGTGTCAGATTCCTACCGAACTGGTCAAGGATCGGCGATCCGCCAGTTGGCGATTCGGTACCAGATGACGCGCCAACTCCTGCGTTGGCGGTCTCCCGACCCTGAGAATTGGACAGAATCTGTATGACCTGCTGACGAACCCTTGAGAGGTCCGCGCCAAGGCTGGTAAGAACTCCGGCGGCAACGCCCTCGCCCTCACGAACCAAACCAAGCAGCATGTGTTCTGTGCCTATGTAATTGTGACCGAGCTGAAGTGCCTCTCGAAGAGACAGCTCTAGTACCCTCTTTGCACGCGGGGTGAAAGGTGGCGACCCAGCGGTAGTCCCACTTGGAGGGCCAATGGTCTCCTCAACCTTCTCCCTTACAGCTTCGAGTGATATGCCGAGTGACTCCAAGGCTTTGGCGGCAACGCCCTCGCCCTCGTGAATCAGTCCCAGCAAGATGTGCTCGGTGCCGATGAAGTTGTGGTTCAGAAGCTTGGCTTCTTCCTGAGCCAGAACTAGAACCCTTCTGGCCCGATCAGTGAAGCGTTCAAACAAGTCTCCGCCTCCCTATTGGAGTTGCCAATCGTTCTAACAGTGTATCCGGTAATAACCCAGTTAATGGGAATCGCGGACTTTGGGCCCTCTTATTCAATGCAAACACCCCAACACCTCAGAAACTTCCCTCCCCTGTTCTTCACAAGTCTCACAGAGGCCCGACATTCACTTATCGGCACTATCAACACCCGTGTTTAATCTCTCACCCAACTCTAGACAACAAAGATATTCGGGGCTCACCCGTAGGGTCTGCTGGGAGGTTCGTGGGTGATACCACGGGACATTTCCGTGAAGCGGCCACCATCGATAAGTTCGAAAGGAGTCGAAAAAGGGCCGAATGACTCGTGTGTTGGCGACTAAAGATTGGACAAACGACCCCATTTCACCTCTAACTAACTGCCCCATTATCTCTTGAGCCTCTGCATCCCCTAGTGTGGTCATCAGTGCAGTCGATCATTTTTACAAAGCAGGAGATCTTGGGAGACGATCTGAAGGTGCTGGAGGCGGAGCTTGTTCTGTCCGTCGCCACCCCTGACCCACTCCTCTCCGAGGTGGCAGGCCATCTGATTTCAGCAGGCGGGAAGCGGATCCGTCCGATACTGGCGATCACCTCAGCCCGTGCGGGTGGAGCAGAGGTCGACCGGAGGGTAGTTCAGGGAGCCGTAGCGGTAGAGCTGGTCCATCTAGCGTCGCTCTACCACGATGACGTCATGGACGAAGCGACTGAGCGCCGCGGGGTGCCTTCGGTAAATGCCAGATGGGGGAACCTAGTGGCCGTGGTTAGTGGGGACTTCCTCCTCGCCCGAGCCGCCGGAATAGCAGCACGACTCGGATCAGATATCGCGGAACTTTTGGCCGACACACTTGCGGAGATGTGCGAAGGGCAGATCGTCGAGGTGAAGTCGGGTTTCGACACCGACAGGACCGAAGCTCAATACTTGCAAGCTATCTCCGGCAAGACGGCCTCGCTTTTGGCGACGTCAGCTCGCATCGGTGCAATGGCGGGAGGGGTCGAGCAGGCCAAGGTCGAGATGCTTACCGATATCGGTCGAAACTTCGGAATGCTATTTCAGCTCAGGGACGACATCTTGGATGTAGCGGCATCACAAGTAGATCTTGGCAAACTTCCTGGCCAGGATCTGATCGAGGGGGTATACAACCTCCCGGTGATCTATGCCCTAGCCGGATCAGAACCCGCAGGCGAGCTACGGTCCCTGCTTGCAGATCGAATCACTCCCTCCACCTTGCCTACGGCAACTGAACTAATCATCAGATCCGGTGCTCTGTCTGCGTGTTTCGACGTCGCAGCGTTCTATCAACGCAGGATTGAAGAGCTCGCTGCCGAACTCACCGATCCCTACTCGTCCTATATTGCGGACCTTGGCCGACAACTGCTGGGTTCTCTGGACGACCTCGTCGCGAGGACCGTCGCCTAACTACTCGAAATTCTGCTCCGCCCTCATCGCCGGGAAGGCTACAACCTCCCTGATCTGGGCCTCGTCGGCCAGCAACATCACGAGTCGGTCAATGCCGATGCCGAGTCCACCGGTCGGTGGTAAGCCATACTCAAGGGCTCTCACATAGTCTGAGTCCATAGGCATAGCCTCGTCGTCTCCGGCAGTCCTCTGCTCCAGCTGGTCGGCAAATCGCCTCTTCTGTTCGTCAGGGTCATTCAACTCAGAGAACGCGTTTACTAACTCACGTCCGGCAACAAATGCCTCAAAACGCTCGACGAAACCTGGTCGGGAACGGTGATCGCGAGCCAGCGGAGAGATCTCCATCGGATGGTCGTAGACGAAGGTCGGCTGTATCAGACCGGACTCCGCTACATTCTCGAACAGTTCGAGGAGAAGCTTCCCATTGCCCCAAGAGGAATCGACCTTGCCTCCGTGTTCTGTCACAAGCTTCGCGAGTTCTTCCCTCGGCATGTAGAAACTGATGTCGCTGCCGAGGGATTCCGATACGGCCTCCTCCATGGTTAGACGCCGCCACGGCGGACTAAGGTCTATGGTCTCGCCCTGGTAGGTGATGGTGGTCGACCCGACCACCACTTGAGCAACCGATGAGATCAACTCCTCGGTTAATCTCATCATCTCTTCTACATCCACATAGGCCTGATAGAGCTCCAGCATTGTGAACTCTGGATTATGCCTGGGAGAGATCCCCTCGTTCCGAAAGCTTCTACCAATCTCATATACGCGCTCGAAGCCGCCAACTACCAACCTCTTCAGATAAAGCTCGGGAGCGATTCTGAGATACAGGTCCATGTCCAAGGCATTGTGATGGGTAACAAACGGCTTGGCCATTGCACCAGAGGCAACGGGATGGAGCATGGGCGTTTCGACCTCGACAAAATCCCGCTCAGCCAACTGCCTTCGAATCTCGGCAACTGTCTTGAACCTAATAGCAAGGCTCCTCCTTGCCCTCTCGTTGACCCAAAGATCGGCGTAGCGACGCCTGTAACGGACATCAGGATCTGATATTCCATGCCACTTGTCGCCGAAGCCCCGCCTGTTTTCGGCGAGCAGCACCCAGCCCTGAGCCATGACCGAGAGCTCACCCCTTCGCGAGGTGATGACTTCTCCATCGACTCCGACCCAGTCCCCAACTGCAATCGAGGCAAATCCGTCGAAGTCCACTGTTTCGGCCTGAGAAGCCATAACCTGAATTCGCGCGGTCTCGTCAACGACTTCAAAGAAGCAGAGTTTCCCCTGCCTGCGAACGAGCATCGCCCTGCCTGCGATCCTTACATTCACGCCGGTCCGGTGATCTTGTTCAAGGCCATCGAATTCTGTTCTAACTTCGGCGATCTTCTTCGTACCTACGAAGGAGTATGGGATCGACTTCGCCCTAGAAATTTTCCCAACCGTGGATGACTCTGTCGAACTCATCGTTTCATCCATTTACGTTCCTCTCGTAAATTATCCTGAGTCCGTGAAGCGTCAACCACGGTTCGAAGTGTTGGATCTTGTTCGAGTAGGGGCCGACCACGCCACAGAGCCCACCTGTCCCCACGATGTGCGCCTCGCCTAGCTGTTTCTCCATCCTCGTGCAGATCCCGTCAGCCTGGGCTGCGTAGCCAAAAAGTGTCCCCGACTGGATCGACTCCGTCGTGCTCTTACCTATGACCGATCGCGGTTCGATGAGTTCGACACGTCGCAATGCTGAAGCATTCCGGTACAAGGCGTCTAAGGATATCTCGACTCCCGGTGCTATCGCGCCTCCTAGGTACTCACCCTTGGCAGAGATGGCATCGAATGTGGTTGCCGTCCCGAAATCGACGACGATGGCAGGACCTCCATATATGTCCACACAAGCCACTGCGTCTGCAATTCGGTCGGCACCCACCTCCTTGGGGTTGTCATACAGTATCGGCATTCCCGTCCTGATCCCCGGTTCAACCACAACTGGATCGAGTCCGAGCCAGCGCTTTACCATCGATCGCATTCCATGGGTGGCAGACGGGACTGACGATGACATCACCGCCCCTTCGAAGGTGTTCTTTGCGTCGATACCGCTCATCCCGAGAAGCTGCCAGAGGAGCAGAGCATGCTCATCAGAAGTGCGTTCCATCACGGTTGCGAGCCGAAAGTGATTCTCCAGTCCATCTGCTGCCTGACGACTGGCGTCTTGAGCGATCAGGCCTGACGTCTTGAGGCTGTCATGGCTGTACAAACCCAGAACGGTCTGGGTGTTGCCAATGTCGATGGCCAAAAGCAATGGGACTCTCCAACCTCGGCTCCTAGCCGGTCAATCTCCGCCCACAGCGGAGTTGTCAATTAACCTCACTGAGCCCAGATGTACCGCCACCACCAACCTGGAGTCAGGTTTTACATGGTCAACGTCCTTTAGGGTCTGTGGATCCACTACCGAAGCGTAGTCGATGACCAAGTCCTGGACGCTTGAGAGAATCTCATACATGGCTGCAATCAGGCCCCGTCCAGAGGTTTCGCCCGCAGCGTACGCCTGGCGCGCAGCGAGGATGGCTCGATGGACTATCGGAGCCTTTGCCCTGTCCGCTTCGGCCAGTCTGAGGTTTCTAGAGGACATCGCAAGCCCGTCAGGCTCTCTCACAGTCGGACAACCGACGACTTCAACTGGAAAGTGGAGTTCCGACACCATTCGACGTACCACGACCAACTGCTGGAAGTCCTTCTCGCCGAAGAACGCCAACCCGGGTCCGAGGATGATGAAGAGTTTGGCAACGACGGTCGCAACACCATCAAAGTGCCCAGGTCGGTGGACCCCTTCCAAAAGTTCCGCAGCGCCAGATGTGGTTATCAAGACGTTCATCGGCTTAGGGTGCATCTGCTCATCTGTAGGCAATAAAACAAAATCCACTCCCGCACTAGCCAACATCGCAAGATCGGCCTCGGTGGAACGCGGATACTGTCGGTGATCGTTCACATCATTGAATTGGATGGCGTTCACGAAGATGGAGACGGCCACCACGTCGCATCTCAGTCTCGCTCGCTCAACTAGGCTCACGTGTCCTTTATGGAGCGACCCCATCGTCGGGACCAAACCAACGGACCTACCCTGCTGCCTAAGCTCCTCGAAGGTTTTCTGTGCCTCATAGATGTCCTCGACTACTTGCAACACCCAACTCCCCGCACTAGCCAGCCACCCGGACCCCGTTGACAGAAACTGGACCCTGCATAAGTCGACATCATAAACCCAGGTGGGATGCGAGGCAGAGTGCAGCGTCTGAAAGTGTATTGCACCTTGTAAAAATCGTTTTGGAACCCCCTCTTAGACCGGATAGAGGAAGTCCTGTCAGATCGGGCCGACCCTTCGAATTCCGTACATGACGTCGCCCGCCCAAAGTTCTGGCGAACCGAGCATGGCCGGCGCGAGGACCGGCGCGAGTCGCGTCGCCGTGGAGCTGTCCAACATTAGTAGTGGACCGATCACAAACGGTCGATCGGTGACACGCGGATGGGGCAGTGTCAGCCCGTCTTCATCTACCACTTCACCACCTAGATCGATCAGGTCGAGATCGATCGTGCGAGGCCCCGCAGGAACCGACCGGACCCTGTCTCCTTCGGATTCGATTCGTTGCAGAATAGTCAAAATCGACCTAGCTGACCTATCTGTCAGGAAGGTCACGACCATGTTTAGATAGTTATCTTGCCCAGGCGGGCCACCAACCGGTTCGGTCTCGAATACCTCTGATACAAGCAGATCTGGAAAGTCGGATCTGAGTCCATCAAGCGCGGACCTCAGTCGTGCCCACCTGTCACCCAGATTGCTTCCCAACGCCACCACTGCAATTCGACTTGTCGTCGGAGTCCTAGGCGATATCTCCGTGATCATCTTTCACTCCTTATGGAGTACTACCCTGGCCGAAGTGTGTGAGATCAGCTCGTCGATCGGGGGTATCAGCTTGGAAACGAGCACCTCAACAGAGTCGACCATGTTGAGTTCGATCACTCCTCTGCAGATCTGCTCGGCTATGGTCTCGATCAACTTCCGATTAGGTCCTGCAACGGCAGACTTTGCCACATCGATGACATCGACGTAATTAACCGTTTGATCAATTTCGTCGACCATCAGTCCGGTCGCTATATCCACCGCACCGTCAGCAACCTTCACAACTATATCGATCTGGATCGGCTGCCTACGGCTTCGCTCACTGCCACCGACTCCGACCAACGCCTCAAGTCGAAGACCCCTAACTTCTATGCTTCTGCTTATCACCACTTCCCCCACATGCCAATATTTATGAATTCCCAACGATGTGTCCAGGGCGATAGGAACACAAACAGGCGAAACCCTCTGCCTGCGCTACTGCCAAAACGACACAGAAAGCCTGCTAACGGCCACCAAATCCCTGAATCTGGGTCCGACTTCTAGTCACGGCCGGTATCCATCCCTACAGAGTAAAAGGCCATCCAGAGCGATCCTGGTGGCTCTGACATCATGCACCCGGACTACCTGAGCGCCTTGCATCACCGACAACAGCGCACCAGCGACACTCTGCCCCAATCGCTGTGTAGGTTCCAGAGGCGAATCGCCCCTCGAATCTGACCTTGACAGTCCTCCAAGGAAGCGCTTCCTCGAAAGCCCCACCAGTATCGGAACGCCGATCGAAGCAAACTGGTGGAGTTGCCGGAGGAGCAGGAGGTTATCGGTCACCGTCTTTCCGAAACCTATACCTGGGTCTATCCACATCTCACCTACACCTATTTCGGTGGCCCATTGAACGACACCCCGCAAAAAGTCTCCGATCTCGTTCACCGGATCCTCGTATTTCGGAGAAACCTGCATGGTCTTCGGATCACCTTGCATGTGCATTGCAACCCAGCCCACACCGTACTCAGCAGCGATGGAGCCTAGCGACGCGGAGATATCGTTGACTACGGTTGCGCCTGCCTCTATTGCCCTACGTGCCACTTCGGCCTTTTTGGTATCGACTGACACCCGCACAGATTTTGCCAACTCCCGGATCACGGGTATCACTCTTTCCAGTTCAACGTCTGCGGGAACTGGGTCGGCTCCGGGTCGGGTCGACTCGCCACCCACATCGATGATGGATGCACCTTCGGCCAACATGGAGAGGCCACGTTTGACGGCCCTACTTTGGTCAAAATATATTCCACCGTCCGAGAACGAGTCCGGTGTAACATTCAAAATTCCCATGATTAGAGGCACACCACTCACGGCATACCCCATCTTCTATCGGCGTTGATCAGCTGCATTGCCTCTGCTCGGGTAGAGGGATCCCGTCTGAACGCTCCCCGCAATGCTGACGTCACCACCTTCGAGCCTGGAGTTTGTACACCCCTGATCGACATGCAGAGGTGCTCGGCTTCCATCACTACGAGCACACCTCTAGGCTTCAGACCATTTTCAATCTGATCCGCTATCTGCTTGGTGAGCCTTTCTTGAACCTGAAGGCGGCCCGATAGAACCTCAACGAGTCTGGCAATCTTCGAAATCCCGATAATCTGTCCGGACTTCCCGGGAATATAAGCGACGTGTGCCAGTCCGAAGAATGGAAGAAGGTGGTGCTCGCACAGCGAGTGGAATCTGATGGACCTGACCATAACCATTTCGTCATGGTCCGCATCGAAAGACTTGGAGAGCAGTTCGGCAGGATCTATTTGTCGACCCGCAAGCAGTTCCCTGTACATCTCGGCGACTCTTTTCGGAGTGTCGGCGAGGTCACCTTTAGATGGGTCTTCACCGAGAAGCTCGAGAAGCCGGGCTACGGTTGCCTCGAGTTCCGAGTCGTCGGGCACAATCACTCCCCGCCGAGGTAGTTCGCAATGTAAGGGAGGTTCCGGTATGCTTCGGCAACATCCAAGCCGTAGCCGACCACGAATTCCGGTGGAATCTCGAACCCGACGTACGCAAGGTTTAGCTGGGTGTACTGGATGCCAGTTTTCACCAGAAGGGCACAGACGGCGAGGGAGGCCGGACCACGAGCGCTTAGGTTCCGCATGAGGTAATTAAGTGTAAGTCCGGAATCGACAATATCTTCGACCACGATCACGTGCTTGTCCGTTAGGTCTGCATCGAGATCCTTTATAATTCTGACCACTCCAGAGGTCTGGGTGGCGCTGCCGTAGCTGGAGACAGCCATGAAGTCGAGTTCAACCGGTACCGATATCGCCCTCGCCAGATCGGATATGAAGATGATCGCACCCTTCAAGACCCCGACCAGCAGTACTGTCTTGCCAGCGTAATCCTCAGAGATCTTGCTGCCAAGTTCTGTGACCCTTTTTTTCAGCTCCTCTTCACCGACGACAACCCGCCCGAGTTGAGGGTCCATTTCCCAGCTCATCTAGTCTCCTTCAGATGTTCGATCTCTGGCCAGAGGGCCGATTGAGATCTCTCCGGCTCAGATACGATAGCCATAGACTAGACCTAGGTCGGCGAACTGAACTCATCGGGCGCACCCAGAATGGCAACCCGGCCACCGTGGTGCCTCCAGATCTCGAACCTCCCCTTCGATTTTCGAAAGATAAATCCACCCTCTACGTTGCAGGCCCTGACCTCCCCTCGGACCACGTCCTCAAGACGTAAAGTCGTAGCCTGATCGATCCGGACTCCACACGCCAATCCGACCTGCCGCCTCAAGTACCGCCTAAGGAGCACACGGCTCTGGCTCGACCAGAGTTTAGGTTCCAACCTTCCGATGAGTTCCGACTCCTTTTCAAGATACTCGTCCTCCGAAAAGAGCATCGAAGCCTGCCGTGCCAAAAGCGCCGACACGTCCCGCCCCGATATCTGTGACATGAGTGGAAGGAGTTCGTGACGGACCCTGTTCCTGAGGAAGCTCTTGTCGAAATTCGACTCGTCGATGATCGGGTCCAATCCGACAGACTCACAGACGGCTGCGGTTTCATAGCGGCGAACCGCCAGAAGCGGCTTGGAGGTGGATGGCTCCATTCCGGACAGTCCCTTCAAGCCCGCTCCGCGAAGCAGGTTGATCATCATGGTCTCTGCCTGGTCGTCCAGCGTGTGACCGGTAGCCACATCGACTGGTAGCGAAGCGTAGCGCAACTCTCTTGCTCGCTCCTCCAGATTGGATCTTCCGTGGATCTCAATCGTGTGCGACACGACAGGAATTTCTAAGTCAAAAAGCATCGACCTCAGACGTTCTGCCTCAAGATCCGAACCATTACGCAGCCCATGATCGACGTGGTGAGCAGTGGGTTCTAGCCCTACCAACTTCGCCAGAACGACGAGGCACAACGAATCCTGGCCCCCAGAGACGGCACATTCATAGCTTTTGCCAAACTCTGTGTCTCGGCTTGTGACCGAGGGGAAATTGCACCTGCTAAGAATGGTCGCCAGATCGAGACCTTGCGAGGCCAAACCTTGCGAAAGCCGCAACCATAACGGGGTCATCCAATATCCTCACAGAGCTGGGCGAACCTGCCGGGGAACGCGAGCAAGCTCAAGGTTACCGCAGCTTGACCACCCCGACACGCGAAAGCCAGATGGTGGGGTCCCGTAGTTCATCAATGGTCGGCAGGTTGCCTGCAGACAGAAAGAGTGTCTCGATGGAACCCGGCGAACGCTCCTCGATGGTCTCGATGAATCGCTCTCCGACCTCGTACTGGCGCATTTTCGCCTCCAGTCCGAGCAACTGGCTTATGATCTTCGCTGCACCAGTCTGGGTCGTACGCCGTTCCGAAAGAACAGAGTGGAATCTGTAGGCTTCGGGTATCTCGTGTCCAGCCGCCCGGTTCATAACCCAGTCACCGTGGCCCTCTGCGATCGACATTAGAGCCGTGATTTTCCTAAGTGCATCTCCCTGGCTCTTGGAGACAATCAGACCCGCTAGACCGTTCTCAGCAAGCGGATTCTGGCCCGCCCTGATCGAATCATAGATCCGAATCACAGCGCTGATCAGATCCGAAACCGATGGAGATTCCACCGAAAGCATCTGGCTCACCAGTTCGGTGAAGGTTGGCCTCAGCCACTCGATCGACTCGAACTGGTACCTGTGGGTCATCTCGTGTAGTGCAACCCAGAGCCTGAACTGCTTCTTCGGAAATCCGAACCGCCTCTCGAGCTGCACAATATTTGGACCAACGAAATAGATGGCACCACCTGCTTCTACTTCTGAGCCAAGAAGCAAATCATACTGGCCAAGAACTCTCGATGATATGTAACCAACAAAGGCTCCGACTTGCAATCCGAGTACCACGTCGACGCCTGGCAGTCCAGACCCACCAAGCAGACTCGAAGGAACCAGTTCCATCATCTTGCGATAGCCGACAAGGTTCGCATCCACCCAACCAGCACGGTCTACAACCTCGGCTCTGGAGGGTTGAGGAACGCTAAGGCCGGTCAGCCGGGTAACCATCTCCTCAGCCTGAGGCACGAGCACCGAGAAGTCCTCCTCGATCTCCATCCTTTCGGAGGATGATATCGAAGGGAACCTCCTAGCCACCCCTTTGGCAACCGAAGCCGCAGTAGACCACGAGACAGTCTGACCCATCCAAAGCTCCTCCGGTTGAACCTTATATCAGGCTATCTTTCTGCCCCTGGTTCTCGGCACCGTTAGTGGCTCGTGGGCATAACAGTACTTTCCCCTGTTATAAATCGAGAGCTGCGTCCCGCAATCAGGTTCTTTGCACACTCGATCCTGCGAATAGGTCTTGGAAGGGCGTCCTGTACCCTGCATCACTGACCCTCCGACAATTTCTCCTGAAGATGTCATAATCGGACTAACCAAAGCTAAATAGAAAGTATTCCTGAAAATCTGCAGAACCGCCAAGACCTGCACTGGGCCAGGAGTCAATCGACGAACGTGGACCCACAGTTGGCAATGCCGAGCATTCACCGCCGCCTCGAGCCCAAATCTTCCAAACCAAGTTGTCAAATGGTGGGTGGCTCTTGTTCAAGAATGGTCGAAAGCCTCTGGCGAAACTCCCTTGTCACGCACTCTCCGCTGAGTTTCCTCTTGATCATCGATTTCAACTCAGCCTCGAATTCAAACGCCTCAAGGCATGGCGAACAGTCCTCAATGTGACGACGGACCATCTCATGGTCGCCGGCTTTCAACTCGCCATCGAGGAACTCGTACAACTTGGCTATCGTCTCACGACAGTCGCCACCGTCGTTGACCTTTTCCATTTGAGACATCAATTCGATCCACTTATCCCGACTCTGCGACCAGCCTGCGGCGCATTCCTGAATCGACTAACGCTTTCTGAAGCGCTCTTCTTCCCCGATGTAGCCTGCTCATTACCGTTCCCAGTGGTACCTCTGTGATTTCAGATATCTCCTTGTATGAAAAACCCTCGACATCACTTAGAAGAACAGCCAGTCTGAACTGCTCGGGCAGCGCTTCAATCGCATCTTTAACTTCCTGATCGGTAAAGGAGTCAAGTACCTCCTCCTCCGCAGATCGACCGAACGCCGCCGCCTCAAGTCCACCGAGTCGGCGGTACATGTACAGATCCTCGAAATCCTCGATGTCGCTCAACTCGGGACGTCTCTTCTTCGCCCGGTAGATGTTTATATAGGTGTTCGTCAGGATACGGTAGAGCCAAGCCTTGAGGTTGGTTCCTTCCTGAAATGATCCAAATCCCCGATATGCCTTGAGAAATGTCTCTTGAAGCAGATCCTCGGCATCGGCCGGACTTCTGGTCATCCTCATCGCTGCGGCATATAGCGCGTCAACGTACTGCATCGACTGTTCCTGAAACGTGCTTTGGTCCGCCACTAGGGATATGCTCCCGTCTGTCTAGCCAATCTGGCCAAAAGCTGGAGCCCGAGAGGGGATTCGAACCCCTGACCTGCTCATTACGAAGACTATTCGACTGGTACTACTTACCAGCGCCAGAGACATCGTAGCAGGTCACTCCCTAAGGACCACCAAGCGGAGGGCAGCTCAAAAGAACTCCGGGTCCGAAAATGTCGGTCAAAATGTCGGTCGACTATGACTCCACGGTCCACTATCTCGGCGCCAGCATTGGCAGCGTTCAACATGTCGTCGACCGTCTTCTCGATAGATCACTGATCATCGGAAAGAGGTCGGCGGACTTGCCGAGGAGCGTTTCCAATTCCATCCAGGGCTTGACGTGACCAGTATGCGCCGAAAGACCCCGCCGGTTAGGGCGGAGATATAAGGTGCTGGTTGAGTCGCATCCAGAGGGATGCGTTTTGCGTGCATATATATCGGATATGAGCATCCATCAGCGCCCCTACCCCGACCTCAGTACCATCCCCGTACTGGCGAAGTACTCTCAGGATGAGCGTACAGTCTGGAACCTGGGACTCGAACAGAGATACCTGTGGCAGCCCAATCACATCCAGAAGATCACCTACATCTCCCAAGCCCATGAGTTGGCCGAGGCCCGAAAGACCTTCCCTTGGCTCGTTCACGGGTCAGCGTCAGTGCAGCAACAGGCGCTAATGGACCTGGGTGCGTTCCAGAACTGGTGGAGGAACCCGGCTCACTTCGGACACCCGACCTGGCGTAAAGCCGGTATCGACAAGGTGCTCTACATTCGAGATCTATCGGTCAGATGGACCAACCGCAGATGGGCGAAGTCCAGGTGCCAAAGTGCGGCTGAGTCCGGTTCCGGCTAAGACTCCGTTGTCAGTCGCGATAGATAACGCAGAACTCACTGGAGGCGAAGCTCACATATCAGGTGAGTCAGTTTCGGGAGAGCTCATCACAGCATGGATGATCCCGACGACGCTACCGAACTCGGTGACCGCGAGGCTGACCACATCCTTATTCCGTTGGATCAGATTGTCGAACCCGATTACTCCGATCACAGGTTCTCAAGCTCCAGGCGAAGGGTCTCGACCGTCCATGTCGGAAGGCCACATCCGAGGAAGTCACCGTCGCGAGTAAGGATGCCAGCTTCCATAGTCATTGCAAGAGCTACAGGAGCCCAATCGTTGGGATCTTGCGGCACTCGACGAAGTGCGAGTTCCTTCTTCTCCTCGTAGACGGAGGAAGGAATGACTTCAATGGTGCGACTAGAGAAGATCTCGTCAATGTCACCTAATATCGAATCCACTTGCGATTGGCTCATATGACCGCCTTTAACGATCTTCTTGATTCGTTTTGGCAGTTCGTGTTGGGTCTCTTCCCACTGGTCCTGGGCGACGACGCTGCGCAACTCAGGATGGCGAAACAGTTCACGCCCTGGCTTGCGGAGCAACTCGGCCACGAGCACGCTCGCATCGACCACGACAATCATTCAGGCAACTGCCGCCGCAGGTCGAACAACTGCGCCAGCTCCACTTCGGACAAGCCAGTTTCTTCGAGGACTTTCTCGACCGTGACGCCCAACTTGGCAACGGCGCGACTCACTTCATCCTGATCCCGTTCAAGCGGGATGTAAAACCCGATCACCTGACCGTGCTTATTCACGGCAACCGGATCGGAGCCTGAAAGGTAGGTGCTGGCGTTGTTACGAAATTCGCGAACGCCGACGCTTTTGAGTTTGCCCATTGTGTCTCCTTTGTGTACACAGTGTAGCGCTTTTTGAGAAAGCCGTCAATGTCCAAGAATGCTCCCTACGGGATCGCCCGCCACTACACGTAGGTAGGCCGTTGATCCGTTCCATCTCCTTGGCGATCGCTTCGTTCAGCTCCGAGAGGGAGTAGAAGCAGTACGGTATCGGCGAATTCGTCCACTGTGGTATCGGTGAGCTGGACGGTGGGCACCATTGGGAAGGCATCGGTGCACTTCGAAGTAATACCCTTCATGATCCGATCGATTGCACCTCGGCCCAACGTCGCCGTTGTTTCGTCATTGTCTTCGGCACTCTCCTTCCGGATGAGAAGATCGATATCCTCAGAGATTCGATCTACCAGCGAGAAGCCCTTCGAGAGGCTGGTCCCGCCTTTGAAGATGACTCTGTTCGGGTAAACCGAAGAGATCAAGCGAAGGATTTGGGTGATCCAGTAATCCTTCTCGATAAGTGGACTTTCTGTCCCGAGGCCATCAGCCGCCCGACTGAGGATGCCCGGGAACTGTGGGTCGTCACGCAGGTTCACGCCGACACCAGCTTGGCACCGGCAAATGGGGCAAGTACCCGCTCAATCGACTCCCGAACAGCTGGCGGTTCTGTCAAGAGAGCATCTCTCACCGCAACGGGCCGAATGCGACCCGTTTTTACCCGACGCTGGATCTCCGCATCGACTTCATCCTCAGATGCATCTACCCAGAGATTCCATGCGCGACCGAGCTCCAAGAGAGCAACCTCGTCGGTGGTCAATCTCTGGACGAGGCGTTTCCACGCACCCGTTCGGGCGACCAGAGGAATCTTGTCGAGTCCGCTGGGTGCACGCCCAGGTACCGCCCATACCACCCTCCTCGGGATCTGCGTGCCGATACGGAGGTAAGTAGCTGCACCCCATTCAGCAGGCCCAACACCCCCATCGGGATAGAGCCTCTTGAGTACGAGTTCGCTTGCCGGAGCGAGCAATGGAGTCGCATCACCACCACGCCAATAGAGGCCCTTGCGGACTCTGACGAGCTCACCTCGTGCAGCGAGGCGACTGAGCTCGTGAGCGACGGAGAGAGGTGTACCCTCGAAGTCCCTGACTTCCCAGAAGGATCTGGAAGAGTGGGCGATCTGATTTCGGATCGCCCTTGCCGCGCTCATATTGAGTCCACTCTTCTCCGATGACATCCCTGCCCTCCCTTCGGTTTGGAAAGATCTCGTATCATTATTATACATAAACGACTATCGGATAACTCAGGTGCTGGATGAAGTCCTTGGTCGAGTCGAGCGGGTGGTTTGCCAGAACCACACCACGAGTTGGTAGAGGTCCACAATCGCCAAGACAAACATGACATCGAAGGTGAAGAAGGTGATCGGCGAGATAACGGTCACCGCTCACAGGGCGACCTATTCCGAGGCGGCAACCGGGCCATGGCCCAATGTTTCGCAAACGTCTCACCGATAGAGCCACGGCAGCCACCGTTCCAGTAGAGGTCGTACCTACCAATCCCGAATTCACATCGCTTAGTTATCCTGATTGCGGATACACCGCAGATGACAACCGCAAGAGCCAAGCGGTCCTTGTCTGTCACTCCTGCAACTATCGCGCCAACGCGGACATTAATGCGGCCATCAATATTCTCGCCGACGGGCTGTCGGTCACAGGACGCTGAGGGACACCGCATGCAAGGTCTGTAAAGAACAAGCACAGCGGCCCGGCGAAGCGTCAACCGCTCCTGGGATCAGTGGCATGAGCTACGGCTTTGGGGAAATCTTCGTCGTTCACCACAGGGAGGATGTCAACTGCATAGATGACAAGGTGAAGTGCAGCATGTGTAGAACACAAACTCAGCAACTTCTCGTCAAGAACCTTCACATCGCCAAGATCGCAGCCGACAACGAGCGGGGGATGGACCACGACGAAGGCAGTCGAGCATCAGAAGCTTGCCCAGCGCTCGGCCCGAGCAAGTACCCCAGCTACTTGGATCTGAC
>JABEUN010000049.1 GCA_013044385.1 Acidimicrobiaceae bacterium
AACGATGGGCTTATTCAGAGTTATTGCGCCGGTCGAGCCGTAGAACTGCGCATCTCCGAAACTGAAGATTCCCCCGTCAGACGCGACCAGCCAGTAACCGGCTCTATCCGCGGTCGCCGCCATGCCCACTATTGGCCGGTTGAGCGTGGTTCCGGCTAGTTGACCCCTGCTTGGAACGTTGAAGGCGTACACGGCCCCGTTCTGGCCGACCATGTCGTACCCAGTGATACCGGTAAAACTTGCATTCGAGGCCGATCTGCTGAGACTTCGGGATGGGACGGTGGAGGAGTTTATCGTCTGCAGTCCCGTAACGAGAGCCACAAGTAGGAAGGAGACCGGAGCAACCCTGGCCAGAGTTGCCCTTATCATTCGTAATGATCTCGAAATGGACGTACCTAACTTCAACTTCGACAGCTCCTCATCGTCAACCATGTTCCAAAACCGCACGATGGGTTATCGACTCGTTTCAACCCTTGCTGAACACCGTAAATGATGAACGCGCAAATTTATGACGTAGTTGATGTATTTCTGAAGATTCTCATCTCTAGTTGGGTTCGCGCTCCCTGACTTGTCATGGGCGCTGTGAGCGGTAATGCAAGGCACTTCAATCGATGCGGAGGATTCTTCTAGTTGTCTATGAGGAGTTCTGCTACTCGGTATGCGAGATCGAGGCTCTGCTTGGCATTCAACCTAGGATCGCAGATTGTGTTGTAGTTGGAGTCGAGCTCCTCCATCATCACCTCTGCCGATCCGCCAAGACATTCGGTTACGTCGTCACCGGTTAGTTCGATGTGAACACCCCCTGGCCATGTACCGAGCGCCCGGTGCACCTCGAAGAACCCCTTTATCTCATCGAGTACCTCCTCAAGCCGTCTGGTCTTGAAGCCGTTATCGGAGACAAAAGTGTTGCCGTGCATCGGGTCACAGGCCCAGACGACAGGGAAACCCTCCTTCCTCACCGCTTCAACGAGGGGAGGAAGGACCTCCCTAATCTGATTGTGGCCCATTCGGGATATGAGTGTGAGTCGACCCGGTCTCTGTTTCGGATCGAGAATCGAGCAGAGATCAATCAGTTCTGAGGTGGTGGTCTTCGGCCCCACTTTGCAGCCAATTGGATTCGAGATCCCCGACAGGAAACGTATGTGGGCACCGTCGGGCTGACGGGTGCGTTCTCCCACCCAGAGCATGTGGGCCGAGAGATCATAAAAGCTATCGGTGTTGGGCTCCTGTTGGGTGAGAGCCGACTCGTATCCGAGGAGCAGCGCTTCGTGGCTGGTCCAGAAGTCGACCTGTCCTAGTGCCCTCTCTGCACCGAGGTCGATCCCGCAGGCGGCCATAAACTTCAAAGCTCGGGTTATCTCAGACGCAACAACTTCGTACCGCTCTCCCTCGGGTGAGGCTGCAACGAACTCCTGGTTCCAGTTGTGTACTTGGGAGAGGTCCGAGAACCCCCCTTTGGTGAAGGAGCGCAGCAAATTGAGCGTTGCAGCGGAGATGTCGTAGGCCTGGAGCAGGCGTTGAGGGTCGGGTCGTCGAGCCTCAACGTCGAAAGCATCATCGTGAATGATATGTCCCCTGAAGCTCGGGAGCTCGAGGTCCCTGAATTTCTCGGTCGGAGACGACCTCGGCTTGGCGTACTGTCCAGCCATCCTGCCCAATTTGATCACCGGTACGCCGGACGAGTAAGTGAGAACGACGGCCATCTGCAGGATTACCTTCAATCGCCGTTTTACAGACGAGGCGGAATGGTCGTAGAAGGATTCGGCGCAGTCACCAGCCTGGAGAAGGAACGCTCTACCTCTGGCTGCCCCGGCGAGAGCCTCGGTCAGCGACCTGACCTCATTGGGGAAGACCAAGGGGGGATAGCTGGAGAGCTCCTTGGTGGCTGATTCAAGCGCGACCGGGTCGGGCCAATCGGGTTGTTGAGCTGCGGGATACTCCGTCCAATCCCACGGTGTCCAAACCATCTTTGGTCTCTTCCTTTTCCTCTGCGATACAGCAGATCTGCGGCGCGGGTTGCTATCCATCGTAGTGGTTTGTTGTCCACACCCTGAATTTCCTTGTGCTCATCCGAGTTCGCCGTGGTGATGCAGCCTGAACGGTTCAGTGGCTTAGATTGATCCCATGCCAGCGTTTAGATTCGGGGTGCAGTTGAACGCTGCATCCTCCGGGAGAGATTGGATCCAGTTGACGAGGCGGGCAGAAGAACTCGGCTTCTCTACCTTCATGGTTCCCGATCATTTCGATTCCCAGCTCTCACCGATTTCAGCACTCGCCTACGCAGCAGCGACGACCAACATGATCAACCTTGGTCCTTTGGTAATGTCGAATGACTACCGACACCCTCTGGTGCTTGCAAGGGAGGCGGCAACACTCGCCTCGCTGAGCGGGGGGAGACTGGAGCTAGGAATTGGTGCGGGGTGGATGAAATCGGACTACGAACAGTCCGGATTACTGTTCGATCCGCCCGGACGACGAATCTCGAGACTGGTTGAGTCGATCGAAGTTATGAAGGCGTTGTGGGATGGTGGGCCGGTCGACTACCAAGGGGAGTTCTATAGTCTCGCTGCGGCGACCAGTTATCCAGAGGTGCCTCTTTCGGAGCGACCAAGACTCACCATTGGCGGTGGCGGTAGGAGAGTACTGGACGTAGCTGCACGTTATGCCGACGTGGTAGGTATAAATCCAAATCTGGCGGCTGGGAAGATAGGAACTGATCTGCTCGAAGAGGTGACGCCCGACAAGTTCGATGAGCGTGTAGCTCATGTGAAAGAGAGTCTGGACAAATATGGGAGGGCGGCAGAGCTCCAATGTCTTACCTTCATGAGCGCTGTGGTCGATGATTCCAAGGGCTGGATCGAGTCGATGTCAACAGCCGTCGGTGTCGATCCGGACGTTGCCTCAGCGGTGCCAATCATTTTGTATGGCAGCATTGAACAGATTATCGATCAGATCGAGCGCCGACGTGAGCGCTACGGGTTCTCCTACTGGGTGGTACACCAGCATGAGATGGAATCCTTCGCCCCGGTTGTCGGGGCATTGACAGGGCGGTAGGAGTGGCCAGAATCGGTGTCTTTGGCGGGACCTTCGACCCAATTCACTACGGTCACCTCGCGGCCGCCGTGAACGCCCGACACGCTGCGGGACTTGACCGGGTCCTCTTGGTTGTGGCGAACCTACCCTGGCAGAAGGAGGGAGACCGGGATCTCACCTCGGCCGTTGCGAGATTCGGTTTGGTCAGAGAGGCGGTAGTGGGGGTAGCCGGCCTGGAAGCGTCGGACATAGAGATCATCCGCGGCGGGACCTCTTACACCATAGACACCCTCGTGGAGTTACGAGAGAAGTCGGCCGAAGACGAGTACTTCTTAATTGTCGGTGCGGATGCAGCTGCGGGGATCACTTCGTGGGAGCGGTGTGAGGACCTTCCCAAGTTCGCTCGTCTTGTAGTTGTGAACCGGCCAGGTCATCCAAAACCGTCAAACATAGGCGAATTTGACTCTCCAATATTTGCCGAGATTCCGTCACTTGCAATCTCGTCAACCGACATCAGGCAGAGGGTAGCTGATGGTAGACCGCTGGAGTATCTGCTTCCACCGGGGGCGGTGGAATATATACGTCGAAACGGACTATATCGGGTGGGTTCTCGGTTGTATAGTGAGTGAATTGACATTCCGGCGGCGATACCCGAGACCGAGTGCACCATGGTCGTGACGTTTGGTGCTGGCTCTTGACTCCTGTTGGTGACCACTTTTTGGCCCATGCCGGAGTGGGTGATCGCCGATTGTCCAGGTACTGGCCCTCCTATCCGATCGGAATCCTTGGCTCAATGCAGACACTTGGGCAAGTAGACTGCTTCGGCGCGGAGATTTGCCTTACCGGTATCAAAGGGCGTTCGCCGGTAGCGGATGTGACGAAGTAGATGCCATTGGGAATCGACTCCGCTTCCGAATCTCGTACAGACGATCTGATCGTGGTTCTTAGCCTGCAACGTCTGGTTCTGGGTCTGGTTACGAATAGTGCCAGAGGTTTCGTACTAACCGTGAAGTAGCGAAGGAAAGGTGGAAGTAGTTGAGCGAACGACCTAGGTCAGGGCGTAACAGAGCGTCCCGCGTGGTGTTTCTGCACCCCGAGGCGGTTAAAGTCCAGGACGTGGATCTGGACTTGAGTCAGGTCGCAATCCTTGCAGCCGACGCAGCGTCTTCGAAGAAGGCTCGGGCAACTCGGGTTCTCGACGTGTCCAAGCTGCATAGCCTGGTTGATCTGTTCGTTATAACGTCGGCTTCCAATCCTCGCCAGATTCGTTCGATTGTGGACGCAGTCGAGGAGACCATTCGTCTTGCCGGCGGAGGTAGCCCCATGTCAAAAGAGGGCTTAGAAGGTGCTGAGTGGATCCTGCTCGACTACGCCGGAGTTGTGGTGCACGTGTTCTCCGAGGAGGCACGGAAGTTTTACGACCTCGAGAGGCTCTGGTCAGATGGCGAAGTCGTCTACTCTCCGGTGTCTGATGAGGACGGCGAGTCCGATTTCAAAGATCCTGAACTCCTCTTCGACGAGGTCGTCTCCTAGGCTGTGACTCCCGCCTCTTTCTGATCGACTTGAGAGTTGGCCATCCACTAGCACGGACTGGGCCGTCGAGCGGGCTCGTTTGGTGAGGAGTTTGTTCGCTCCTTTGCATCCATATCTGTTCGCGCTGAGTCGATCGGTCGGCGAGGCAAATAGGTTGTGCATCTGGGAGAGTCCGATTTGAGAGGGTGAAGGTAATTGAGGTTCGCAACACTGCGTCATAATGGGTCCAACGCTGCAGCCGTGCGAGAAGGTGACGAATATTCGATCCTTCCATACGGTGACGTGTCGGAGTTGCTCCGCTCAGGAGTCAGCCTGGACACACTTACCCCAATAGCAAAGGTTCCGGTCAGTGCCGCCGACTATGCCCCGGTAGTTACAACTGCGAGCAAGGTGATCTGCCTCGGTTTGAACTACCAGGACCATGTTGCTGAGATGGGTAGGAAAAGCGCCGGAGTGCCAACGCTCTTTGCTAAGTATTCCGAGACCCTGATGGGGGCTTTCGACGATCTCGTGCTACCCCCAATCTCGGCCACGGTCGATTGGGAGGTCGAATTAGGGGTGATCATAGGTCGAAAAGCCAGGAATGTGTCTTTAGAGGAGGCAGAGAGCCACATCGCCGGTTTCACCGTGGTAAACGATGTTTCTATGAGGGACTTCCAGAGGCGCACCTCACAGTTTTTGCAGGGGAAGATGTTCGAGGCGACCACTCCAGTTGGCCCTGAAATGGTGACGCCGGACGAGGTAGACCTCGCAAGGGACCTTAGAGTTACAACTGAACTCGATGGCGAGATCATGCAGGACTCACGTACATCCCACCACATCACCACTGTGGCCGAAGCCATCTCATACATCAGTTCCATCATCACCCTTCAGCCGGGGGACTTAATCCTGATGGGTACACCTGGTGGAGTCGGAGACGGTAGGGACCCGAAGGTCTTCATGAAGCCCGGTCAGACTTTGGTGACCAGGATTGAGGGAATCGGCGAGATGCGAAACAGTGTGATTGCTGGCTAGCTTGCTAGGGCTATCGCTTTCACCCTTGCTAGAGGGAGGAAGGAGTCGGTCTCGCCACTTAGAAGCCAAAGCGTCTGACGGGTTCCCCGGCATGCCGAGACGAGTAGGGCGTCGATCGTCTGATCCTCTGTTCTGACAATTACCTGCTGGCCCTCGAAGTGGCGGATATTCATGATTTCACTGTTGCCCACTGTTCTCCTCCTTCCGGATTGGATCTCATCCTTAGCGTCGGTAGAAGGTGTTGACGACTGAAGTATTGGTGAACAAATCGGTGGACAATGGCACCAGACGAGACGATGCATGGATTAACTTCCATGTAATCTTGCAGAATCAAATCGGAAACGGTCAGACTCTAGCTTGGGCGGTGCTGCGGGGGTCGTCCTGCGGCGGTTGTGCTGGAGAGGCGAAAGGATGGTTACGTAGTTGGTGACACCTTCTGCCTCTTACACACTCTTTCCGTTGAGTTCTGTTGGCCGGATCTCCTTGGGGCAGACAGTCTGTACGCAGCGGAGTTTTGCTACTTCTGTGGGTGCCATGGCTGGAACTCTGGCCATTGAACTCTCTGACCGGTACTCGCTGGAGAAGTCCCCTGGAGGCCTAGCCGATCGGAACTCCTTCTTGATCAGCGGTATCTGTGTCGAATTCGCGCCGGTGCCAGAATCTGGAGGTACCGGATTGTCGCGATCTAAATGGATCTGGAATCGGAGGTTCTTGTAATGAAGGTCGTCGTTGCCGTAATCAAGCCATTCAAGCTCGATGATGTGCGAGAGGCACTTGCCAAGCTTGAAGTTCACGGCATGACTGTGTCGGAGGTTCAGGGGTTCGGTCGCCAATCGGGACACACTGAAGTGTATCGAGGCGCCGAGTATCAGGTTAGCTTCGTGCCAAAAGTGAAGATCGAGGTGGTAGTTGACGACGGCGTTGTGGACCAAATCGTCGACACGATCGTCGAGATCTCCCGGACCGGAAAGATCGGTGACGGGAAGGTATGGGTCCACTCGATAGAGGAGCTGGTAAGGGTTCGGACCGGCGAGCGCGGAACTGACGCCCTCTAGCAGTTGTACACACAACACAAGGTGGTCCAGCGCCGCTCCCACCAGACGCTTGAGAGGCACGTTTGGACACGTCTGTATCACGGCTGAGAGAGGAACTCATCGGTCGAGAGGATCTGATCGGAAGGGCTTGGACGAAGGCATTTACCAAGGGGGTAGATGCTTGGTTGACTGGCCTCCTTCCGTCTGCTGGCCGGGTCGCACTGGTGGCAGTCGGCTCGTACGGCCGGCAGGAGCTGTGTCCCTACTCGGATCTGGATGTCATATTTCTCCACGCCGGGTTGAAGCGTGTCGAAGACGTCGCGTCTGAAGTCTGGTATCCAATCTGGGACAGCGGTGTCGGGCTCGACCACAGCGTCAAGACACCTAGGGAGGCCATCGCTGTGGCCAAGACAGATCTGCGAGCCATGCTCGGTTTGGTTGACGTCCGGTACATAGCGGGTGACAAGGGACTCGCTGCGGAGCTCGGCTCCAAGGTGAATGCACTTTGGCAGCGTGACTGGAAGAAGTTTCTCCCCGAGATATCGATCTCAATGAAGAGTAGGCACAACAGCTCGGGCGAGTTGGCGTTCCTGTTGGAGCCAGATCTCAAGGAGTCCAAAGGTGGGTTGCGCGACTTCACCATCTATAGCGCTCTGTTGAGGGCTAGGAGCTTCGATGCGATCCCGGAGCCAAACCTAATGGAGGCGTCTGAGTGTATTTTGGCATCACGTGTCGAACTGCACCGTCGGGCCAACAAGGCCGAAGACCGCCTTCTCTTACAGGAGCAAGATCAAGTTGCGGCGTCGCTGGGCTACGGCGATGCCGATCAGCTCATGATGCAGGTCTCGGAGTCCGGGAGACGTATTGGCTACTCCGTTGCAGGCCTTGCCCGTCACGATCGAGCGCCTAAGCCCAAGGTGACGCCGTCTCAATTGACGCGGAATCCAAAGGTCCGCTATTCGGTCCGAGAAGGGGAGTTGGCGGTCGAGGTCCCAGAGGACGCCCGCCTTGGAGTGGCGGATGTATTGGAGATCGCCTCGTTGGCTGCCCATTTGATGCTTCCGATCTCCACGGGTTCGCTGATCGGCATAAGGGATCGGATCGACTACTCCGGCCAGCCTTGGCCAGAGGGTGCAGTATCGCAACTGGTCTCGCTCCTCGGCACGGGCAAGGAGGCGATCGATGCCATCGAATCCTTAGAGCACGTAGGCATTTTCTCGATACTCTTCCCAGAGTGGCCCATGGTGCGGTCGAAGCCGCAACGAAATGCTTATCACCGATTCACGGTGGACCGACACCTTCTGGAGGCTGCGTCCAATGCGTCCAAATTCCGTCGGGAGGTACACAGACCCGACCTGCTTTTGCTGGGCGCTCTGCTCCACGACATAGGCAAAGGTGTGAGTGGTAAGGACCATACCGAAGCCGGTATCGAACTGCTGGTTCCAATTGCCACCAGGTTGGGCCTTTCTGAGAGGGATCGGGAGGTACTTATCAAGCTGATCGAGCACCACCTGCTTTTAGCGGACATGGCGATGAGACGGGACGTGACAGATCCATCCACGGTCGAGCGCGTCGCTACTGCGGTGGGTGATGTAGAGACCCTGGAGCTTCTTTGGCGTCTAACCGAGGCTGATTCGTTGGCTACTGGTCCCGCCGCTTGGAGCCACTGGAAGGAGGCGCTGATCGTCGAACTCGTCGAGGGTGTTAGGGCCTACCTCGCCGGCGACCGGGTAGAAAGTGGCGTATCCAAGTACGATTCCGAGTTCCTAGATGAACTGGTAGCGTCCTCTGGCGAGGGATGTGCGGTCAGTGTCCGACCGGAGGGGCTTTTCGTGGCGGCTCCGGATAGGCCAGGCCTCTTTGCGGCCGTCACCGCGACGCTTTCCATGGTGGGATTCTCGATTGTCGCGGCCGATGTCTTTAATCACAATGGAGTTGCCGTCGAGGCATTCCAGACCTTTAGCGAGTGGGCGGACGAGTCAAATTGGGAGAGGTTCAGGCGGGAACTCCCAAGGGCCATATCAAAGCCGGAGGAGATCGAGAAGAAGCTCGGGGAGCGTAGGAAGCACTACAGGAAGCGCCAGTATGCGGCGGAATCTGTTCAACTTCCGCCGAAGGTCGTAATAGAGGCTGACGCCTCTGAGAGGGCAACAGTAGTCGAAGTGTGGGGACCGGATCGAATCGGTCTGCTGCACGAATTGACCAGAACCATCGCCGAGTCTGGACTCGACATACGCCATGCAAAGGTGTTGACGATGGGTGATGATGTCATCGACACGTTTTACTTAGTGGATTCAGACGGATCGAGGATCGTCGATGTTGATCGACTCGGCCAATTGGAAGATGATCTCCTCAAGGTGATAGTCAAGCCGTAGCGAGCTGATTCTGTTCGTTTAGGTACTCAGTTTTACTCGACTCCCTCCGACCCGGGATATGCCACATTCGAGCACTGTCTCAGCTGCAGCCAGTGAGTAAAGTTTGGCTGGTTGGACAGTCGCCAGCTCGCCGTGGGAGTTCAACCATCAGCAACCATTACCGAGGGACGAATGATGTATCAGATCCACCTGGGATCCACCGCCAGCAGTTGTTCGAGATCGAATAACTGCTGGCGGGCAGGCGGTTGAGGATTCGGAAATCAACATGCCCTACTTCTGGACTTCCATTTTGTGCCTATCTGATTTTATAAAAGGCTAACAGGGGTAATCAGGTGCCGAGGTTTGTTGACGGCCCTTTTGGAAGCAACGACTACTCATTGCCCTGTACGAACCCAAAGTGTGCAGACTTTGCTTGAGTACTTCGGAGCCTTAAACGACAAAGCCCCTGGGAACTGGTTGTCGCCTCGCATTGCAAGCGCAAACCAGACCCAGGGGCCAGTCGATATCTAGGGGGTATATCCCTTGGTCATTCGAGTTTCATGCTCTGTACTGAGCTGTCGATAGCACTACCTGAGGCTGCGTGCTGCTCGTGCGCGTGGTCTGCCGCTGGCACGAGCCGTCTAGCAGTCTCCGGAGGTTCCAGCTGTTCGGAGTGAATCTCGAGGTCACCGATCTCGAGCACTTCATCGGGCATTCGAAGTGGTATGAATAGACCGATTATCTTGAGCAGGATGAAGGTCACTACTGCGTCCCACACGATGATCGTCAGGCCAGCGAAGAGCTGAATCATGAACTGCCAGGGATGCCCATAGAAGAGGCCCTCCACGTACACGTTCGGCTGCTTTCCGAGCCCAAGGTAGACGATCATCTTGGGATCGGCGAACAGGCCAACCATCAGACCACCCATCAAGCCGGCAACACCGTGGGTGTGTATGACCCCCAATGCATCGTCGACCTTTGCGAAGATTCCCTTGGTGGACAGCTTGTTGAAGGAGAACCAGACGACCACGGAGGCGAGGATACCCATTACGAGTGCGCCCCAGCCGTTCACGTAGCCAGCCGCTGGGGTAATCGTAACCAGACCCACGATCATCCCGTTGACCGCACCTAGGAAGGTAGGCTTCTTCGGCTTCGCCGACATGTCCATCAACAGCCAGGTGAGAAGGGATGCAGCGGTAGCGAGGTTTGTGTTCAGGACTGCGGCCGACGCATCGGCACTGGCGAAGTAGGGGTCTCCACCGTTGAATCCGTTCCAACCCATCCAGAGGATCCCAGCGCCTACAGCGACCAGCAGGAGGTTGTTGGGAGCTGTGTTCTCTCGGTCTCGCTTGAGCCTAGGTCCGACGACTGCAGCCGCCACGAAGCCTGAGACTCCGGCAGCCAGGTGGATTACGTATCCACCAGAGTAGTCCACCGCCCCTTTGGCCGCCCAGTATCCTCCACCCCATACCAGCATGGCGTTTACGGAGTATACGAATGTGGTCCACAGCGGCACGAATACCAGCCAAGCTTTGAAGTTCATTCTTCCCAGCACTGAACCGAGGAACAGTAGGGGAGTGATTCCCGCGAAGACGAACTGGAAGTAGACCAGGGACGACTGTGCGAACCGGAACTTGGGCATCAAGCCAATTCCACTCAAAAGTGGGATGTTTGCCTGTGACTGCTCACCTAGGTGATCCAGAACTGGATGCGGGTGGCCAACAAATGAGCCAAGTATCCCCGGACCAACGTGTATCGGCGTGCCGAACCCCATGTTGAACGCCCACAGAACCCAGACGATGAGTACGGCCGAGAATCCAGAGAAGGCCATCAACATAGTGTTGACGGCCCACTTCTTCTGGACGATCCCGCCGTAGAGCACCGCCAATCCTGGGATGCTCATCAGCCCAACCAGGGTCGCCGCCGTCAACTGCCATGCGTTGTCACCCGCATGTAGCCAGGACGGATACGGTACCAATGCTGCCTCCTTTTCGATCCTCAGATGCTTTACATCCGTGGTAAGAACGAAGTTAGGACACCAGTGTTTCGAGTCGTTGTCACAATTGTTACGGGCAGAATAACTACAGGGTCGCTGCTCTAGATCGAATAGCGCGGTTTGACCTACGCCGTTTCGCGTGGTTAAGCAGGGTTTTTCCACCACTGCCAGATTTGATGCGGGGTTCCAGCTGTCTTGGTGGGTGACTGTTGTCTATCGGTTGCTCCAAGGTGGAGCCGAGCGGACAGGATCGGTCTGCTCTGTCAATTCTCCTGATAGGAGGTCGTGTCCCATTCATCGAGTACTAGATGGACGCCGGTGGATTTGGCGTATGCAAATGCCAAGACTTGACGTGCCGCGTCGAGGACTTGGAGCAGTTCTGGAAATGCAAGCGTATAGAGAATTCGGGTGCCACACCTTCGTCCGTCGATGAGCCCAGCAAGTTTCAGAATACTGAGCTGTTGGGAGAGGTGGGGGGGAGCAAGACCCAGCATCGGAAGTAGCTCTGAGACCGACTTCTCGCCGTCACGGAGTGCCTCGAGGACTCCGACTCTCGCCGGGTGGGCGAGGGCCTTGAAGAGGCTGGCCTCTACCTCATTGATAGGTCGGGTCCGGTAAGCACGGGCCAATCCGGTCTCTTGATCCTGCTCTAGCATCAAGCCACTGCCTTCCTGTCCGATGGGTAGGTCGATCTCTATTAATGATCCAATCGGTGGGATCTGTGAAATTAGGCCGACACCCATATGACGCATTCGCATCTCAGATTGCCCGGTCGGAACCCCAACGGTTCAACGCCGAGCAGGTGGGAGCGCGCCTATTCCACCCTCGTCAATGAAATGTGGCCATGATGACTCATATTAGATAAGGGCCGAAAGTCCCTAGTCCATGTGTGTAAGGGCCCTTGGATTCCGGGCCGGACCGCCCTTAGACAATAAGAGTGACTTCCGTCTCAAGACCAGAAGTAATAGATGGATTCGGTCGGGGTCAGTGTGACGAAGGTTGAAGGGAAGTAAGCGTGACCATACATCAGAGGGGAATACCGGTTCGGAATGCCGACGCTCCACAGGGGGAGCACATTCCGAAGGTAAAGAACGACCCAATCTCAGTTGCAGTCAATCTGAGACCATATCAGGGGGAAAAAGCCAAGGAGCATTTTAAGACGACCGATCCTGGTGTCGACGTCACAAAGCTGCCCCTCATAGGAAAGCCACTAGCTAGGGCGATGAAGAGCAGGAAGTTCCAGTTCTTTCTCATCGTCCCTAATCAGATCATCTTCTGGATAGTGATCATCTCAGGAATTTTTGGGATCACCGACCCCGGTCGTAATTTTGGACCAGCGATCACGTGGTACCTGTGGTTCTGTCTCGTGTTCGTGATGATGGTTGTTGTCGGTAGGGCGTGGTGCTCGATGTGTCCATTCGGCGGCTTCGGTGAGTGGATCCAGAGGAGGGCACTCTTCCAGAGGACGCAGAAGGCACTTGGACTTGGCAAGAAACTCCCAGAGTCCTGGGCAGGTCACGGCCTAGTCATCTCGGTTGGTACCTTCCTGGTGCTTACATTCATCGAGGAGTACTTCAACATCGCCGGTCCCGGAGCACCGATTGCGACTTCTTTGATGGTGATTGGAATAGTCACCTTCGCACTTCTTTCCTTCCTTGTGTTCGAGAGAAGGACTTTCTGCCGGTACATCTGTCCACTCTCCTCCCTCATCGGCACGGTCGGTGCCATGGGTATGGTCTCGGGATTCCGGACTAGGGATCGTGAAGTATGCATGTCCTGCAGCACCAAGGACTGCATGAGGGGTTCTGAGGATGGCTACGGCTGCCCATGGTATACCTGGCCAGGCAGCGCCGACACGAACTCTATGTGCGGACTCTGCTCTGAATGCTACAAGTCCTGCCCGTCGGACAACATTGGCCTCTTTGTCCAGTCCCCACTGAAGTCTGTTATCGCACCGGTAAGGCGCAAGGCGGACGTCGGACTTGCAGTATCGATCCTGCTGGGTCTGGTCCTTTATCAGCAGTACAACGCTATGAGCTGGTACGCAACGCTTGACACCAAGCTCAACTCGTTCCTGCACTTCCCCCACTATCCGGACCCAATCGGCTACTTTGGTGGAATCGGACTGGGAGTCGTCGTCGTATGGCTGCTTGCCCTGGGTGTCAGGAAGGTTTCTGGTGCATTCACCACCGGCTCGAACAAGACAACTTGGTTCACGACCCTCTGCTATGCGTTGATTCCGATAACCGGTGCCGACTACTTCGCACGACAGTTGCCGAAGTTCTTCAAGCACGTCCCCAGGGTCCTCTCCTCGATTGGACAGCCATTCGGACTACACCCAGGTGTCTACAATGTGCGACTACTCACCGATCCCCGCATTGTCACAGTGCAACTCATGGTCATGGGTCTCGGTACTGCGGCATCTCTATACGCGGCTTACAGGATCTCTGGACGGGATCTGGCGACTCAATCCCGCAGGCCGCAGGTTGCAGTTGCAGCCAGCCTGTTGATGGTGTTCGCCATCAGTGTTCTAGCAACGCTGATCTACCTGCCGATGCACGCAGCATCGTAGGGAGTCGAAATGCAAGCAGTCTCGTCAGACAACCGAAAGTCCAAGAAGACCTTGAAAATGATTTGGAGAGTTAGATGACGTCAGTTTCAGATAGGACGGTATCGGGATCCCCCTCGGTGCAGTCACCAAGTCGCCCGAGCGTACACATTCTGGCAGACAGGTGCGCCGGTTGCCAAGAGTGCATAGTCCGTTGTCCCACTGCAGCCCTCTCGCTGGATACCGACCAATGGGTGGCAGTTGTGGATGAGGACCTGTGTGTCGGGTGCGGCCAGTGCCAAAGGTCGTGTCCATTCGCTGCGATCTTTGTCGAGGGGCCACAGATGGTAACCGCTGGGGTACTTCCGACCGATCTGTATCCGACCGAACTCGTCGGATCGATCCACGAGGTGCGTCAGGGATTCGAATCAATGGAAGATGTCATGGCCGAAGCTTCACGATGCATAAGTTGCCCCGACCCAACTTGTGTTAGAGGCTGCCCAGCCCATAACGATATTCCCGGGTTTATCTCAGCACTGCTGGAGGGAGATCTGCAAGGGGCCAGGGAGATTCTCTCCCTAACCTCGTGTATGCCAGGAGCGTGTTCCCGGGTCTGTGACTGGCAGAGCCAGTGTGAGGGTTCTTGCACTTGGTCGCTAAGTGGTGGCAGGGGAGTCGCCGTCGGTCGGATCGAGAGATTCATTGCAGACGCCGTCCCGGCAGTCGAACTGGAGCCGAAGAGGTCCACCGATCTCAAAATAGCCGTTGTTGGTGCTGGCCCTGGTGGCATCGGTGCCGCCTACGAACTGTTCCGGTCCGGAGCAAAGGTCACAGTGTTCGATTCGGAGGCCGAGCCCGGTGGAGTACTCCGCTGGGGAATCCCCGCCTATGTGCTGCCCAACTCAGCGTGGCAGCCGACAGTTGCTCAACTACTTGATGCCGGAGTTGAGTTCAGGCTCGCAAGTCCGGTCTCCCCTGAAGATATGCCCAAACTTCTTGACAGTTTCGACGGTGTTGTAATTGCCGCAGGCGCGACCTCGGCGATTGTTCCAAAGATCTCAGGTGTAGAGATGGCAGGAGTTGTGGACGCTACTACATTCCTGGAATCCGCCAAAGAGCAGCTGATCGACGGAACATCGGTGACTTCGATGACAGGCAAGCACGTTCTAGTCCTTGGTGCTGGTAACACTGCAATGGACGTGGCACGGTCGGTACTGCGCCTAGGTGGAGTGGCGACATGCGTTGACTGGATGGATGAGAGGTTCTCGAGGGCACGCCCAGACGAGATCAGGGAGGCTCGACACGAGGGAGTGCGTGTTGACTTCTGCACTACCGTTACGCAGCTGATCGACGTTGACGGTGTGGTCGGGCGGGCAGTGCTGAATGCGACAGAACAGAACGAAGCGTCGCAGATTCCGAAGCTCATAGCTGGCAAAGTCACGGAGGTCGACGTTGATATGGTCGTCTTGGCCATGGGATATCGCCTCGATCCGGGCTGGACGAGGATCTCCAAGCAGGTGGACTTCGGCAGGCTCCCGCAGGTAGTGGGGATTCCGGACCGAAGGTGGATGGCCAGCGGAATGTACGCAGGTTCTGAGAAGTTGGCATCTCTCGCCTTGACGCGGGAGCGGGTCCGACTCGATTCGGCATTCCAAGTAGCAGACCGGATCTGGTCGGTAGGTGATGTTCGTATCGGACCATCCACCGTTGTAACTGCAATGGCGCAGGGAATGAGTGCGGCTAGGGGAGTGATTGCTGAGATCGGAACTACGGCAGGCGGCCCCGCAGATCACGCATACACGTCATCTCCGAAACTCCGTACGGCTGTAGTCATCTATGAGTCCGCTGGAGGCAATACCAAGAAGGCTGCTACTGTTGTGGCGCAGTCCCTGAGTACGAGGGGATTCGACGCAAGAGCGATCTCCACGACCCTTGCCAAGAGTTCGGACCTGTTGGATGCCGACCTTATCGTTTTTGGTACGTGGGTCGAGGGACTGCTCCTTGCAAAGGTGCATCCAGCCGAGAAGGCAACACGCTACATAGGTACCCTGCCTCCGCTGAACGGCAAGGATGTCGCCTGTTTCGTAACTTTTGGGCTGAATCCGAAGCAGTCGGCCGGTGAGCTGTCGGAGGCCTTCGCTCGACTTGGTGCAAATGTTCTTGCTTCGGCGGCGATCAGTTCCAAGCACCTGATATCGGGTGCTCAGGCGTTCGCCAGGTCCGTACAAGGAGCTGCGAAGCAGTAGATCTTAGGTCACGCTGAGAAACGCAGCCACCGGGGATTACCCTCCGGTGGCTGCGTTATTTAACTGCACTTGATCGAGAGCCAAGAACCGGGGTTCACGATCTCGGTACGATAGGCAGGCTTTTGGTTCGTCTGGCGGATCAGGTCCCTGTCGGGACTGTCGTGTTCTGTTCATGGCGGCCAACTTGGTCCCATGGGCTCGACTATTGAAACCTGGCCGGGCTCCCTGATTTGTAGCCTTATGGACCTAGCTGCCACGGAAAAAGCGTCGATTAAAACTGTCAACGGTCGTGTCTTGGATTCCAGGGTCGACAGATTTACAGTGACGCATTACGAGCCTTGAGAGGGTGACGTCGCCGAGTGCGACTCAATCAAATTGGTTTGTGCCAAGCTGCGGAGTGCCGCAAGGTTAATCACAGACATTCGGCCCACGCTATTCTCAAGTGCTTAGGGCTTCGGTCCGTTGGGGGACGAGCGAGTGGTAGTAACGACCCACCTGCTCGGTGACGACCACGAAGGACCAAATCGATCGGCACCGCGAACTCAATTCACCCATTTCGGGTTACCTTTCCAGCGCGTCCAAATTCGCTAGATTGAGGCAAACCTCGTGTTCGAAGCAGTTGAGGCTCTCATCGAAATTGGCAACGCAATGCACCTTTTGCAGGACCGGACTTTTCAAATAGAACCGATGTCCAGGTCTGAAGGTCCTCCCTGGACATCAAGCCGATCAACACTGCGATGGTTGCCAACATCTCAATGTTCGAATGTGGGCGGTCACTTTTCCGCTAGTAAGATTCTTTATCGGAATCTACGCGGGACAGGCCCTTGGATCCCAGGGTTGCAGCGGTGTGTGTGACAGTGTCGACGGTACCGTGATCGGAATGGTTGTTGGGGTGGTGACCGAACTGGAGGAGCTACTCCCTGCGGAGCCGGTCTGTGCCGTGGTGGTTTGAGTCGTCTGTACCGTGTTTACGACGGTCAATTGATTTCCCGTCACCACTTCTACCTTCGCGCCCGACAAGGTGGGAGCCTGCCCCATGATCACGGAGCCCGACATGGTGGAACGCAATGCGATGGCGGTGGAGATGTAGCCTGGCTCATACCTGATGATCGTCTCGGACGGGGTCGACTGGACGGTGGCGTTACCTATCTTTGCAATTTTGAATCCGTCTTGTCGCAAAGTCGCACTCACCTGTGCGGCCTGGCCGGCGATGCCACTTCCATTTAGGACAGCGACGGGTACCGCTTTAGCCGAGGCTGGCTCATTGAAGTTGATTCCGAGCGACTGAGAGATCAACTGGCTGTCCTGTGGCTCAGTCGGGAAGACCACGTCGCCGTAGGAGGCACCCTGGTAGGTGAAGTTGTTCACCAGCGAAATGGGAAGGGTCGAGGTGGCGACTGTATTGGGATTGGCGTGACGGAATTTTGATGCAATTCCGATCATGTTTGACAGGGTGAAACCGCTATCCACCTGGAGGTACGGTACGATGCTAGATATGATTGAGGTGAGTGTGAAGGGGTTTGAGATGCCCCTCTGCTTGACCTGGTCGGCAAGTACCTTCAGGAATTCGTGATCCCTCCGTATCCTGCTGAGGTCGCCTAAGGGATCCTCGATCCACACGCCATTCTTCTCGTAGTACAGATGTCGGGCTCGTACGACCTCGAGTGCTTGGAATCCGTTTAGAAGAATGCATCCGGGTGTTGTGATGTTGAGGCCGGAGTAAGCGTCCTTGACTGGCATCGGAAAGTACATCTTTAGACCACCGAGTGACTGAACTACCTTCTGGAACGTATCGAAATTCAGCTCGACGAAGTGCTGGATCGGGATGCCGAGATCCTGCTCCACGGTATTTACGAGTTGGGATGGCGAGACATTCAGCGCATCGTCAACCCTGTTGGCTATGTGTTTTCCCGGTATTGGGACGAATAGGTCCCTGGGGATCGAGAGGATGCTGACCTGACCAGTCTTCGGATCTAGGTGGGCGATCATCGTAACGTCGCTCCTGGCCCCGCCTACCTGCGCGCCCGAGCCGAAGTACTTTGCCTCGCTTGCACTGAGCACCTGACGCGAGTTGGAGCCAACGAGGAGTATGTTGATCGGCTGACTCGAATCGGTGTTGACTGTCAGATTTCCCACATTTAGTTTGTGGATTTGGCCGTAGAGGTGGAAGAAGTAGTACGCGACGCTTCCAGCAAGAAGGACGATTACGAGACCAAGAACTATCGAGCCCCTGGCGACCTTCTGCCGGCCACTGAGCCTGGCTTTGGCTTTTCTGTGCCTAGCACTGCCTTTCCGAGTAGTGCTTGACGTTGGATTGTCTCCGACCATTCGCCTGGGAGTTCCTCTCGATTGATCTGTTATGCCATGGAACAGAATAGGATCGATTTCCGAAGATTCCGTGAAGTGAGTCCTGTGAGGCTTACACGGCACAAGGAGGGTAGTTTGTCTGCGGACGCCATTCGGCCATCGCCATCCCCTTCTTCGTCATTACCAAAGGCAACTGTACTCAACTCCTCGGACGTGTCGCGTGCGGCCACCAGGATTGCACATGAGATCTCCGAGAGGAATCATGGCTCACAGGAGATCTCCCTTGTGGCCCTGGCAAACGGTGGAGTCTGGCTGGCCGAGTTCATAGCCAGCGCGCTCGAGAAGATTGACGGAGCTGGGCCACCGGTCGAGGTGCTTGATGTGACCCCGTACCGCGACGACCGTCCGTTTGTGGCCCTAAAAGGTATTCCCGAGTTCAAGGTGCCCATCCAGGCAAGAGTCGTGATTCTGGTCGACGACGTCATATTTACTGGAAGGACGGCTAGGGCGGCGCTCGAGGCGATCAATTTTGCTGGCCGGCCGAGGGCAGTTCAGCTCGCTGTTCTCGTAGATAGGGGACACAGAGAGCTCCCTATTCGACCTGACTATGTCGGCAAGAATCTCCCAACCTCGCAGTTCGAACATGTGGAGGCCGGTCCAGATGGAGTGCGGATACTGGAGTGTTTGGATCCGTCGGGGTCAGTCTCACAGACCCTCGATGCCCGACACGACGCCTCGAAGCATCGTATTGAGGAGGATCAGTAGGTGTTGAATCGTGAAGTCGGTGCTGAGGCCATGCCCTCTGGCTCGTTGACCGAGATCTCGGAGTTGACCGACGGAGAGATCTTTCAGATATTCGACAGGGCGAGCCACTTCAGGTCTATGGAGGAGGATGGTCAGCGGTTCACCTCATCGCTGGATTCAGCGGTAGTTGCAACACTCTTCTTCGAAGGTTCCACTAGGACGAGACTCTCCTTCACAATGGCCGGGGAGAGGCTAGGAGCCAAGGTCATCGATTTGGCAGTCATAGCTTCGTCGGTCTCCAAAGGAGAGTCGCTAAAGGACACCTGCAACACCGTCGCCTACTCCGGGGCGGATGCAATCGTAGTCAGACACCAGAGCGAGGGCGCGCCTCGTATGGTCTCTCAATGGACCGGCCTGCCGGTCATCAACGGTGGTGACGGGTGCCATGAACATCCCACCCAGGCCCTCTCGGACGCTTACTCCCTCGTGTGCAGGTTCGGTTCGGTGGAAGCTCTTGCTAACAGGAGGGTAGCTATCGTCGGCGATATTCTGCACTCCAGGGTGGCGAGATCGCTCTGCTCGCTTTTGCCGCGACTTGGAATGGAGGTCGTCCTCGTTGGACCCCACGCACTGATGGTCCCTAGGGCTTCGGCACTGTCGGCCGAGGTCAGCTACGAACTCGACGAGGTCCTGTCCGAAGTGGATGTCGTGTACCTGCTCAGGATTCAGAGGGAGCGGATACACGGAGCGGCCGGGGTCGACGGATCGTCGTACAGGCGCAGGTTCCAACTGGACCAGAGGCGACTGTCCGAGATGCGCCCCGATGGACTCGTTATGCATCCCGGTCCGGTGAATCACGGAGTTGAGCTGGGTGTGACCCTGCCAGATGAGCGGAGTCTCATCTCCGAACAGGTGCGAAACGGGGTCCTGATCAGGATGGCGGTGTTCGAGCGGGCGTTCGGTCTTGATGTGAAGGGTGGAGCTGTTGTCTAAGGTTTCCGGCGTCATCAGGGGAGGACTCCTGGTGACCGAGAGAGGATTTAGAAGGTCCGATGTCGCCATCACCGATGGGATTGTAACCGAGATCGGCGATTGTATCGCGGATTCCGGCGGCGAGACGGTTGACGCAGAGGGCCTGGTGGTCGCTCCTTCCTTCATCGATCTGCACACCCATACGAGGGTGCCCGGTGGGGAGGAGTCCGAGACACTGGAGTCGGTCGAGCAGGCGGCGATATTCGGCGGTTACCGCTACCTGCTTGCGATGCCGAATACGGACCCTGCGATGGATTCGGTCGGTGTCCTCCGTTCGATTACTGACCGCCTGGAAAAGCTACGTGTGACAGTTGAACAGAGTTCCGCGATCACCATTGGACGAGCTGGCGAGCAGCTGGTGGATATCTACTCCCTAGCGGAGGCTGGTGTTAGGTTCTTCACCGATGATGGCACCGGTCTCCGATCGCCTTCGCTGATGCGTGAGGCGCTCGAGATGTCGGCTTTGCTCGGAGTCGTTATCGCACAGCATTCGCAGGATCCGGAGCTGTCAAGTGGCGGCAGCATCAACGAAGGGACGGTTTCGGTCAGGCTCGGCCTTGGGTCGATACCTGAGTCGGCGGAATCGGTGATGGTCGCACGTGATATCGAACTGCTTAAAGCCTACGGCGGCAACCTGCACGTTCTTCACGTTTCAGCTCGAGAGAGTGTCAACCTGATTCGACACGCAAGGTCAGAAGGTCTGAGGATAACTTCGGAGGTTGCACCCCACCACCTGCTGCTCGACGATTCGCGAACAGGTGGATTCGATCCGATCTTCAAGGTAAATCCGCCACTGCGCTCGGTCGCAACGAGGATGGCGTTGGTGCAGGCTTGTATCAGCGGCGAATTCGACGCTATAGCCACCGATCACGCTCCTCACTCTGACCATGCAAAGCAAAAGCCATTTTCGGAGGCGGCATTTGGGATGCTCGGCCTCCAGACGGCCTTTTCTGCGGCATGGACCGCGATGTTCAACCACCCTGGCTGGGACGAGTCGGAACTGGAGGCAGGGCTGGCTTGGGACCAGATCGATGGCCTCGAGCCTTGGCAGCTTGTTCGACTTCATCGGGTGATCAGCCTGCTCTCGTTCGGTCCCGCGCGAATTGTCGGGATAGACGCTGGGATCCGGGTCGGCACCAATGCGAACCTGGTCCTAGTCGACCCCAGATCCGAGTGGGTTCCGTCGCCCGGAGATATCGTGTCGCGCTCCAGAAATCTCCCCTATCTGGGTATGGCGCTCAGGGGAAGGGTTGTTGGGCAGATCCTTGACGGATCGGTGGTCTTGAGAGAGGGAAAGCTTTGTTCTTGAATTCGCGGATGCAGGACCTGGGAGTGGAGCCGGGGTTTTTGGTTCTCTCTGATGGTTCGACCTATCAGGTCGGAATACTCGGATATGGAGAGGCGATGCCTAGCAGTGGGTATGTATCTGCAGAGTTTGTCTTCAACACCTCCCTCTCTGGCTATCAGGAGATTCTGACCGACCCCTCATACGCCGGCCAGGGCGTCGTGTTCACTTACCCCCACATCGGGAACTATGGAGTAACCACAGCGGACTTCGAGTCTAGGGGAGTCTTTGCAAAGGCGGTGGTGGTGAGGAACTACACAACAAGACCATCGAACTGGCGCTCGGAGATGCCACTGCACCAGATGCTCGAGTCCGAGGGTGTCCCGCTTGTGGTTGGTGCAGACACTAGGCGGCTCACAAGGCATTTGAGGACAAAGGGTGCTCTTGCCGGCGTTGTCGGGACACGTCCGATCGGGGAGCTGGAGAGGTTGGCTAAGAGCGCTCGAACGACGGACGGTATCGACATGGTGAGCGGTGTTTCAGCCTCTGAGTCGGTCGATCATGGGGGTTCGGGCAAAAAGGTGGTGGCGTTCGACTTCGGGATCAAGGCTTCGATGATCGAGCAGCTCAAAAATCGCTTTTCTCTGACTGTTGTCCCCGCGCATACCACTGCAGCAGAGGTTCTTGCGCTAAATCCGGATGGCGTCTTTTTCTCCAACGGACCTGGGGATCCTGAGCCCCTTGACTTTGCGACGGATGCGATCGCGGGGCTGGTCGGGGCGGTACCTAGCTTTGGAATCTGTCTTGGCCACCAACTTATGGCCAGAGCGCTCGGGGCTTCGACCTACAAGCTTCCGTTCGGACACCATGGAGGCAACCACCCCGTGTCGGATTCGGAAACCGGCAAAGTCGAAGTTACGGCTCAGAACCACAACTACGCAGTCTCCAGAGAGAGTCTGTCTATGGTCTCGACGAAGGTCGAGGTCACGCATGTAAACCTGAATGATGGCGTCATCGAAGGACTCGCATATCCGGAGAAGGCGGCATTCTCGGTTCAGTATCACCCGGAGGCCGGCCCCGGTCCGCACGACTCCTACTACTTGTTCGACCGTTTCGAGGAAATCATGGAAAGAGGTATCTGACTTGGGAAAGAGGACCGACATAAGTTCGATCCTGGTGATCGGCTCCGGGCCGATCGTCATAGGCCAGGCCTGCGAGTTTGACTACTCGGGGGTCCAGGCGTGTCGTGTGCTGAAGCAGGAGGGTTTTCGGGTGATCTTGGTCAACTCAAACCCTGCCACGATCATGACCGATCCCGAATTTGCCGATGCTACGTACATAGAGCCCCTCGACAGGGATATAGTCGCCTCGATTATCGAGAAGGAGAGGCCCGACGCTCTGCTTCCTACTCTAGGTGGCCAGACGGCGCTGAACCTTGCGATGTCGCTGTCGGACGCCGGGATACTCGAGAGGTTCGGTGTGGAGCTGATCGGCGCTTCCCGAGTGGCGATCGAGACCGCCGAGAATCGGGAGCAGTTCAAGGCGGCCATGGAGGAGATCGGTATGAAGGTCCCCTACTCCGGGTTTGCCCACAAGCTCGACGAGGCGAAAGAGGTTGCAGCCTCGATCGGGTATCCGGTGATAATCAGGCCATCGTTCATTCTCGGTGGCGCTGGGACCGGTATAGCTGAAGACGCCGAGCAGTTCAGCGAGTTGGCGTCTGTGGGACTCGACGCGTCCCCGATCTCCGAAATACTCATCGAACAGTCGATCGCTGGCTGGAAGGAGTATGAACTGGAGGTGATGCGCGACTCTAAAGATAACGCCGTCATCGTCTGTTCAATTGAGAATTTCGACCCTATGGGTGTTCACACTGGTGATTCAATAACGGTTGCACCTGCACAGACTTTATCTGATTTTGAGTATCAAAAGATGCGTGATGCAGCGTTCAAGATTATTCGCCGCATCGGGGTCGAGACTGGTGGCTCCAATATCCAGTTCGCCGTCGATCCGGCCACCGGTGAGATGGTGGTTATAGAGATGAACCCAAGGGTGTCGCGTTCTTCGGCTCTGGCGTCGAAGGCGACGGGCTTCCCAATAGCGAAGATCGCAACTCTGCTTGCAATTGGCTACAGCCTGGACGAGATACGTAACGACATCACCAAAGTGACCCCGGCTAGCTTCGAACCTTCGATCGACTATGTGGTCACGAAGGTTCCACGGTGGGCTTTCGAGAAGTTTCCCGATGTCCAGGAGAGACTCGGGACGAGGATGCAGTCTGTGGGTGAGGCGATGGCCATCGGTCGCAGCTTCCTCGAATCCATCCAGAAAGCACTTAGGTCCATCGAGAAGGGTCGACTCGGACTGAACTGCGACCCCGTCGAAGTGGAGTACGATCAACACACAGACGAAGAGCTGTTGGATTCGATCTCTTATGGATCCCCTGATCGGATCTTCAGAGTCGAGGCGGCATTGCGCAGAGGGATCACTGTCGAGCGTGTCTATCAGTTCTCGAAGATTGACCCGTGGTTCTTGGACCAGATCGCACAGATCTCCTTCGCAAGGCGAGTCTTGCTGGAACACTACTCAAAAACAGGACTCGACTCGATAGGTCGCGATCTGTTGTTCGAGGCCAAACAGATGGGATTCGGCGATGGCCAGCTCGCCTACCTTTTTGGCTTAGAAGAGGCCGAAGTGCGCAGACATCGCCATGCGCTCATGGTGCGTCCGAGCTACAAGGCTGTCGACACTTGCGCCGCTGAGTTCGAGGCGTTTACGCCTTACTTCTACTCGAGCTACGACGAGGAGAGCGAGACGACGGTCTCCGACAAAAAGCGGGTCGTAATCCTCGGGTCGGGTCCGAATCGAATCGGACAGGGAATCGAATTTGACTACTGCTGCGTGCACGCCAGCTTTGCGCTTCGAGAGGCTGGCTATGAGACAATCATGGTCAACTGTAACCCCGAGACGGTCTCGACAGACTATGACACCTCGGACCGCCTCTACATGGAGCCACTTGTCAATGAAGAGGTGATGGAAGTTCTCGACGTGGAGTCGAAGTTGGACGGCTTCGTCGGCGTGATCGTATCGCTAGGCGGCCAGACGCCTTTGAAGCTGGCGAGCCACCTTCCGAGCCAGTGGGTGCTAGGTACGTCAGCCAGGTCGATCGACTTGGCTGAGGATCGTGAGCTGTGGTCCAGTCTTTGTGCCAAGGTTGGTATTCCACAGCCTCCAGGTGGAACGGTCACAAAGCTCGAGGAGGCGCTGGATGTCGCCCATAAGGTTGGATTTCCGGTGCTGGTACGCCCGAGCTACGTCCTTGGTGGTAGGGCAATGGAGATCGTCTACGACGACGCGCAGCTGGAGAGGGCGTTCAAGGCGCTGAAACAGCTCGATGCAGAGGGTGGTCAGAGCGTAGATCGGCCGATCCTGATAGACCACTTCCTAGAGGATGCTATCGAAGTCGACGTAGATGCAGTAAGGGACTCAACCGGCGAGAGCTACATAGGCGGAATTATGGAGCACGTCGAGGAGGCAGGAATCCACTCTGGCGACTCTGCATGTGCGCTGCCGCCACAGACCCTTTCAGATGAGGTACTGAAGGAGATCAGGCGGCATGTCGGGTCTATAGCCGAAGAGCTAGCGGTTGTCGGTCTGATAAACGTCCAGTTCGCAGTCCAAAGCGGCCAGGTCTACGTGATCGAAGCAAACCCGAGGGCGTCTCGTACAGTGCCGTTTGTCGCCAAGGCGACAGGTGTACCGTTGGCCAAGATTGCGTCACTGGTGATGGTGGGAAAGACCCTCTCGGAGCTCAGGTCTACCGGGCTGCTTCCCGAGACGACATCTTTCGATCACGTGGCTGTCAAAGAGGCGGTCCTACCCTTCTCAAGGTTCCCCACTGCAGACACACTTCTCGGCCCGGAGATGAAATCTACTGGCGAGGTGATGGGCATAGACAGCAGTTTCCCACGCGCCTTCGCGAAGAGTCAGCTGGCAGCCGGTTCGAGGTTCGAAAAGACGGGAATGGTCCTGTTCTCATTGGCGGACAGGGATAAGGCTGCGGGAGTCGAAGTCGCAACGATGATGGCTGAGATGGGTTTCGAACTAGCTGCGACCACCGGCACCGCAGAGGCCTTTAGGGCCAATGGACTCGATGTCAAAGTCACCGTAGCCAAGGTTTCGGGGGAGCAGGAGTTGCTGGGAATGCCCGGGGTGGGCAACGAAGGATCTGATCAGGACGCTGTTGAGCTCATCTCCTCAGGAGGTGTGGTCCTCGTGGTGAATACTCCGAGGGGCAATAAGCCACGGTCCGACGGTTACAGGATCCGCAGCGCTGCACTTCGGAGCCACGTTCCATGCCTAACGACACTAGCCGCAGCTCGAGCGGCTGCAAGTGGGGTGCGAGACGTCGCCTCTACCCCACTGGATGTCAGATCGATCCAGTCCTTCCACGCCTCCATCGCCCGCACGTGATACAGCGGCGTTTCGTGAAATTCCTTCGCGAGCTGGGTGGTCAAAAGATCACAGGGTCCTGTGAGCGACTACCGGAACAGACACCGACCATCGAGGAGTTCCAGCTGGATCTTGGTACCACGGTTGGGGCGCTTGCTTTCAAGAATCCGGTCATGACTGCAGCTGGTACGTCGGGCTTCGGTTCAGAACTGGGGGCGTTCTTCGAACTGTCCGATCTCGGAGCGGTAGTTGTGAAGTCGATCTCTGCATTCAAGTGGGAGGGGAATCCGGGACCGAGGCTCGTACCGCTAGATGCAGGCATGCTGAACTCGGTGGGTCTCCAGGGTCCAGGTGTTGATGCATGGATCAGTCACTATCTCCCACTACTGGAAAAGCACAAAGTAAATATAATCGTAAGCATATGGGGTAGGACCGTAGACGAGTTTGCTGCAGCAGCCCAACTTCTTGCCCCAGTGGCGCAAAGGGTGGCGGCCGTGGAAGTGAACTTAAGTTGCCCCAATCTCGAGGAGAGATCCAAACTGTTCGCACACTCGGTTCAGCTGACATCGGCCGTCACCGAAGCGGTGGTAGCGGCCGGTATCCCGGTAGTTGCAAAGTTGTCCCCGAATACGCACCTCATCTCCGAGATCGCTGGCGCGGCAATAGGCGCCGGTGCGACGGCAGTGACCTTGACGAATACCCTCGTTGGAATCGCTATAGATGTCCAGGGGCGCAAACCGATACTTGGTGGTGTGGGCGGCGGCCTGTCGGGTAAGGCTTTGGGGCCAGTGGCGCTTCGAGCAGTGTTTGATCTCCACAGGCACAATCCCGAGATTCCGATTGTAGGTGTGGGTGGAATCTCAACTGGACGTGAAGCCCTCGCTATGATCATGGCAGGGGCATCTGCGATTCAAGTTGGAACGGCGAATTTTGCCGACCCAAGAGCGCCGAGAACAGTGTTGGCGGAGCTCGTCAGTCTTTGTGCCGACTTGGGTATTTCGAGGATCAGCGACGTTGTGGGTGTAGCGAATAGGGCATAAGGAGAAGCTGGGTGGAAGAGATCGTAGCGAGGAATCGCTTGGCGTTGGCGTTGGACTATGACGACCTCGTTGTGGCCACGCGGATGTCGAAAGACCTCATCGACTACTTCGGGTTTGTCAAGGTCGGCCTCGAGCTTTATCTTGCTACTGGTCCGGAAGCTGTTGGCGCATTCGTCGAGCTCGGTTTCAAAGTTTTTTTGGATCTCAAACTCCACGATATTCCCACGACTGTGAAGAAGGCGGCGAGGGTGGTCGGGGGTCTGGGTGCCTCGCTTCTCACGATGCACGCGTTTGGTGGCACAGAGATGCTCAGGGCCGGCGTGGAGGGGCTTATGGAGGGTGCACAGGCGGTTGGGGCTCCCGTTCCTGCAGCCCTAGGAGTGACAGTCCTCACCTCAGACGGAGGTGCACCTAGACATGTCCTGCCGGCCCGTATCGAGGCAGCGGCTCTAGGGGGGTGCAGGGGTTACGTCTGTGCGACTGAGGACGTCGCAGAGGGGAAGAGGATGCGACCTGACATGTACGCTGTGGTCGCCGGGATTCGTCCGACTGGAGTTGAAGCAAACGAACAGCGAAGTGCTACACCGACCGAAGCAATCAGAGCAGGAGCCGATCTATTGGTGATCGGTAGGGCGGTGACCTTGGCAGACGACCCAATTGCCGCTGCAGAGTCCATTCTGGAGTCGGTGATTGAGGCCGCATAGTCCGGCAGATGGGTAATCTTGGCACCCATGGTTACATTTTGAGTGGGCTCTGATCTGCGCCAAATCTGGGGATAACCTAGAAAACATGGCAATTTTCACGAAAAATACTGCATAAGTCGGCAAAATGGCTGTTAATTCGGCGCTGAGCCCCTTCGTTTCCGGTTATGTTTCAAAATATGCCATTGCCTCCATCTCTATCGCCTGAGCAGCGCCAAGCAGCGCTGGAAAAGGCTGCCATTGCACGTAAAGCCCGAGCCGAGCTCAAGGAGAAGCTCAAGATGGGTTCCATCACGCTTGAGTCGCTGTTGGAGCGCTCAGCAAGCGAGGAGCTCGTTGGTAAAATGAAGGTCGTTTCGGTCCTTGAGAGCCTGCCGGGAATCGGCAAAGTAAAGGCTCGGAAGATCATGGCCGAAGTCGGTATCGCCGAGACTCGTCGCCTCCAAGGATTGGGCGCAAATCAAAAAGAGCGCCTGATAAAGGATACAGCGAAGCCCTGATCGTAGTCATATGCGGGCCGGGTGGCGTTGGTAAAGGTGCCATTGCCGCCCGGCTTGTAGACGCGATCGAGGGAATACACCTCTCTAAGTCTTGGACAACCCGCTCCAAAAGAGTAGGCGAGAGCGATGAAGCCTATGTGTTTGTCACCCGGGCGGAGTTCGAAGACGCTATTGCCAACGGGCGGTTTCTTGAGTGGGCAGAATTTTTGGGGAACCTATATGGGACCCCCATTCCCTCAGCCGAGTTTGTTGACGGAGACCTACTTTTGGAGATCGAAATGCAGGGTGCGCAGTCGGTTCGAACCGCGAGGCCCGATTCTCTACTAATTGGCGTAGCGCCCCCGTCGTTGGACGAGCTGGCTGCCCGAATGCGGCGCCGGGGTGACGACGATGCCCACATCAGACGACGGATAGCTATCGCTTCTGACGAGATGGAACTAGCCCGCAGGATTTGCGACCAGATTGTGGTCAACGACGATCTCGATGTGGCGATCGCTGAAATATCAGGGATCATTAGTACTAGACGAGCAGCCGGTACTGCCAGCGGGTAGGGAGTACTTTTCGATTCCGGGTAGTAGGCTTAACTGGCCCCAGTCTTCAAGGAGTTTCGAGCAGTATGGCAGAAGTAGTGACACGTTCAATGATGGTTCCACCGATCGAGACGCTGCTAGAAGCTGCTGGCTCGAAGTTCTCCCTGGTGAGTCTTGGTGCCAAGCGTGCACGTCAGATCAACTCCTACTACTCAAGATTGGGTGATGGTCTCGGTTCCATCGTCCCTCCACAAGTGGATTCGACATCTACAAAGCCTCTTTCGATCTCCTTCGATGAGATTGCAGCTCACAAGATCGTTCCAAAGGAGCCCGAGGAGCCTGAAGAAGAGGTGGTCGTCGAGAGCTTGGTCCTCGAAGAGGAAATCCAGGAAGACTAGCTCCGGAGGTCGCTGTTGACTCCTTCAGAAGTTGACCTGCACCAGCAGGTGCAAAAGTCGGTGGTGCTCTGTGTCTGTGGTGGAATCGCAGCTTATAAGTCCGTAGAGTTGGCACGCAGATTTATGGATGCTGGCTACCGGGTGATTCCGGTGATGACCGACGACGCAAAGCGTTTCGTCGGCGAAGTCACATTCTCGGCCCTTTGCTCAGAGCCGGTGCGATCATCGCTCTGGTCTCAAAGTGATCCCGTGCCGCACACCTCGCTAGCAAGACGAGCCGACCTGATAGTTGTGGCCCCGGCCACAGCCAACATCATCTCGAAGTATGCAAATGGCGCCTCTGATGACCTGGTGAGCGCTGTTCTAAGTGCGGCTACTTCCAAGGTACTGCTGGCTCCCGCTATGCATACAGAGATGTGGGAGAACCGTTCTGTCCAGCGCAATGTCAGCTGGCTGATCGACGGTGGTGTGGACTTCGTCCAGCCTGGAGTCGGTCGACTGGCGGGAGGGGACTACGGAGCGGGCCGCATGGCGGAGCCAGCTGAGATCTTCGACGTGGCATCCCGTCTTCTTGGAGCCCCCACTTCAGGTGATGAATCGACACTCGGGGGCATAAGGGTGCTTATCACGGCAGGGGGGACTAGGGAGCCGATCGACCCGGTGAGATATGTAGGGAACCGCTCCTCAGGTAGGCAAGGCTACGCGTTTGCGCAGTACGCCGCCGAACAAGGTGCGAGTGTGACGCTGGTTACCTCCTCGGAACTTCCAGTCCCGCCCGGTGTGGCCGTCGACAAAGTGGAGACTGCTTCCGAGATGTTCGAGGCGGTCAAAAAGCACTTTGAAGGTTCGGATATTGTGGTGATGGCCGCCGCGGTCGCGGACTTCGCCCCAGCGCGAGTTGCCGACGACAAGATCAAAAAGGCTGATGGAGTACCGGAGATAAGACTCGTTCCTACGGCGGACATTCTGGAGTACCTCGGGTCCAATCGGCGGCCGGAACAGGTGGTAGTGGGATTTGCGGCCGAAACGAGCAGGCTTGAGGAGAACGTTGCGATCAAGCGCAGCAAGAAACAGGTGGATATCATGGTCGGCAACGATGTCACCAAAAAGGGCGCTGGGTTTGGAGTGGAAACCAACTCGGTTTATATTCTCGACGGTGAAGTTTCCGGATCTTACCTGGATGGAGTCTCGAAACTGGAAGTTGCCCGGGTAGTCCTCACCAAAGCGGACGCAATTCGCAGGGCTAGACAGTAGTCAGATGGAGCCAGGAAAGGCCTAGGTTGTAGGTCAGGCTTGGCTCAGGATCCTTTGGTTGGTCCACCGAGGAAAGGATGAGGGTTGCAGAGGCGCTATACGTTCACGTCCGAGTCAGTGACGGAGGGCCATCCGGACAAGATGGCCGATCAGATATCGGATGCCATTCTCGATGCCATTCTCACCGAGGACCCTATGGGTCGGGTCGCATGTGAGACACTTTTGACCACAGGACTTGTGGTGGTGGCCGGGGAGATAAGTACCAAGAGTTACGTGGACATCCCCCGTCTGGTTCGCAAGACGATCTGTGAGATCGGTTACGACCGGGAGAGTTTCGGATTCGACGGAAACACCTGTGGTGTTGTGGTCTCCATCGACGAGCAGTCGCCAGACATAGCACAGGGTGTCGACTCTGCCATGGAGGAACGAAGCGGATCCAGCGTCGACCTGCTCTCCGCACTCGGAGCGGGTGATCAGGGGATGATGTTCGGTTTCGCATGCGACGAGACACCGGACCTGATGCCTCTTCCGATCTGGTTGGCACACCGGATGGCACAGAGACTTGCTGAGGTGAGACGTGCGGGAGTCCTTCCATACTTGAGGCCCGACGGCAAGACTCAGGTGAGCATCGACTACGAGGGGTATCGCCCAGTGAAGGTCAACACGGTACTGATCTCCACGCAACATCAGCCGGGAATTGACCTGAATACTCTTCTACTACCTGATCTGACCGACTCGGTCATTATGCCCATGCTTCCCCACGATCTGGACAGTTCGGGAATCAAGATTCTTGCTAACCCCACTGGCCGATTCGAACTGGGTGGACCACACGCCGATACCGGCCTTACGGGCAGGAAGGTGATCGTCGATACCTACGGAGGTGCTGCCCGTCACGGGGGAGGGGCCTTTTCGGGGAAGGACCCATCGAAGGTCGACAGATCGGCAGCATACGCTGCGCGGTGGGTTGCAAAACACGTTGTGGCTTCGGGTGCTGCAAGGAGGTGCGAGATACAGGTCGCATACGCCATCGGTGTAGCAAGTCCGGTGTCACTCATGGTTGAGACCTTCGGTACTGAGTCGGTCTCTCCGCAACAGATCGAGAAGGCGATCGAAGAGACCTTCGACCTTCGACCTGCGGCCATCATCAGGGATCTCGACCTCAGGAAGCCGATATTTCGGCGGACTGCAGCCTACGGCCATTTCGGCCGAACCGAGAAGGGTTTCACCTGGGAGGTTCTCTCCCGGCTGGACGACTTCAAGTCCGCTATTGCAGCAAGCTGAACTTCTGCTCCCAGAGGGGGTCCCGGAGATTGGTTACGTCGACGTCGTCGTCGACGTCTCCTCGATGCTTACACCGCTTACCTACTTCTATGATCCGCTTTCGGCAGAGATACCGATCTTCGGGGGTAGGTATGCGGTACCACTAAACAGTCGGAACGAGCAAGGGTGGGTGGTGGATATCTCTCCGCCGGCGCCACCCCAGCCGACCAGGTTGCGACCGCTAGGTCGTCAGATCTCGGTCGGCCCGCCACCAGTGGTGGTTGAGGTATGCATTGCCGCTGCGAAGCTCTGGAGCTGTTCTCCAGCGCCATTTCTGAAGGCTGCGTCGCCTAAACGGAACATACGCCCAATCGACCTGGACTGGGCGGCGATCTCCAGACCAGAGGGTTCCGACGGTGTTGCCGAAGCGATGTTCGGTCGAGGCGGATCGCAGATATGGGAAGCTCCCAACTACGACGAGATCGGCTGGGTCAACTCGGCCTTTGTCCACTACAGAGCTCACAACCGGTCCGTGATAGTAGCTATGCCGAATGAGTCTCGAATCTCAGTGCTCCATTCCGAGCTGCGCAGGCTTGGGGTGCCTGTGCTCGAGTATCCGCGTGACTATCTGGCGATCGCACACGGGAGGCACCCCGCCGTCATCCTGGGTGCTCGCTCAGCTCTACTTGCACCCAGTGTTGGGGTTGGTGCAATTGTCGTATTCGATTCGGTAGATCCTTCGATGAGGGAACAGGCATACCCACACTGGGAGGCCTGGCGTCTGGCCGAGTTGCGGGCTGGGGTCGAATGTTGCGAACTCCTGCTGGTAGGTGCGGCCCCGGCTGTGGAGACGCTGAACTCCTCCTTGGTTGTACGGCATCCTGAGCTCTCCAGATATAGAGGTGGCTGGAGCAGGATCGAGACGGTATCGATGGTGGAGGAACTCGACTCCGATCCGCTGTCCCGAATTGGAAGGTACCGGGATTTGGGTCGCAGGATTAGCTCGGAATCAGTAGCTACGCCTGACTTTGATCTCGTGGTGGTTCATAATGCAAAGGGCTTCTCCTCTCAACTCCTCTGTGCAAAGTGCGGATCGCTGCAACGGTGCGAGGCCTGTAACGGGGTGGTTTCTGCTGTGGGGGAACGACCTCTTGAAATGGTGCTTTCAAGGGTGGAGTCGCTCAGGCGAAAGGTCGTCCCGGCCCGGCTGACCTGTGGGACCTGTGGCCTTCAGCGGCCGGTGGTCTGCCAAGTGTGTGGTTCGCAAAGGATCCGACCGATCTCCTCTGGAGTGGATCGGCTGGGTCCTACCGTTGAGGGAATCCTCGGTGAGAAGGTTGCGGTGGTGGCGAAGGGTTCTGAGCCAACTACCGAGGATCAAATAAGAGTGGTTGTGGGAACTGAAGCCGCCCTGTTGAGGAGCATCACCTCCTCCGTGGTCGTCTTCTTGGAGTTCGACAGATGGGTCCACTCTGTGTCGGTCGACAGGCTGCAGCGGAGCCTCTATCAGATCGCAAGGGCATCCAAGTCCGTCTCAATGGCAGCTGGAGTTGTCTACCTGCAGATGAGGGATGGTTCGGATCTGCTGTATGAAGCAATGAGGGATCGTAACCTACGGCAGCTGTATAGGACTGAACTCGATCAGAGGATGTCGCTCGGACTTCCTCCCTATAGGTATTTCGCAAGGGTCACGGGCCGACGAGTGGCGGAGATGCACGAACTCTCGGAGGTCTTGGCGGCGGATCTTCCGCACGAGCTTTTCGATATCGACGAGAAAACGACACTTATCTCTGCAGCTTCGGAAACTGAGCTGGCAGAGGTCGTTCTTCTGACTGCGGCGAGGGTGTCCTCACTCAAATACGAGATGTTCCCTCGGAACCTCTAGGCTGCCGACTTGAGCTCTGCTCTTGCATCGACTCCGAGTGATCTAAAGCGATCATTCAAGCCCCCTTCCCTGCGGGTGGCTCTTACGGTAGCCCCATTGTTCCCATGTCGACCTAGTTGGGTAGCTTTGTGTGTCGACGTGGGATTGACATTGCAACTGAAAACAGTTCGGTGTCAGGTGGAGACGGCCGTGGATCGGAGCCCGTAGACAACTACCTGGGAAGTCATACGGCACTATTTCCAGAGACAATCCGCCTGGCCTGGTCACTGTTGAAATTAGGTCAACGGATGCTATATCCGAGACTAAGCGATGTGGGACCTGCTCGCCGGTTACGCGGAATACATTGGCCTCACGTCCGCTGTCCGCCGTCCGCCGTTCTCGTTTCGTTACAGATGAAACTCTTAGGTGCGGCGGCAAAGTACCCATCCCGGCTGATGAGATTTGGAGCTGCGCCCCCCGGTCACAGTCAGCTGCCGTTGGCCATTTTGATCGCCATGAGGGTGATCAGCTCGTAGACGACGTGTGACGCGGCTACGGAGGTTACTTCTGCGTGGTCATAAGCGGGTGAGACCTCGACGACATCTCCTCCGACGAGATCCAAGCCAGACAGGGCTCGAATGATCGTGAGAACCTCTCTAGAACTCAGTCCACCCGCCTCGGGGGTCCCCGTACCGGGAGCAAAGGCCGGATCCATAACGTCGATGTCCAGCGATAGGTATAGCGGGGAGTTGCCGACCCGTCTGATGATCTGGGCGGCCACCTCTTTCGGACCCATCTCGGCGACCATATCGGTCGTTATAACTTGGAAGCCGAGCCCAGCATCCTCGACCAGGTCTGACGAGCCGTACAGCGGACCCCTGATGCCGATGTGCATACAACTCTCCTCGGCGAGGAGTCCCTCTTCGAAGGCCCGCCTGAACGGAGTTCCGTGGGTGTAGGGTGCACCGAAGTAGGTGTTCCAGGTGTCCAAGTGTGCGTCGAAGTGGACTAGCGCTATTCTGCCGTGCCTTGCGTGCATGGCACGAAGCAGCGGAAGGGAGATCGTGTGGTCGCCTCCTAGCGTGATCAGCCGTGAGTTCCCTGCAATCAATTGGGAGGCGTGGTTCGAGACCGCTTCGATCGCCTCTTCAATGTTGAATGGGTTTGCCGAGATGTCTCCACAATCTGCAACCTGCACGGTCTGGAATACGTCTATCTTCTGGGCCGGGTTATAAGGACGGAGCAGCCTGGACGCCTGCCTGATAGCCGAGGGGCCAAAGCGGGCACCGGGCCGGTAGGTGACGCCGGAGTCGAAGGGGACCCCGACGATCTTGATCTCGGCGTCTGCCACCTCGTCTATGCGTGGAAGTCGTGCAAATGTTGCGGCGCCGGAGTACCGGGGCTGTGTCAGTGAGTCCGTAGGACCAATAGGTGTCAAGAGCCAACTCGTTCTATGGGATTTGGGTGTTGCCCCTACAATCTATTGAATGTGGACGAGAGCGGAATCTGCACGTTGTCCTTGCAACCTCAAGTTAACAAAGCTTGGGCCGTTTCGGCAGTTAATTTTTAGCGCGGCAAATGAGACAGGAGTGACCCTTGATGCAGTCGGTTGATGGTGAGCACTTTACCGAGCGCACGCGACTCCGACGCTTCCCTGAGAACGGCTCCCACAGCCGGGAGGATCTAACCGCGGTACTCGACGCCGCCTTTTATGGCCACCTTGCAGTGCAAGTAGACAGTGGTAGTCCATTTGTGGTCCCGACGATCTTCGGGTACGTCGACAACCTCTTGTACGTCCACGGATCAGTCGCCTCGCAGAGCCTGAGGCAGGGGGCCAAGGGGGTCGAGGTCACTTTCGTAGTGACCGTGGTGGATGCCTTTGTACTTGCACGCAGCGTGTTTGAGCACTCGCTAAATTACCGTAGCGCAGTGATCTACTCTCTGGCCGAGGAGGTCTCCGATCAAGCCGAGAAGGAGGTCGCATTGAGGGCGATCTCTGATCACGCCGTCCCGGGACAGTGGGGATATGCCCGGACCCCGAACGAGATGGAGCTGCGTAAGACGCGAGTTCTGCGCCTCACCCTCGATGAGTTCTCGGTGAAAGTGTCAGATGGCCCACCGGGGGATTCGGATTCAGATGACGCCGATTTGGATGTTTGGGCGGGGATCATTCCGATCAGGATTGTTGCCGACGCTCCGGTGTCCGACCCAGCTCTGCGGTCTGGAATTGAGCTTCCATTGAGACTGGAGCAGATGGCACCGCCCGGGTCATCGAAGATCCGATAAGTACATAGCGTCGGAGCGGCCACTATTCTGTGAGCCATGTCTTTGCAACCTATCAGAACCTATGGGGATCCCGTCCTCAAGACGAATGCTACGGACGTAACCGAGATCGACGGAAAGATAGCCAAGCTGGTAAGTGACATGATCGAGACGATGCGGGAGGCGCCAGGAGTCGGCCTTGCTGCCCCACAGGTCGGTGTCGAAAAGAGGATTTTCGTATACGACATAGGTGAGGGTCCTCGGACTGTTCTCAATCCTAAGCTCACCGAGTTCGACGGTGAATGGGTCTATGAAGAGGGCTGCCTCTCAGTTCCAGGACTCTACTGGGATATCGTCCGGCCCAACAAGGTTCACCTAGAGGGTATAGACATGGATGGTAATCCGCTCTCCATCGAGGGGTCCGAGCTACTTGGTAGGGTGCTGCAACACGAGGTGGATCATCTCGACGGAATCCTGCTTTTGGAGAGGCTCGACGAGAGCCAGCGAAAGCAGGCCAAGAAGGCTCTTCGGAAAAGGGCACTCAAGCTCGATTGAGTCCTCGAATGGATGGCGCCTTGAATCTGGGGTGGCGTGAGTTTTAGACTGGCCTACTACGGGACGCCCGGACTATCTGCGCGCTACCTCGAGGCGATTGTCTGCGCGGGCCATGACGTACGCTACGTTGTGACCCGACCTCCGAAACGGAGGGGGCGCGGATCGGCCGTTTTGGCTTCACCGGTTGGAGAGGTAGCCGCCGATCTCGGTATCGTTACCGTCTTTTCGATCTCTGAAGCGGAAATGTTGTCTGATGCGGAACCGGTCGATGTGTCTGTCGTAGTCGCGTACGGAAGGATAATCCCGACTCCGCTCCTTGAAAAGAACCTCTTCCTCAATATCCACTACTCGTTACTTCCTAGATTTAGGGGCGCTGCGCCAATGGAGCGTGCGATCTTGGCCGGAGACGAGGTCTCAGGTGTCGCACTTATGAAGATGGAGGAGGGCCTCGATACTGGGCCAGTCTATGAGACTCTTGAGATGCCGATCGTGTCGCTGTCGCTGCAGCAGGTCTCAGATGGTCTTACAGAGCTGGGTATCGAACTGCTACTCAGCTGGCTCAGCAGGGATGATATCTTCACAGTTGAGCCATTACCACAAGCGGGGGAGGCTACCTATGCGAACAAGATTGCATCTGTTGAGTATCGGATTGAGCCATCGATGACGACCGGGGATGCACTCGGCCGTGTCCGCCTTGGCCGGGGCTTTGTGGAAGTCGGCGGCAAAAAGGTGATCATCGAGGACGCCGCGAGAGGACCAGTGGGTGTAGGTGCTGATGGCCGCGAACCGGGTGCAATCGTTCGAATTGCAGGTGGCAGATGGGGGATCATCCTCCAGGACGGTTTGCTTGAGGTCAGCAGGGTTCGTCCTGAGGGAAAGTCAACCATGGACTTTTCGTCCTTCATGAACGGGATTAGGTCAGACCAGGCTGCGATAGTCTGACGGCCGTAGAGTACTCGGCTAGCTCAGGTGGGTTTGTTGAAGTGGCAATCGGCTGGGTAGATCGGCCACTTTCCGGCGTAGGGTTTTGGTAAATACGGGCGCGATCTGGAGGTTCCTCACATGGAGGTTTTGCGAAAAGCCAAGGTACTGACGGTCTCTGACGGGGTCGCCAGCGGTACTAGGGAGGACCGCTCCGGGGACGCGCTGGTGACGAGGCTGTCCGACATGGGATACATCGTGGTAGATCGACAGGTGACCAAGGACGGTTGCAACGAGGTGGCCGAGACCCTGATCAAGATGACAGAAGGATTCCATGGATTAGTGCTAACCACTGGCGGAACGGGCTTCTCGATGAGAGACCAGACTCCCGAGGGCACCTCAATGGTGCTCGAGCGGTTTGCACCCGGCCTGGCGGAGGCGGCCAGGGCTATAAATCCACTAGGGAGGCTGTCAAGGGGCTTGGCCGGAACAAGGGGAGGTGCGCTGGTGATCAATCTTCCGGGTTCTACATCGGGATCACTCGAGTGCCTGTCTGCGGTTGAGGACGTGCTGGGACACGCAATTGACCTGATGGTCGACCCGGCATCACTGCATCCAGAGAGATCGACTATCTCCGACGGCGGACGATAAAGATGGTAGGCGGGTGGTCTACTGAGAGCCAATCCCTTGCCGAGACGTCGATGTTTGAAGCTATAAAGTTCGGGGAGGATTCCCGTCGGATCTCTGGTCCGAATCCGTGGGTGGGAGCTCTGCTTGAGAGTGGTGGTCAGAAGCACTTTGGCAGGACGCAGCGTCCCGGCGGCCCCCACGCCGAGATTGAGGCTCTCAGGCAGGTAACTTCTGCGAAGGGATCGGAGCTATTTGTCACCCTTGAGCCCTGCTCGCACTTCGGACGGACTCCGCCGTGCGCCTCCTCGATCGTTGAGGCCGGGGTGAAAAGGGTCAACATCGCGATACTCGATCCAGATCCGAAGGTGTTCGGTCAGGGAGTAAAGATTCTCTCAGACGGAGGAGTCGACGTGACAATTGGTGTGAGGGCGAGCGAAGCAGCACATTCGCTCGCCCCTTACATCAAGCATAGGAGTACTGGTCGACCGTGGGTCGTCCTGAAGCTAGCCATGTCGCTCGATGGAAAGGTAGCGGCGCCAGATGGTAGCTCCCGATGGATCACCGGGGCCGCATCACGCGCCCACGCCCACGCCCTCAGGGCGGACTCCGATGTCATCATCGTCGGAGCTGGGACGGTCCGGGTCGACGATCCAACTTTAACGGCCCGTTTGGACGACGTGGTGAAGCAACCAGAGCGAATAGTTCTCGGTGGAATACCAGAGGGAGCGAAGGTTCTCCCTGCCAGGAGCTACCGCGGAGACATCGAAGACCTGCTCGGCGAGCTGGGCGAGCGAGGCGTACTCCAAGTGCTCGTCGAAGGTGGTCCAACGGTCGCCTCGGAGTTCCATCGACTAGGTCTGGCAGACCAGTACTCGGCCTATATCGCCCCGGCGATCTTCGCAACAGACCGGGCAAGAGCGGCTCTTTCGGGATCTTCTATGGAGTCGATGGAGGGGATCTGGCGTGGCGTCACTTCTAAGGTGGAAAGACTGGGAAATGACGTCTACTTGGAGATCTTTTCGGAATCGGCGACGGGATTGCTCAACGGCCTCCAGCGGGAGGGAATAGAGATGGCGAAGCGACTCGGATTAGGCTTTTTGGAGTAAATAGAAACCAGGGAGGGACTTTGTTCACAGGGATTGTCGAGCAGCTCGGCGTCTTCCAGGGTTTTAGCGGCCCGGAGATGCGTGTGACTTGGCCAGGGCTGGAGTCGCTAGGCGAGGAGATTCCGATAGGTGCGTCGGTGTCCAATAACGGAGTCTGTCTCACCGTCATCGGGATAGATAAGGAGACTCTCTGCTACGAAGTGGTGGATGAGACCCTGTCTCGGTCGAACCTCGGTCGACTTAAGCCGGGGGACCCGGTGAATCTCGAACGGGCGGCAAGGGTATCAGACCGGCTCGATGGCCATATCGTTCAGGGCCACGTCGATCAGGTAGGTGAGATTGTGACTGCGGCCCCGGACCTGAGGATCAGGCTGTCGGGTTCGAATATGAGCTATCTCGTGGAGAAGGGTTCGGTCACGGTGGATGGAATAAGCCTGACCGTAGTCGAGCTGTTCGATGATGGCTTCAGCATTGCGGTAATACCGCATACGTCCAAGGTAACTACACTTGGATACAAGGTTCGAGGCGACCTAGTGAATCTCGAGTTCGATGTTCTGGCAAAGTATGTCGAGCGCATGTTGGCTTTCCGCTGACAGCGAGGAGTTGACCCGGGGGACTTCCTCCGAGCCGTGACGGAGGAGCAGGTTTTGGCGTTATCGCCCATTGAGGATGCAGTTGCGGCGATCAAGCGGGGAGAACTCGTAATTGTCGTCGATGATGAGGATCGTGAGAACGAAGGCGACTTGATCATGTCAGCCGAGTTCGCTTCTGCCGAAAAGATTGCGTTCATCACTGCGCATACTTCGGGCCTGATCTGTGTACCAATGACGGGGGATCGCCTCGACAAGCTCGGTATCCCGCTCATGGTGCAGAACAACACCGAGTCGAACAGGACCGCATTTACTATATCGGTGGACGTGACTAGGGGTACGACGACTGGCATCTCGGCCCACGACCGAGCTGCAACAATACTCGCGCTGGTGGACTCGGCGACCAAGCCGGACGATCTGGCAAGACCCGGTCATATCTTCCCCCTTCGTTACCGGGAAGGTGGAGTTCTAAAGAGGGCCGGTCACACTGAGGCGGCCGTTGACCTCTGTGTCCTGGCTGGCCTGGAGCCCGCCGGAGTAATCTGTGAGATCGTGAGCGAGGACAAGGGCCACATGGCACGCTTCGCAGAACTCTCCGAGTTCGCCGACCGGTATGGGTTAATCATGATCTCGATCGCCGATCTGGTCCGATATAGGAGTCGCAAGGACAAGCTCGTACGTAGAGTGGAGGGAGCTTCGGCCAGGATCCCAACTGTCCACGGCGACTTCGACTGCATTGTCTACGAGTCGATACTCGATGGCGAGAACCACCTGGCTTTTGTGAAAGGTGACCCTTCAAGCGGCGAAGCGGTACTCGTCAGAGTTCACAGTGAGTGCCTGACGGGCGATGTCTTTGGCTCAATGCGTTGTGACTGCGGACCGCAGCTCGAAGCCGCTCTCGACCTCATCGAGAAAGAGGGCTCTGGTGTCGTTGTCTACCTGAGAGGCCATGAAGGCAGGGGGATCGGTATCGCCCACAAATTGAGGGCCTATTCACTGCAAGAAAAGGGCAGGGACACCGTCGACGCGAACGTAGAGCTCGGCCTACCGGTGGATTCACGGGAGTACGGAATTGGCGCCCAGATACTGGTGGATCTCGGCGTGACCAAGATGAGATTGATCACCAACAATCCGGCAAAGTACGGTGGACTCGCTGGCTTCGGTCTCGACATAATCGAAAGGGTCCCGCTTCACACCGAACCGAATGTCAACAACATCGACTATCTAAGGACCAAGCGGGATCGGATGGGACACTTGATCGAAGGCCTTGATTCATCCGAGATCGGCTAGCTGCAAGGCGAGCGAGCCAATAGCGAATACAGAGAGTGTGGAGGAGTGTTGAACGGTTCCCGAGAAGATCGGATTAGAGAGCTCAGCGGGGGATATTCCGGAGCCGGTCAGCGGATCGGTGTGGTCGTTTCACGTTTTAATGAGTTCATTACCAAGTCACTCCTCTCGGGTTGTGTCGAGTGTCTCGTCGGCCACGGAGTGTCTGATAGGGACATTGAAGTGGTCTGGGTCCCAGGTGCGTTAGAGCTCGGACTTGCGGTCTCACTGATGGCCAAGTCCGGGAAGTTCGACGCGATTATTGCCCTTGGAGCCGTAATCAGGGGAGAGACTGCTCACTTCGACGTAGTGGTGAACCAGAGCGCGGCGGCACTGGCAAAGGCGTCGGAGACCTATCTACTTCCGGTGCTCAATGGAGTACTCACAACAGAGGACCTGGATCAGGCGATCTCTAGGGCCGGCGCCAAATCGGGGAACAAGGGTTTCGACGTTGCACTAGCAGCGATTGAAATGGTGAATATATCGAAGGATCTGTCCAAGACGGAGTAGCGCCGTGTGCGGGAGATTCGCCGAGCCACAGATCTTTCCCAAATGGAAGCCGATGGCAACGCAGGTGTCGAACGGGGCCTAGCATTCTCCTCGTCGAATCTGTCTGTTAGGGGATTTAGAGATGTTGAGACTGGTTCTGCCAAAGGGTTCGCTTGAGCGAGCGACGCTCGATCTTTTCCAGAGCGCCGATCTGGGGGTAGAGCGATCCAGCGACGTTGACTACCGGGCGAAGATCGATGATCCACGCATTGAAGAGGTGCGGATACTCAGACCACAGGAGATTCCACGCTACGTTGCCGAGGGGCTGTTCGACTTCGGCATCACTGGAAGAGACTGGATAGATGAGACTGAATCTGACGTCCACTCACTTGGTGAACTGCACTATTCCAAAGCCACATCCAAGCCGATCAAGGTGGTCCTTGCAATTCCGCACGATTCGGGGATCACAGATCCCGCACAACTCCGAGATGGGGTGAGGGTGTCGACCGAGTACCCCACGCTGACCAAGCGGTACTTCGAGAGGCTCGACATTAAGGCCAGGGTCCTTCTCAGCTATGGAGCCACAGAAGCGAAGGTGCCAGATATCGCTGACGCGGTTGTGGAGATCACCGAGACGGGAAGGGCTTTAAGGGCGGCCGGTCTGAGGATAATTGACACATTGTTGGTATCAAACACGGAGCTGATAGCCAACCGTGAATCGGCAGCTGATCCAGCAAAGTTACATGCGATGTCTCAGATCCTTACGCTGTTGGAGGGGACGCTCTCCGCTAGGGACCGAGTGCTGGTGAAACTGAACGTCTCGGCCTCGGATCTGGACCGGGTGATTGCCGAGCTGCCGTCGATGAAGTCACCCACAGTTTCACAACTCTTTGGCGGCGAGGGATTCGCCATCGAGGCGGTCGTACCCAGAAGCGTCATCAACACCTTGATTCCGAGCCTCAAGGACCACGGTGCTACTGACATCTTGGAGATCCCGCTCTCCAAGATCGTTCCTTAGAGTAGTTCCATGAGCTTGATGTCAATGCTTCGCCTTGAAGAGTACCCTTCTCGTGGTTGACCGGCCACCTGAGCCACAGGATGGGAACCTCGCAGTCTGGGGAAACTCTAGGCGACTCCCACAGCAGGGATTGGCAACGAACATCTTCGCAGTGGTGGAGCAGTTTTCGGAACATGCTGGGATCGGCACGGTCAGAGTGGGTGAGCTATTATTCCCCTTTCATTGCGCCGTCATCTCAGACGGCTCGAGAACAGTAGCTGACGGCTCCGACGTCGTTGTAATGCTCGGGGTCAGCAGGGCCGGCGGATACCAGGCGGTACTGGTGACGAAGGTCTAACCGGTAGTTCGGTTGGCGAATGTGCATAGCTCGGAAAGGGCCGACGCACCAGACAGCCTCATCCAGATTCGATGCGGCATTTCAATTTTTCGAGACCATTGCGCCGTATCCTTCGGGATTCATGGTGCCACTAGGGGTAGTTGTGTTACGGACACCATTCTGCCGGATAGATCCCACTTCCATCTTCTAGTCTTTGGCGACCTTGGAGCACCATTAGTAGGGTTGGTGATTCTTGGGTTGACACAGCTGACAGCCGGGGACAGACACCTCTATTTTCCGGTCGGGCCGGGCGCTGGTTACCAAGACCCCGAGCGGTACGGGACTTTAAATGCGACGGAAACTATTGCCCCGTCCGTCCACCGCGAAATGCCGGGGCACCAAGTGGGCCTCAAGCTGTCACTGGCTCAAGAACCCGGGTGTAGGCGGACGGTCCACTCTTTGGTTTTGGTAGCCCTAGGTTTATTCGGTATCTGACGGGTTAGCGTCCTCAGCCTTGATGACGCTTATCTGAACGAATGCTAGTCTCAGCTGTGAGACCGCCTCTCTGATCTCAGCCTCGCCGTTGCCTAGTCTTCCCTGCAGGGCGTCGGTCAGGCCCGAGAGAGCGTCGATCGCAATGGTAGCGTCCTTCAATCTCGGGGGACTGGCAGAGAGATACAGGGCTGCAAGTTCGAAGAGTCCGTAGCAGTGGTTCGCCACCACCTCCTCCGCCTTGGTCTGCAACAACTCCTCTCGGAGCTTTTCCATGCGCTCCTCAGCGTCGCCGACTTCGGTGGCTGAGGGGTCGGAAACTGTAGATCTGCGATCGGTGCTATCGTGTTTTGGAGTGGCTCGAACGTGCCTCTCCCCGTCTGGTGTCCAAAGAGTGCTCACAACTCGCTAGACTAGGCGCTCAGCGCTATAAGGAAAGCGGGGCGATGGCCCCCACCCGGCCGCAATTTTGCGAGCCAGGGTCTGTCGTTCAGGCGAGGTCTACTTCGCTTTCCCTCAAACGCGAGCAGTCGACGCGACTGAGTTTTGAAGGGAGTGATGCTAGATATCCGCACCTAATGGGAATGAGCCGAGGGTAAACGAACGAATTAGGGCCAGAGAGGTCCGTTTAGTTGACCCCGAGGGAAACCAGCTTGGTATCAAGCTGGTGGCAGATGCCTTGGTATTGGCCAAGCAAATGGACTTGGACCTGGTCGAGGTTGCGCCCATGGCGAGCCCGCCAGTTGCACGCATCATGGACTACGGTAAGTTCAAGTTCGACGCCGCCCAGAAGGCCCGTGAGTCTAGGAGGCGGTCTTCCGCCGCTCAGATCAAAGAGATGAAGTACCGACCTAAGATCGGTGTCGGCGACTTTGATACCAAGACGAAACAGGTAATCAGGTTCCTCAACGAGGGACACAAAGTCAAGATAACGATCATGTTTCGTGGACGTGAGATATACCATCCCGAGATTGGAAAGTCGATCCTCGATCGCGTCGCTGAGAACGCCGCAACGGTCGGCAAGGTCGAGACAGCTCCAAAGTTGGATGGTCGGAACATGTTGATGGTTTTGGCACCGGATAAGCGTGTGGTGCCCAAGCCCGCAAGCGCTGATGCGGGTACGGACACCGATGTGGAGCCAGAAGAGAAGCTAGAGGTGACTCCGGTTGAAGCCGTAGTCGAACCTCCGCAGGTGGATATTGATCCACAGACGGATCAGAGTGAGGACGGGGAGTAGTTATGCCCAAGATGAAGACTGACAAGGGAGCCCAGGCACGGTTCAAGGTGACCGGTACTGGCAAGCTTCGCAGGCGCAAAGCCTTCAAGTCGCACATCTTAGAGAAGAAGGCTTCTAAAAGGACGAGGAGATTGTCCAAAGAAGCAGATGTCGCTCCAGGCGATGCCAAGCGTATGAAGAGGTTATTGGGGATGTAGTCGTCCTGTGTCTGATTTGGCGCAGGTTCGATTTAGATCCGGGTTCGGGTGTCACCGGGCTTTAGAGATGTTTAGCAAGGAGTAGATCGTGGCAAGGGTTAAGCGTGCCGTACACGGTAAGAAGGGCCGTCGTAAGGTATTGGAGATGGCCAAGGGCTATTACGGCAACAAGAGCCGTAGTTACCGGGCAGCCAATGAGCAGGTCATGCACTCCCTGCAGTATGCGTACAGGGATAGGAGAGCCCGCAAGGGAGACTATCGCCAGCTTTGGATCCAGAGGATCAACGCCGCGGCCCGGGAGAATGGCATCAGCTACTCGAGACTGATCTTCGGTCTGAAGGCGGCTGGCGTCGAGGTCGATCGGAAGATCCTGGCAGACCTGGCCGTCAACTCGCCAGAGTCGTTTGCATCCTTGGTCACAGTTGCCAAAGAGGCTGCAGCGGCCAGCACGGAGGAAGAGTAGGAGTTGGACGAGCTGATCCGCTCGGTCTCAAATCCAGTAATCAAGTCAATCAGGAAGTTGTCTGAGAATCGGTCGGAACGTCGTCGCACCGGCCGATTTCTCATTGAGGGATACAAAGTCTGCATAGAGGCGCTCCGCAGACCCGGTCTGGTGGAGCTGGTACTTCTCTCAGACGAGGCGAACGAGATGGAGGGTGCTCTACTCGCCGACGCCACAGCCCAGGCCGGTGTCGAACTCAGGTGGGTAACTGGTTCCGTCCTGCGCTCTGTGTCGGACTCGCAGTCTCCGCAGGGGGTGACGGCGAAGTGCATCGTCCCGCCACAGTTCTCCTTCGCACCAGACTCGAAAGGCCCCATCTTCTGGCTGGATCAGTTGCAGGATCCCGGAAATGTCGGAGCCGTAATCAGGGTAGCCAGTGCGATGGGCCACGTCGGGGTGCTGGTTTCGCAGGGTTCGGCCGATCCTTTCTCGCCCAAGGCGACGAGAGCATCTGCCGGACAGAACCTCGTGGTTCCAATTCTCACCGAGTTTGATCCACAGGCCGTCGCGATGCGTTGCAGAGAATCGGGTGGAAGGGTTCTGATTGCAGATTCGGCCGGCGGAATACCGATCTGGGAAGCCGGCGGACTGGGCAACTGTCTAGTGGTGCTCGGGTCCGAGGGAGCGGGGCCTTCCGCCGAAGTACGGGCTTTGGCTGACCGTACCGTTCTCATCCCGATGGACGGTGGGGTCGAGTCGCTCAATGTGGCGGTCTCGGCGGGGATAATTGCTTATGAGGCGTATAGGTCGGCTCAGATCGGATAGCTGACTGTACTCGAAACAATCTTACGGAGATCCGTAGCCGTGGTTCGAACCCTTCTCCAAGTCTTCGGGAGCTGCGATGCCGCCTGAAGAGCTGTAACTGATACGGTCCCGCAAAAGGGCATGTGAAAGTGATCAAAAGCTAGCCGGGAGATGGGTTGTAACCGATGCGAGTCGGAGTTGCGCGTTCCGGTGATTCCGTACACGCCTCAGAGGTCGGAGGTTGAGAAGCAACCGACGCTGGTGCGAGTGGGGTGGTGTTGGCTTTATGCAATGGTCGCTAGCGGCAGCCCTCCAGGCCCAAGTTGTCCAGAGCACTTCACTCGCCCTTGTTATGCCTGTATCAACTTGTGGATTCGGGGACGATGAGGTCCAGGGTCGGGAAGTAAGTTCGGTAGCGTGCCACGTCCCGGGTTAACAAGCGATACCCACGCACCGCTGCATGTGCACCGATGTAGAAGTCCGGGAGCGGGGCCCTCTTCTCGCCGCCTCGGCGGCGGTAAGCCAAGAACGCCTTGCCGGCTACGAATCCTGCCTCGAATGGTAGTTCTTCGCGCTGGAAGTCTTCGGCGGGAAGAACAACTTCTAGATCCTCGATCCTGTCGAACCCGATTGAGACCTCGGCATACACGATCGGGTTGATCACGATAGTGCCATCGTCTCGTGCCTTGGCAAGAGCGTCCCCCGACCACGTCGCCCAAGAAGGATCCTCCGTCACGATGTCGAGCAAGACGCTCGAATCCACCAACGTGATCAACCTTTCGCCGACGCGTGACAGGGTAGAACGAGGCTCAATCGCCACGCAGGAGCTCCAGAAGCTGATCAGTGTTCATCGTGGTGGTCGCCCTGCCTCGCATATGCCGCACCAGCCTCTGGCCGCGAGTCGGGCTTGTGTCTACTCGGACAATGCGCAAGTTTGCGCCATCCTCGACGACGTCCACCTCGTCACCCGGGTACAGGCCGTGTCGCTCACGCAGCGGTGCAGGGATTGTGACCTGGCCCTTGCTGTTGAGTCGCATTGCCACCTCCTGATACGTAGTACCTGCGATACATACTACACGTGGTCTTGAGGTGCACATTCCGATGAGTCAGCGCGCCCGTTCCGGTCTTTACGCCCACCCCGGAGGGGGAGACCGTGGAACGGTCGACGGGTGTAGAGCGGGCCTCGTCGGAGAGTTGCAAGGCGGCGCTCGGGCGACCCATTCTGGCTTTCCCTTCTTAGCTAACTTCGACATCGCGACCAAGACCAGACTTTGATTCGTCGCCATTTGTGAGAATTGAGGTGGCACACTTTCGCACTGGTGCGCTCCATCCCTCAGAATGGTAGAACCCGATTGGTTTTGGGGAGTGTCACACGGACAGACCCACTGATCAGAGCCGAGGATACTTTCCTTGGTCCGGGCGCTCCTATCACCCAGCGCCAGCCAGGACTTGGGACGTGGTGAGAGCAGCAGAGGGCTGGGAAAGGGCAACGGCCGAACAGATCACCTGAAGTTTGTCCTGCCAGCCCAGAGCACGTAGAGCACGAAGAGCAAGTTGGTCATCCACGGTCACCTTCTGAATGCACCAGATCTGTAGAGCGGGATGTAACCGGGCTTACCCCACCTACCTTCGAGTTCGTTTTGGTTGCATAAGGTACGATCTGGGGGTGAAATCTACGTGGACGACCTTGCAGCGTCGCATTGGTGGGGAGATGGGGGTGGCCGCCCAGAGACGGCGCCGGATCGCCCTTGTCATCGTCGTGTTCCTCGTTCTGGTACTTACGTTGATTGACCCAACCGGTCGTCCCCAAGCTGTCAGCTCTGGACAGGTAGGCATCGCCTTCTTCGCCGCTCTACTGACGGGCGGAGCGATCATCTTTGGGCTCTCCTTCAGTTCTGCCACGCTCTGGCCGTCCCTCAGGGAGATCAATGAGTACGTCGGGGTATCGGACTGGGTGACCGTAGCGTCGTTGGGGACCCTCGCACTAGCCGTCGGGGTCCTGGTAAATCTGGATTCCATGGTGAGCTTCGGCTCTACCGTTGTCATCTTCGGAGACCTGATGGGCCTCGTCTCCTTCCTCAGAATCCTGTCACTCGCCAGCCCTGATCGGCGCAAGGTCGTGCTCGCCCAGCGCCTCGGAGAGGAGTTCACGCTCGCAGCGACGCACTCGGAGCGGCCCACGCTGGTTGAGCACGGCAGTCGGGGTGTCCTTCATCGCTTCATCACAGAATTCGAATCCTCGCTCACCCGTTCCGACAGCACTACCCTCCGGGAACTGGTAGGAGAGGTCGAGCAGGCTACGTCGTCGCTGAGAAGTCGAGATCGGGGACTCCATGCTGGAGGCTCACCACTGCACCTTCCTACCGAGCTTGCATTCGATCTACTGCATCGACTCGCTCAACGTGCGTTGAACGGGGGACTGGATCCAAGAGGCGCCGTAGACCTTCAGACCCAGATCGCCGATGGCCTCATCGGATCTGCAGTTAATATCTCCAAGGGTGCCAACGACTCTCAAGCGGCAGCGATTCTAGGACGATTGAGTCTTCACCTTGCCTGGACGGCGAGCACAGCCTGGACCATGGCAGCAAGGAACTCATTGGAGTCCACGACCGCTCGGAGCCTGATCGTTTCGTCGGGTGACCTCAGGGGCAGGATCCTCAGGTCGGTCGACCCCGACCCATCTGGACTCTTCAGTTTGGACGAGCAACTCGTGCGACCCATTTCGACTCCACTTGGCTGCCTCACCTGGCTTCGCTGCTTCGTGGAGTTTCATGGAGCCCCGATGACCGTTGCGTACTATCCAACCTTCCAACTGCTGAGCGGTGAGCGTTACAAGTACAACATCTGGGACGGTGCCCCGATTCTCGCCCAGCTCAGATTCCACCTGTACTCGAGTCCTTCGAACACTGACGAAGCGGTGGCGACTCGCACTGCCTTTGGGTCGGCCAGTGATTTCGACCGTACGTTTCTAGCCCTGTCGGTCGGCCTGATCGCCACGCTCAGGGATGCCCGGCTCAGATCTCCGACGACACTCGGACTCCCGGACCTTTCCGACGAACCACGTCGACTCGCCTACGAACTCTGGTCCTTCGCAACGCACCGATACTTTGACACGGCCATAGAAGGCCTGGAAACTCTGGCCCGTTACAGCTCCCAGCGACTTCCAAACGACCTCTGGTGCCAAAGCGGTGTCTCACTGTCCCAGATTGCTGCACCTGGACCACCGATCATCGATCCCATCTCCCGAATGAGTGCGCTCGGACTTGCAATAGCCCTGCGTCTGGCGCCGTTGGATCCGTTTGATTCGCCAACCGAGCTGCATGGTTTCCTCTCACGTCTCGATCCGAGCTACCTCAACACCATCCGACTGCTAACCGATCGGATCCTGCCGAATGCCACCGCCAAGGCACCGGTGGACGCAATAATTGAGCAGCTGTGCATCCTCCATGAGATGCCTAGTTCGGGGACTTTTACGTTATGAGTCAGATCTCCATCCAAGATTGGCCAGCTCAGATCCGCTCTAGTGGAGCCATTGGGGAGATACGGGTCATCCAATGCAGCCTCAAGTGGACTCAGCCCGAACAAGAATACATAAGAGATGCGATCGACCTCGCCCTGATCGAGGTACTTCTACGTTCCACCGATCTCGTCGTTACCCGCTACATACTCCACGACGTACCACCAAGGGACTCCGCGGGCATTCCGGTAGACCCAAGCAACCACCAGTCCCATCAGGAGTGGATCCGCCGCCTCGCATGCTCTCTCGCGTTGGTTCGAAAGGATGCAGCGGGGCCTCGGCTGAGGATCAACCGGGTACTGCGACCTAGCTCAGCTTGGTCCGCAGATCTGGTCGACACCATCGAGTTCCTTGAACATGAGGCTCCAACATCACCGGAGGTTGCGCTGGCCGCAAGTGGGATCACATCCTCATTCGGGACCACCCCGCTTACTGCCACTGAAATTTCACTGGATGGACCCTATGGAGACGCGGAACCCCTCTACTACCTCTAGTCTGCCAAAACTATGGACCACCCTCAAACAGCGTTCGACCGACACGTGCACGAAACCTTTCTGAATCGGGCGATTGAGATCTCCAGAGATGCCTTGTCGGTGCCGGGCGCCACACCATTTGGGGCCCTGGTTGTCATCGGTGGCGAGGTCGTCGCCGAGGGCATGAGTCTGGTGATACGTAAGCACGACCCCACTGCACACGCAGAAGTTCAAGCCATCCGGGCCGCTGCACTTCGAATGGGAAACCACCTCCTGGAAGAAGCGACACTCTACTGCAGTTCCGAGCCGTGCCCGCTCTGCCTCATGGCCTGCTACTGGGCTGAGATACCGACAGTGATCTTCGCCGCCCTCACCACCGACGTAGCGGAACACGGCTTCCAGGATCTCGCCTACTATCAACAGCTCAAACTCGCCACATCAGAGCGCTCCATATCTGAGGTGACTGCATCGGAGGAATTTCGTATTAACGCCGTCGATGTGCTTGACAAGTGGAGGGAGATCCACGGGGAGTAGCGCGGTCACGGGGTGGCTACCATGAGCGGACTTCAGACGCGGGAACCATTGCCCAGCCGAGGCGTCTCGCTGCCCCTAGGAGAACTGGCAAGCAGGATCTCTGGCATCGTGCATCTGGATGAAGGCTCAGTTTTCAAGTATTCCTGCGATTTCCCCGGCAGCGGAAGTTGAGGAATACCGAGACTGTTTTGGCGGACGGGGACCCTTATTTGCCGGGATTTTCAAAACCTACGAGCCGAAGTTCCTGAACTCTGATGATTCGGGCGGCTTCAACTGTGGTATGAATCGATTAACTCGAACCGTGGCTGCCATTCGGAATCTGCGTGCCGGATTCCCATTTTGCCACGCAGTGAAGAGTTGGAATAGATCGACTCGTTGCTTCGCCCAGAGGGACTGGGATCTCCATTGAGGTCCGAATTTACAGCGTTGAACTCGGTTCATGAACCCGGGAAAATGTAGACCTAGCACCTTCTTCACCCATGAGCTTGGTGGTCAGGTTTATCACCGTCACCCACAGATACTGCCCATCGTCTGAACGTTGGGCTTGTCATATGTGATACGCGACTCTGCATGTAATTCAGTGATGGCAAGGTTTGAGTTCAGGAGGCGTTGATCAAGGTGGTGGGTCAGCGATTTTGTTTCATCAAGAGGACGGTCGCTTAGCCGGGTCTGGAGATGAGCGGTTTGGGCAGAGTACCTGGAGTGCTTCGTACTCGGTCGAGTTGCACCGGCTGCCCTTTCGGAGAGTCGCATTCGTTCTTGGCGACCAGTCTGATGGCAGGCTGGACCAGGTGAGGTTCGGTTTCGCAATCTTCGATGGTGCGACTTTGACGATCGAGTCCACCGACCCAGGAAGGCCTTAGGTGTAGGCCCATCGGTCTTTTCAGAGCTACCTTTTCGAATGGAACGGTGAGTAGAAGACGAACAGGCTCCCACGCCACCGGTCCAGATTCTGGCTCAGGTCGAGTTTCTCAGTGCCTTTTCCCCTTTTCAGCAGGGATCCTCTTCCTTACTGAAGAGTACGTGAGAGATTTTCGCGATGTTTTCGGACTTTTGGATGGACACGTGAATCATTCATCTATAATCGATAATTGT
>JABEUN010000050.1 GCA_013044385.1 Acidimicrobiaceae bacterium
GAGGTGCTCGGTGCTACAACTTCAAGCAGCAAAGCAATGAACTGCCTCAATATGGTGCCCCCGGCAGGATTCGAACCTGCGCACACGGTTTAGGAAACCGATGCTCTATCCCCTGAGCTACGGGGGCAAACCCGTCTTTATTTCAGTGGCCCCGAACAGGATAGTAACAGAACTGCAAACTCTAGGCCATCGACTATCGAAGTCTGCCAGAGACCGACTCCCGTTCGATTAAGGCGTGTCTTCGGAGAGAAGTACGTCGATCTCGCCCTCGACTCGCCTAATCATTTGTCTACACGTTTGAACGAGGAAGCGTGCCCGTTCCACTAACCCTCTCAACTCATCTATCCCCACATCCGAACTGTCGAGTCGTTCGAGAAGAATATCTAGTTCCTCCTTGGCCTGCCGGTAGGAGATCTCTTCTCCTTCTGGACTCAAACCATCAGTCGATTGCACCTGACTCACCTTCAGTCCCCCCCCTATAAGGGTCTTCGATCTCGCCGACCACATCATCTATGCGGCCTGCCACCTTCCCGTCAGCGAAGTGCACCCAGAACCGTCCCACTGATGGTAGATCGCCGGCTGAGTAGATGCGCCTGCCAGACTTCCGACTCTCTACGATTGAATATCCCCTCGCCATTACCCCGTCGATATCATTGCTTGCGAAAATGACCTCAGCGTCCCCGAGTACTTCGCTGTGAGAAGAGATCACCAAACTTGCGGATCTCGCTACCCGATCTAGGCCAGGCAGGCGTTCCATTTCAATGCTCACCCGCTCCCTTAGGCGACCTTGAAGGTCAAACCTCGTATTCGAGAGTGACGTCTTCTCTTCGGCAATCTTGTCGCGTACCTTGGACCGCAAACGGTTGGCAGATACCTCCAAGAGACGACCTTCGCTCGAAAGAATCCGTTCAATGTAGGTTCCAGCCTTGAACCATTGCCCTATTTCGATCAGTTCAGCACTCAGCTTCGAATTGACCCGCCTCTCTAGCAAGGCTCCGTAACCTGTGAGTTCAGACTCTTCTTCCTTAATCGCTCGTCTCGCAAGGGTAACTATTACAGCAACCCGATCATCAAGTTCATCCAAAAATGCTGCATTGTGGTCCACAATTGCCGCACCGACGGCCAAAGGGACATCAAACGCCTGGTTAGCTACCTCATTTACCAATGGTCGGTCCGAAGAGTGACCAATTCCACACCAGACGGGCAACTCAGATTCAGCGACAGCTGTTACAACAGCTTCCGACTCATATGGAGAGAGTTCAGTTGCTGATCCACCACCTCTTAGAAGGACGATCAGGTCATAGTCCGACCTCTCAGCAGCCTTGATTCCACTGGCGATCTCCTGAGACGCCTGGTCGCCAGTCGTCGAGACGTCGAATAGTTTCACGACAAACCTGAAGCCACTTGCGCTTAACTGCCCAACGAAATCTTCTTTCACCACGCCGGCTGAGGAACCTACAATGGCAATCCTCTCGATGACTGGAGCTGGTACGAGTGACCTGTTCTGCTCGTACGATCCCCTTTCGATTAGGAGCCCCCTGATTCGTTCCCGTTCAACGAGCCTCGCTTCAAAGGTTGCGTTGAGGTCAATCTCTTCAATCACGAAATTGAACTTCCCACGTGGAACGAATATGTTAGGCCGGCCCTTGACTCTGACCATGAGCCCGGCCTCCAGTGAATCCATGCCACGCTCTCGAAGTTGGCGACCTATCAATGAATAGGTCTGAGCGAAGATGACAGCATCCAACTGTCCGGTAACGGTACCCGAGATTCCCCCTGGTCCAGACCTTTCAACCAGCTCCAGGTAGTAGTGTCCCTTCGCCTCCGTAATCCTCTGTATCACACCTCTGACCCAGACTTTACCTATACCCCTCCGGAGGGCTTCTTGGACAAGATTGCAAAATCCCGTCACCGAAAGGGTCTGTTCGGATGTATTCGTGCTAGCAGGGTCGAAAATACTCACTATCCGATCTTAGGCTGACGACCGTGACAGATTTCAGGTCGGTCGACCACCGACACCTAGGTAGCAGTTCCGATCCTTAGAAACTGCAACTCTGCAAGGTTTCCCAGCTATTTCACATAATGTATCCATTACAACTGGTAGTCGGGACTGGTCGGTCGGCTCTCGATGAAGGTCAGGTTCTCAGCCGAAATTGCCGATACAGTTTCAGATCAGAATAGTGCAGAAGATGAATGAGGCTAGGGAGAGGGCTGGAAACCAGAAATGAGCCTGACGGTTCAGAGTCAAGACATTTCGATATTGGGTCTTGGTGCTATTCTCAGCGGACTTGCGCTCCAAACACTTCGGCTTAGGAACTTATCTAGGTCGCGCGACCCGGAACCACAAAGCTTGCCAGGAGGGCATTCTCTCGGCAAAAAAGGCTTTACAATCCTTGCCGCACTTGTCGGCGACACACTTGTTCTTTCAGCAAATCGTCACTCTACAACGTTCGACTACAGTTCAGCGATCGGCATCGCCTTCCTTGGCGCAGTCGTCTTGGCGACAATCTCGGTAGCCGAATCGGTGGTCAACACTGGCAGCTCCTTAGATACAAAGGAACACTCGAGAGCCAGCCACCTCTGGTTATCTGCTTCGAGTTTCGGACTGGTCGCACTCAGCATCTTGGTACTTAGGCTTTACGGAATTGACAGTCCCTTCGCTACTGGGGCCTTGTTTGCAGGTGCAGTCGGCATCGCCGCGGCGATCTTGGCGGTAAAGTCCGGCACTGAATTTCTAAATGGGTCGAGGGGGATTTACAAGTTCCTGAGCATGTCCGCCGTACTTGGCCTACTCAGTTCGACTGGTTCGGTTGCGACACAGTCAACTAGCTTCGCACTCGGTGCCATCTCGTCCAACTCTATACATGGACTTTCGGTTTCAAACTCAAATCGTGAGTCAGGGAACCAGAGTTCTATCGGGGACAATACGGCGAACGGCCTAGCTACGTACACCCTTGACTTCACCGCACGAGAGATCGTATCAAAACCTAACTTCCACCAAGTGGTTAGGGTGAAATTCTTGGGCCAGCTCGACGAGGGTCGGGGCGGCTCGGTAAACATCTTGGTTGCTGGAGTTCCTCAGCCTGATGGCACCCTTTTGCTTCGGAAATCGCGAACTGCAATACAGTTGAGCGGAATGACCACATCAGGCATTGGATCCGTGAATCTCTTCAATGCAAGGGCTGTCAGGGGCTCGATAACTTTCGGTGGTAGGCGCAAGTACGACTTCATCGTAAGTTACTCTCCTACTTCAGCTAGCTCAGTTTCCGGCCAACTCAACCTATTCCCCACCCCAGATAGCAGCTTCAGTACTGTAACATCACACGTGTAGGCAGGCTCGACTAATTCGCTGTGCTACGAGTTTGCCCGGCTTGCGTGTTCGGCAGTCATTGGAGTTCACCGAGCGTTATCCAACCAGGCATGCCGCTTTAGCCCTATATGCAGATGATTCGGTGCTATCTGCATCAGTTGGCACCATGAACAGCAATAACAGACAATTTGGCGATCTTTATGGTCCAGGCTTCGAGCAGCCGCCAGCAACTTGAGGTTCCCCAAGGCAAGCGTAATGAAAAGGTGGCTCCGAAGCCCCAAGTGACCTTGCGTTTCTGCAGATTTCACGTGGACACTGACGGCAACATAATTCACAATTTCCTTAGGCTGGACTACGTCAACGTGAAGATCAAACAGACATCAAATTAAACAAAAGTGGTCGTGCTACACATTCGAACCTTCGCCAGCAGGTCCCAAAACTCAGCGCACTGCCCCACAGTAACGACGTGGCTCGGCATCTCCGAGTAGTGACGGATGACTGATGGGTTTGTTGGAAGTGTCTCATTTTGATGCCCCATATTCGATCCTGACAAGCGCCCACATCTAAGTAAGGATAGGGAGAGGTGAAGTTCAGTCTTCAGCATCTATTGGGAGAAATTCTACGTACCCGTTAGTTCCATTAACCCGGATCCGGTCCCCATCATTGATCAGCTTCGTGGCATGTTCAACTCCCACCACAGCGGGCAGACCGTATTCGCGCGCTATCACAGCGCCATGGGTCATCTGTCCACCCACCTCAGTCACCAGGCCGGCAGTTGCAAGGAATAGAATTGAGAAGCTAGGGTCAGCGTAGGGTGTGACGAGAATGTCGCCTGGCTCGAGGTTTGCCTCCGCAAGATCCAGGACGACTCGGGCTCGTCCGATAACGGTTCCAGTAGAAACTGGTAACCCAACGAGCGCTCCTACTGGAAGGTTCTCTCGTCTATATACTCCGGAGATGATTTCACCGTCGGATGTATACACCCGGGGTGGAGTAAGCGCTCGATACGACCCGAACTCCTCTATTCGTCGATCGATAAGTTCTTGATCAACCCGTCCGGACTCGACGACAGCTCGTAACTCTTGGACGGTCAGGTAGAAGATGTCACTCTGAGAGCGAAGAACGTTTGCACCAACCAAACGCTCAGCCTCGTCCAGCAAAGCCTGCTTGTACAAAAAATATCGACAGACCATACCATACTTCGGATACTCCCGATAACCAATGAATGTCCGGAGGCGATCTACCATACGTTTTGTCTCCTGCGCCTTCCGCTCTCCGTCAGGCAAAGCACGCAAGCGTTCTAGTAGTTCCACCTCCTTCTCTCATGCCTCGATCCGTCCCTGCTCAAATCGGCGTTCGCCGTCCCCTAATTTGAAATTCTTGACATTGGAGAGGATTATGGGCAAGAGGGTTCCCGGGCTTTCGCTCCACCGTGGTCTTGTAATGTCGATCTCACCTGCGCATCGCATACCAAACCTATCGAGAAATGCAACTATGGCGTCACGCGCTTCCCGACCACCTTCGAGCTCAGCCAACTCATGGAAGAAGGCATCGCCCTCTGTGCACTTAAGGAATCCCACAACCTCCGAAAAAGGACGAATTTTGTCCGCCACTTCAAGGAGTGCGAGACCCATCTCAGACGTTATGTTGTGGTCAACAGACTGCGTAAGGGTGTCCGCCACATTCTCCTCGCCAAGCCACTGCTGGATCTGGTCGTTGAACCACCAGGTGGCTCCTATCGCAGCCTCGATTAACTGAGAATTCTGTGGATCAAACAGGATCCGCTTCAACTCTTGGATTTCTGCAAGAATGAAGTCAACCAGCTCGGATCCCGATTTCGCTACTATCTCACGACGCAAAGTATCGACGGATTCTCGATTGCGCCTAATCAGAGCATCGACTACCTTTGGATCTGCCTCGATCAATGAGGGCGCTCCTACACTTGGCGCCACTATCGGAGTATCATCGGCAACCGCTCGAATGAAGTCGTCCCGATCGAGGAGGTTCTGAAGAGCGTCACCTATCAGCGGGTCAGATCTCCCAAGGCCTTTGAGTAGGTTGGCGCGAGTAGTTGGCTCCGCCAAACCATGTGAAATATCGACGAACAGCCGCCCCGCTGCCTCGTACATCGGTCTAGCAGCCGTTAGTTGCCAAAGCGAGACACCCAAGGGCTTCATGGGGTCCGTCATCATCTGCTGATGCCCAACTCAGACATACACGTGGTTATCTTGGTCTTCAACGACGGGAAAAGGGAAAAGAGTGGTGATCGGCCGACACTGGACAATCTCTAAGTTGTCTTCGCATAAACACCATTCGATGTCCTGAGGGTGACCGAAGTGAGCTTCGACCAGCCTGCCAAGTTGGGCAAGATGCACAGCCTGCAATACTGTCAGTGCAGGCTGCCTCTGCTTTTCCCGGTCTAGTACTATTTGCTGCGTCCCGCCTGAGGGCAATCCAATGATGGCAAAATCCTTTTTGGTGACGGCCTTCGCCACAATCCCACCGTCGCATACCCTATAGACATCCGGGTTCACCAACCCTGACACCACCGACTCGCCCAATCCAAAGCACGCCTCAATGGAGACAATCCTCCGGTTGAAAGTAACGGGGTCAGCCGTAAACATGACACCTGCCGCCTCGGCGTGAACCATCTCCTGTACGATCACAGCCATATAGGCGTCTCTTTTATCGAATCCGTTGCGCAGACGGTAGGTCACAGCACGCTCCGTGAATAGCGACGACCAACAACGGCGGACGTGCCGGAGGATCTCCTTCGATCCGGAGATATTCAGGTAAGTATCGAGTTGGCCCGCACCGGACTTAGTAGGCAGATCCTCCATCGTGGCACTAGATCTCACGGCATAACCAGCCCGCTCGCCTAGCCCAGAGATCCATTGTGTTATTTCCTTCAGAAGATCCGCAGGGACTTCGGCATCTTCTATGGTTTGACGGATTATCCCGCTTAGTCTGCGAATCCCGTCCCGGTCATAGCAGCTCAGTTCAGAAAGCAGATCAAGTTGACGGCCAATCGACGGTTCTTCGGCTGTGACCAGTCGGAATGCTTCCATCGTCACACAAAAGCCTGCCGGTACAACGATGCCCTCGAGCTGCGAAAGTTCCGCTAGCTACGCACATTTACTGCCCACCACTGCGACCTTTTTGCGGTCGATCTCTGGGAACCCAAGTACATATCTACCCATCAGTCCGCACCTTCCGTAGTTTCATTCGGGCAACCGCGCCCATGACTCGTTCCACCGATCGTTGCCCTGCGAATACGGAAACAAAGGGAATCCCGGTCGATTACCAGACTGAAGTAACTGCCTCCCGCCAGATCCACTTCACACTCACTGTGCGACGACGGATGAATCCAGATTTTCACGAACATGATCGGCAAATTCCGTGCCGGATTGGACCCACGCTTTCCAGAGCGTCACCCATGCAGATCGGCAGAACCCGCCTATTTGTCCAACCTATTGCAACTCAACCGGCACCTTCGACTCCTAGGCTCATTAGGCCCATTTGGGCACTAGGTAACCTCATTGGCCGATCCCCAAACTGAGCCGGTAGAAAGAGTCTGCGTCGCCGACCAGAGCTCATTGCAGATACGCAATTCAGTTGAGTCTTCATTTCCAGTGGACAAGCGCGTCAACAGTCAGGATCAGCGCCCCCGGTAGGAATCGAACCTACGACCAATTGCTTAGAAGGCAACTGCTCTATCCGCTGAGCTACAGGGGCCAAAAGACAGCCTAGCTTTTCAAGATCCCATGGGTTGCAAGTGGCGAACAGTTCTCGGCAACATCCCCCTGAAGCGCGATATAGCTAAAAGTTCGATTCCGCGTAGACCAGTCAAATTCACCGTAATTACCAAGCAGAAGGACCATCACCAGCTAAGTAGTGCCTTCACAGCTTGGAAAGCATGCGGACACTTTATTTTTCCGAGTATGCCACTGCCCAGCTTGGCGGATCGGATGGCGCTGGTTGGACGTCAAATTTCCATGACATTCTACCAATCCGGAGTATCCGCACCGAGGGACCACTGAGCGGTTGCTCCGGTAGATTCGCGCGCCTGTGGTGCCGAAGTCAACTATTGCAATATCCGCCATACCAAGCTTCCTGGAACTTAACTTCAGCAACGTTCGGGACGAGCCAGAAGTCAGCGACGGCGCCGAACCAGATTACTTCACCGAATTCTCCCGATACTCACTAGGTTCGCTTAGCTTGGGCCCTAACCTACCTACCCATCAACCATGATGCGGGTCGGACTAGCGCATTCCGAGCGTGGACTCGATCGATCTTATGAGTTACGGCCTAAATGGGAATCTGGACTCCACCACTATCACCAACGCTCACGAAACGATGCGCAGATGGTCGACTCCTGATCCATACGACTTTGTATCTGTACAGTTGAACCTTGTCCGACGACAATCCATCACTCGACCTGAGGTCCAGCTTCGATTTTTGGGCGTCTGCAGATTCACTCCCCGAAGTGAGCCATCCCGAGTCATCCTTGCCCCGGTGGCCCACTAGCACATATGGCTCTGGTATTAGGCGCTCCGCCTATGGGTGCCAGTTCGGCGGCAGCCGGCCGCATTTGACTAAGACGGACGAGGGTACTCATGACCTGCTCCTGCCCTGTCACTTCGCACCCTTTCCCGCCCTTGCACTACTGGTCGAGCGACGCCTGCGGGTCGCGGCCCATGAAGGCGGCGAGTCGTTGCCAGTCGTCGGCACCGGGAGGCGGCGGGACCTCCGCCCCGAAGGGCGATCCCTTTGCAACCATGTCTCGGTATTCGGGTCTGATCATTGCTCGCGCCCCGTCGAGTGCAATTGCGGCTAGAGAAGGGTCGAGCCTGTCGAGCTGCTCTGTAGCAAATGCTAGGTCCCAGGCATGAGTCGCCAACTCGGCAAGATACATGTTCACCAAGGTCGCACCTGAGTACTCTTCTCCCCATGGCATGGTGAACAACGACGATAATCGGGAATCGTTCCCCCATGCCTGCGCCGCCTCCTCAGCAGCGCGCCGTAGCCTAGTGGGTGCTTCAGCCAGCTCTATGTGGGGATTGTCGTCGCCGGCCGGAGGCGTCTGGCCCCTGCCGAGCGCGGCTGCACGGTAGGCGGCTTCGACAATATGGTCGATCAGGTTCGATACGCTATAACCGGAACAGGGAGTCCGGAAGTCGACCTGGCTTGCGCTTATCCCCGACACGACCACAGCAGCGTTCTCGTAAGATGCCAGAAGTAAAATACGACGATCAAGCTCGGCCATGGTGACCCACCTCGAAGTAACCAGTTTGTAGGCACCACATTGTTCCAGAGGGAAAGCGACTCCCGAGGAAGAGACCTTTCGGACTCGCTAGCAATCGTCCTACGAATGTCGACGGGATACCAGTCAACCGATGATGGCGTCGCTCCGTTGCCCCAGGGTCATCGGACCGATATACCAATTGGTGCCATTCCGAAACACCTATCACATCTAGCGATATTAAATCTCCCAAGCTACCCCTCCACCCGACTGCGAATCTCATCTAGCGCCTTTGATATCTCTCTCAAGCGCCTATCAATCGCGTTGATCTGGTCACTCAGCATCCTCAAATCGGATCCCGACGGTAGGTTCCATGTGCGAAGGAACTCAGAGGACAACTCCTCCAATGACCTTTCCAATTGAAAGCGAAATCTCGTGAGTCCGGAAAGCAGCTCTACTATGTCTCCGGATCCCGCAAACTCACGAAGTTTCGGAGCCAATTCCTTCTCAAGCAAGTCGAACAACTGGCGCCAGAGCGGCCTCTCCTCTGTCATATCGTCAGAGTATCCCAATTCGGAGTACTTCAGGTGGAGTTGATAAGTGTCAACTTCCATGTCTCCGCCTTGGTCCACTGGTTGTTCAATCCAATTTGGCGACTAGATTCATTCATCTGAATCGTGGTGGCCGTAGCTCAGTTGGTTAGAGCGCCAGGTTGTGGCCCTGGAGGTCGGGGGTTCAAGTCCCCTCGGTCACCCCATCAATACGATGGGCGTTCGTAAAGGCGGATTCAGTGATTAGTTGGTGATCAGCGATTGGGTCAACCGGGCAAAGGCGCTAATCTCTACCACGCTACTCATACGCGCCTCTAGCTCAATGGCAGAGCAACGGACTCTTAATCCGCAGGTTCTGGGTTCGAGTCCCAGGGGGCGCACCAGGTAGATGGTGGTTTTGGTGGGCAAGGCTTTCCGTCTTGCCCACACCGTGCCCACATTCGTATTAGACTCACGCTCGTGAGAGGGTATATTCGTAGGCGCGGGAACGACGTCTGGCAGCTCGTCGTTGATCTGCCGAAGGATCCAATCACGGGTAAGCGGCGGCAGAAGTATGTCACCGTTCACGGAGCAAAGCGTAAGGCTGACGCTGAGTTGACCAGGCTTCTGAGTGAGGCAGGTAGCTCTCGGGCACGATCATCGACCACGTCGATGGAACATGCGATAAGGGAGTGGATTGATCTTGTCGGTCCGAACCTGTCCCCTACCACCGTGCGTGGATACTTGGGTCGGATCGACTTAGAGATTGTGCCAGCGCTTGGAATGCTTCAGTTGGCCGATGTCACCGCTGCTCACTTGGATCATCTGTATCGAGATCTGGTTGGGAGGGGATGTGCAGCGGCCTCAGTTCGTCAAGTTCATGCCATTATTCGACGATTCTTCAACCAGGCCATGAAGTGGGAATGGACGACCTCCAATCCTGCTCTGTTAGCTTCACCTCCGAAGGTGCCAACGGCCCAAATCGTAGCACCGAGCGTTGAACAGCTCCTGACGATTCTGGCGGAGGCCAAGGGTGTACATCCCCAGTGGGAGGCGTTCTTCGCCTTGGCAGCGTTGACGGGTATGCGGCGAGGGGAGCTGTGTGCACTCCACTGGGATGACTGCCAAGATGCCGGGGTCGAGGTGACCAAGTCGTTGATCTACACACCAGCAGGAGGCACACGAGAGGCACCTACCAAGACCCACCAGGGACGATATATCGCACTTGATTCATTTGCAAAGGCGGTTATTGATCGTCAGAAAGAAGACCTGAGGAGCGCTGGCAAGAATCTGAGCTTGACAATGGCTGCGAATCCATACCTGTTTTACTCTGAGCTCGATGGAACTACACCGGTACACCCGGACAGTCCGTCAAAGCTGTTTCGGCGGATTGCCGACAGGCACGATTGGAAGGAATTACATCTGCATAGCTTGCGCCATTTTGCGGCGACACAGTTGGTTGCAGCCGGAATGGATATCCGAACCATCGCAGGACGTCTCGGACATGCAGACGCATCGGTCACCTTGAAGGTCTATTCACATGTCGTCGAGGCAAAGAACCATGAGGCTGCGTCGATTATGGGTGCACTCCTTGCGCCATCGTCGACGAATCGGGCTGAGGGCGCCACCTAGGCCTTCCGCCCTCGCCATCGTGTTGACCACTACTTCGCTACGTGGTAAACCCACCCAGGCAGACGGTATTCATGGTGACTCCCAACGTTGCCCAAAGCAAGCTGGATATGTACATACCGCGCTCTACTTGCCGCAACATACTCAAGTCCAAGTGCGTCTTGTGCCAACTTTTCAGCGTCTGGACTGCTTTGCAACGGACTCGTCCTAACTCTAGGCGGGACTTTGTCAGCACGATACAGAATGCTCACGTCGACCGTATCACCCTTAGATCGGAAAATGGTCTTTATGCACGGATAAACTACCTGCATAGTGTCGCTAGGTCGACTTTCGACCGAAAGAGACCTTTCCCTAATCCACTCCGATAGCTCTGCTGGACTTATCCCATCCTTCCGAGCCTCTCGAAAGATCCATGGTTCCAATGTCGACGCAACAGCTAACTGGCTGCTCCTTCGCTGCCTAGCACCGATATTGAGTGTCACTGAAGACAACGCGTTGAGCGACGATTCCAAACTTGATTCAGCATGAACGTTGGACCATAGCCGACAGACGTCCCTGAGTTCGTTTAGATAGTCGTGAGTTTGTTCATCGAAGACATGCGACTTGCCTTGCAGTAGGTCGACCCAGCGTGTGAGTCCTTTCAGGGCGTCGGATAGTGGGAGTCGATATCTAGGATCGCCAGAAACATGGGAACACGCGTTCACAAGTTTATTGAAAATTTCCTGCATTTCGGTTTTGGCTCGCTCTGAACTGAATTTTCGTGGGCGTTTGAAATGCGCTTCCAGAACCAACTGGATGCGAGTCCAGAGAAATTCACCCTCGGGGTCACACCAACTAAGAAGAAGTCTCGCTTCGCGAGTGTCAAAGGGATTAAAATCAGCTTGTAGGAAGGGTACCACTACACCTCGAGTAAGTAGGGCAGATTCAAGGCTCCGCCCTACTTGGTTGGTAGGTACCAGAAGCACGATCGAGCGTAATCGCTGGTTGGTTAGAGCGCCAACCTGAGTCAGCAAGCTCGCTCTATCACATACCAACTCATTGAGTCCACCAGTTCTAGTTTCTAGTTGAGGACTCTTGCCTTGACCAGTAAAAGTATTGAGCATGTACAGGAGTGCCTCCAAGAGTTGCCCCTCTGATCGACCGACAACAAAGAGGGGTTCCACGCCTTCGGGCAACCTCGCTGCGGTTGCGTATTTGCCGTGCCATCCATTTAAACGTTGCAGTGAATTCTGTCCGGCTACCAGCTTCACCAGAGAACGCCTATTCACCGAAAGTGTGGTCGATCTGCATGGTACACCTAGGACTCTGAACTCTCGTTCAAGATCGCCGAGTGCTCCTCGAAAGCCCATGAGATTCTGTCCCGGATCTCCAAGACAGACAACCCGCATCTTCGTTGCAAGCTTCGCCAATACGTTCAGCTCGTGGCGCGAGGTGTCTTGGCTTTCATCGACAATCAGGTAGTCATAGTCCGACAGGCATCGTCGTGAAATATCGTGAGAGTGCTCGAGCACCAATTGCGCATACCCTCCGGGTAGCAACCGCTCCAACCGCGCGGCCTCCGCTGCTAGATCCATCCAGATGGGCTCGAAAGTCTCACGGAGCGGTGCAACTAATGCATTTCCGAGGTCCATGTCCGAACAGAGTTGTTCTAACTTCTGTGTCAGATTTTTGCGCGTAAAGAGTTCCGGGTATTCCATACAGAGCACAGAGCCAGCACGGGCGTGGAGGTGTTCGCAGACCCAGATTGATTTTGCCGTTTTCCAGGAGGCTCCTGAAACGGAAAGTTGCTTGAGCTCTCGACGAAGAAAGGAGTCAAATGTGGCCAGAGTTAGAGCAACACCCCTGCCAGTCAATAACGAACCATTCTTAGCTTCGAATGTGATCGAGTGAGTGCGTTCTAGCTGGGACGCTAACTCACCGGTTCCGTTGCGTGTAAAGGTGAGTGCCAACACGCGCCGACCTGAGGCCACTTGGGTTCTTATCAATTCTGCGGCAGTAGTTGTCTTGCCAGTTCCGGCTTTGGAGACTGCAAGGAGTACCTGGGATGGTTCGTCCCAATTTACGATCGTACGTTGTTCGTCACTAAGATTCACTGCTCTACTTCCGGTTGGTAAGTTGCCTGGTCAATAAGTCCCGACGGTGTTGAGTGACGACGCTGGATGGCACGAATACCACTCACCTCTTTGTCGGCCACGCGACTTAGTACTACGCGGGCTCTCACCGTCAAAAACCGAAAAGTGTCATCCACGTCAGCGGTCTCATCATGGAGTAACTCGCGATACACTCCTTCGTCATAGTCACAAGCAAAGGCAAGCTCCTCTCGTGCCCAGCGCCTAAGATCACGCACTCCCACTGTCAGATACATGCGCCATGAGGTAGAGGCGGCGGGCGTCTCGAGGTCAGCGAGTATTTCCCTTGCTCGTCTCTGAATAGAACGACCGAGGTGGTCTCGAATTGCCTTCTGGGTCGATGATCGACCTTTCTGCTGCAGCCAAGCTTGAACGACGTCCCAATCCCCCGCAGAGATATCGACGACATCGCCAGAGTCGTGAATCCTAAGAGAACCTTCCTCGATACGAAGGTTGCTGATCTGTGCCGGCGAGAGATAATACTTCGTTAGCAGAAGAAGGAGGCCTTCCGAGCCTAGGTCTCTTGCAGCCTGGAGGATTGCAGAGCGGGCGATCATCGGCAGGATCAGAATGCCCTGGGCCAGATCCTTGTCATTCGCACCGACCACCTTTGGGCCTTTGGAGATTCTCCCCCAGGAGCGTGTTGTCGTTTCACCCATGATTCACCTCGCGAATCAGTTCCGATTGCCCTTCGGCGGTCGATGTGTAGGAGGTAACACGGCACTCGTTGCCCCAGAGATCGTAGGCAGCTTGAACCTCCTCTAGCCAAGCTCACCAGTAGTTAGAGCGAGTGAGCCTCGACCGGTGGCCAAGGAGTGCAGTGACAACCTCCCTATCATTGCCGCACAAGTTGGTACGCAGAAGCTGCACAAAGGCACTTCGAGTGAAGCGGGCACTTTCTCGGGGTATCGGCAGCCCCGTCTTCTTCTCGAACTTCACACAGCATCTGTCAATTAGATTGCTGAGATCATCGCGCAACCAGTTGGGCGGGTCATCGCTGGTTCTCTCAGGAAGCCATTCACGCGTAATATTGAAAAGTTCGATCCAGGCTTGGGCGAGAAACAAACTGCTCCGGCCGGTCTTGTTAGAAGCGCTTCGAACGTGCAAAAGGACGCCACCAACGTCATCTATCCAACATGTGCGATCGAGGCCGAGTACCACCGATGCCCGAGCAGCGGTGACAAATTGCAAAATTGCGAGGCGACTGAGCTGCTCATCTTCTCCCTCCAGCAGTTCGGGCAGGGCCGCAAGGAGTTCGCGAAGGGTGGACGGCTTGGGACTCAGATCTTCCCGTACACCCTTGTAGAGTTGGTGCTGGTTGTACGCCCCCGCAATGCCTTGGGGAAATGAAGTGACACGAGCCCCTTGAGCGTTGACTCGCTTGAGCCAGGAAATGAAGGGTTGAAATCCACTCATCACTTTCCGAAAGGCCCTTTGGCGAGCCGCATCTTGGGACAACATCTCGTACTCGAATAGGTCATCGAACAATGACCTAGCGTCATCGAGCAGCCGCTGGTCAAATGCCTTCGCGCCCTTCTCGTCAAGCTGTACGGCTCCTAGTAAAGCTTGGGAGGGGTACAAAGTTGCGGGATGTGAAAACCCTAGTACGTCTGAAAGTATTGAAAAGTGACGAAATACCGGTTGCACTGATGACCATGTTGGTAAACGTGCTGGCGCACCGTATACGAACACTGCGCAGGCCTCACCGGACAACTTTGCCGCGTACTCTACTGGTGTGGGGCTAGGTAGCTGATCTCGATTGCGTGATCCCGCACTCCTAGCTAGGTCCTCAAGTAGTTTCGGCAGTACTCCCGCCTCAATGACTTCACGGATAAATGGCTTGCCTCGAAGGAGAACCTGTTTTGCGGCTCCTATGGCGTCGAGTTCGCCACTTGGCAGTGCGAGCATCTGCGGTGCCCCAAGCAATTCCAAAAGCGAAACGTAGGAGAGTGGAACTTGCCCGTCGAATCGAAGTTTGAGGATCTCTAGGGTGGTCCCCAGGCAGACTGGATGAGGTACAAAAGTACAAATTTCTCCCAAGATGTCCCTGTAACTCGCGTAGGTCTGAGGATCGGGAGCCGCAGTATCCAATCTTCCATTGAGATCCTTCACACACTGGGTGCGATTGAAAAACTCAAGAATCCTCGGTTTCGAATACCCCTCGCACACCTCGCAGGCAAGAAGTGCAGAAATCCAAGTCCGTTGCGAAGGAGCACGTGACCAATCGGAATGCCTCCAAGCATTTCCGTCTGCCTCCACAAAGTCATCTAGCCGGGTGCCTAGGTCATCAATAGAGCATGCAAGTATCCTCGCGCCCTCCGCAGCCATTCTTGAACGAACGCCAGAGTCGATTGGAGGAATCATATTGGCCTACCCTTCCCGCGGCGGACACACTCAAATTCGAAGTGTCGACCCCGTTTGATCAGGTACACGTCGATTGGTATTGACTTACCGACAGTTGGATCGAGACGAGCATCTATGAGCATCCGACGTAGTCCTTTGGTGAAGTCAAGCTCTAGACGGCCTGCTCGAGTTTTACGTACCACAACGGTCGGAGCGTTCAGAACGAACTTCGTAGTGAGTTTCAATAAATTCGGGGAAGCAAGCACGCACAGAGCCTGGAGATCACGTAGCCCGTCTAATGAGGTAACGGATATACGCCTTCCGGCCGTAATGCGACGGTCAAAAGGTCCCTTGACTGTGTTCCTACTGGTGACAGCTTCGTTTTTCCCAGTGCCTCCAGCAGGCTGAAGATCAAGTTCGATCACCATGTCAAACAAAGGATCAATTGACACGGAAACTCCTTTCTTACATTCCGAACAAGAGATGGAGAACTGTAGGAAACCAAGGCTCGCATGTGAGCCACCATGGACAATGAGCCTTCGGCAGAGAACGCCGAGTCCAAAAAGAGGCTTACCCGCAGCACGATTGCACGTCAGTGGCTCGTTCCTACGGCGGTAGGTGCGATGCCCCCTGCCATAAAGGCGCGAAGTCTGCCGACAGGTTTTTTGCGTACTTCGAGCTGGCGGGACGAGATCTGCCTAATACACGCCTACCTTTTCACCAGCAGCCCAAGAGACAAGAGCTGCACGCGAAAAGACCCATCTCCCATTCGGCGCTCTGTTCGCTGGGATTATGCCATCCCTTGCGAGCCCTTGCACGTGTGTTCTGCTGCGCCGCAAGAAGCATGCAGCCTGGTCTGAATCCATGATCTCAGGAAAATCCATTGTTACCTCCTGCCTCGGCCGCCAACCTGTCGGGTGACTGAGTCCGAGTGCCGTCCTTCGGTTTTAACTCTCCATGTAGCTGTCGGACCATTGCTTGCACAACTTGAAGACAATTCCACTACCTCTATTGACAGCTCAAACTAGGATGCCTTGTACAATTTCTTCACAAACCTAATGTCCAGAGTTTCGTCGAGTTGCGCTTTCCTATGTGCAAACAAAACGCAATCACCATGAATACATCTGCTTACGACGTCGGACATATCGTCTTCGGTGATCCCTGTCTGGGAAAGTCCGCTGTTGCGATTGACATCGTCGACAAGCTTGTGACTCAGAGAATAGATGTGCAGGTGTGCAGCTTCCATGACCTTCGAATTTGGCCAGGACGTCGAGCACGTGATAGGTAGGCATCGGCTCTGCGTCGGCGTTGGTACTTCGCTGCGGTCGCATGGCACCGGCTGCTGGTAGTTGGCGGGCACTTGGTACCGAACACCGGGGTAGTTAGCTATGGGAACCGGTCCTAGCTCTGTAGAGGTCTTTCCGCTTGGACTCTCCAGGCTACGTTGTTCTGCCGTTTGAAACGATTCTTAACTTCAACCCCACTCGGCGCCGAGCAAATAAGTCCGTTGTTGAGCCGTTTATCGTTGGAGTAATCTGGAGCAGCCACTCAAGGAAGGAACCTCGCGTGTCATATCGAGAATCTGCTTCAAGATGCATGGTCACCGAGTCGGGTTAGGGATCCGTCAAGGATCTTGCTAACTCATCTGCCCTACCCTGAGGCGCTGGTTCCGTTGGGCACGATAGGAAGAAATCCCTTCGTGACAACGAAGAGGGTGCAGGGCTCACAAAGAGAGATGGAGTCAAATGGGCAGCCCATACTTACGGGGCCGGAGATGATGGCCACTGCCAATTACGCGTCGGTGCATCACTACTCGAAATTGCCACGTAGCGGCACCTCCTTCGCTGACACTAGCTTGCGGAGTTAGTCGTAGGCGGGCGGCGGGCCCCTTGCCAAAATTCCATCCCTATGTCCAAGGAGGAGAGCCTACGGAAACACGTCGCCAAGTCACTGACGTCAGGAACAGCCGTCATGGTGGGAAGCGTGGCGTACTTTCGGAATCGTGAGAAGCATACTTTCGGACTCAAATGGTGAGCACAAGCAATACCAGCCATGAATACACGGGCCATACCTTACAAGGTGACAAATCGGGATGTTGCGCACCTATCGTACAACATCATCCTGTACTGTTCACCTTGACATCGACTAGATTGCGTTGTGTGACAAAAAAAGATCAACTGGCAGAGATGATCGATGCCGCTGTTACCAAACGCGGCTTACCTCAATCCGAAGTCGCGAGATTGGCTGAGGTCGATACTTCTAGTCTGAGCAGGTGGAGACGAGGGGAACAGGGTTGTCCGGCACATCGCGTGGAAAAGCTTGCGATAGCACTCCGTCTGGACTCAATGAGCGCTGATACCCTTCTGAAACTCGCACTAGAAGTCGAGAACGAGAACCGAAAACAAAGGGAGGTGCTTCGATCTCCAGGGTTCCGTAACGAATTGCGGGACCTTAAGAAATCGGTGAGCCACTTAGAGGAGCAGATCAAGCAAATCCAAGAGTACTTACAGATTCCACCACCTCAGCAGGCACAGCTGGACCTGCAACCACCCCCGCACTAGCGGTAGCCAGTAGGTGAGACACTAACGATGGAACGGACTAAAGGGTCACGAATGCGACGCTCAACGCGTATAAGCCCGTTAGGAATGGCGGAGAACTGCATGCTGCGATCGTTCGCCAACGAAAGGACTACCTCGGGGTCTTTGATGTTGCTTTCGCCATTTGCGTCAGCACGGTAATCTCCATTTGCTGACGTCGGGCGGGGCCACGGACGTACATTCATTCGGTGGCAGAAAACTTGATTGGAATTATTGCCGACTCGCTTCAGTCCTGACACTTTGAACGATCCATTTGAAACCTGAGTGACCCTTAGCTACTGCAGGAGTAGCAATAACAACTGCACTCGATTTGAGCATCACTTGATAAGCCATCTCACTGGCCCCAGAGAGCACGGAATCAGCGCTGCGCTGGGTTTCGGCCACAACTGATCATAAGATACCCAGTTCAGGGGCTTCTGCGTCGTTCCGGTTATAGCTGACGGCATCGGGCCACGGCCGTCGACAGGTCACGCAAGTCCGATAGACGCAGGTCTGCTTCCACGAATGCTGGTCCGCCGGCATCAGCACTATCGGGCGTCAGGCTAGCCACGCAGTACCCGTTTGCCAAACGCAGACTACGAGTGTAGGTCGAGCCCTCGAAGGACTCGACGCCGGCCGCCGCCCTCGCCGAGAGGTAGTGGAACACAGACGCCGAGCTAAAGGGTCGTCTCGCCGGGAGCCGAAGGTGGACCGTCTGAATAGTCCGACCCGGATGGTTATTTACCGAGCTCCCAGGCGCCCGCCGCCGAAGTCCGCTTGGAGTATCGGCGAATACCTCACGAATCGTCTCGTTGTACTGGCGAACACTTGCGAACCCTGCTGCGAAGGCGACATCAGTGATGGACAGGTCGGTGGTCTCAAGAAGAATCCGAGCGGTCTGACTACGCTGAGCTCGAGCGAGTGCGAGTGGACCCGTTCCTATCTCTGCCGTGACGACACGATTTATCTGCCGCACGCTATATCCAAGACGTCTCGCCAGTCCTTCCACCCCCTCCCTATCGACGATGCCATCACGTATCAACCTCATGGCCCGGGCAACTACATCTGCTCGCACGTTCCACTCCGGCGACCCGGGCGTGGCGTCTGGCCTGCAGCGTCTACATGAGCGAAGTCCGGCTTGCTGGGCCGAAGCGGCCGATGCGTAGAATCGCACGTTCTCCCGTTTCGGTGTCTGGGCGGGACAGCTCGGCCGACAGTAGATACCAGTCGACAGGACACCGACAAAAAACCAACCATCGAACCGGGTATCTCTGCTCTGGGATGCCTGGTAACAACGTTCTGGATCATCTAGCACAAATACATAATGACACTTTGAGCCGGTGATTCCCGGCGGAAATCGGACATCCCTATCTGCCCATCGAATCTCCCATCAGGGCGACGGCAAAAGGGTTAGAACTCGCCCACAACTCGGCTCTGCGCTCTCCGGACAAACCGGAGAGCGGTCCGTAGGCATTCCTAGGCGTGGCCTTGCCGGGATCGGATCGGATCCCTACTCAGGCAGATCGGACTCCACTGTAGCAGGAGAACGCAGAGTCACTCCGAAGATCTCATCCAGGAATGTCGTACCCGAATCGGTCACCTGAACCGCACGACTCGTCGGACTGCGTCGGAGTGACCCGTTCTCCAACAATGTCTCGAGTAGAGCAGCGCCAAGGGCGCCCGCCAGATGGTGGCGACGTTCCGTCCAGTCGAGGCACAGAAGCGCTAACGGTCGTCGTGCACCCCTCAGGCCGTCCATATCGAGGCCAAGAGAGGCGAACAGGTCGATTCCAGCGGGCGACGGGGTCAGCTCGCCCCCGTTCACTCTCATTAGATCCATCGCCATGATTCGATCGAAAAGATCGACACCTAAGCAGCCAGCGAGGTGATCGTAGCAGGTCCTCGCGGCCCATAGTTTATTACGCCGTTGTGCGTCCGTAAGCGTCGAAATGCGGCGGGGAGGAGCCATCGTGAGCATCACCTCGAGAAGATGCGCAATCGCAGGATCAGCCAGTCGGTAGTAGCGGTGACGACCACGCCGCTCAACGATCACGACACCACCTTCGACGAGGCGAGCGAGGTGGGGACTCGCTGCAGACGCCGACGCTCCAGCCGCCCGGGCCATCTCGCTGGCAGTAAGTGCCCGCTCGCCAAGCAGGGCCAGAGCCATGTCCGCACGAACCCGTTCTGCGAAGAGTGTGGCAACGGCTGAGATATCGGCTTCTGTGGACATACCACACGATACATCAATAGTTCAGGATACTCTGGACTATATCGGCATTACCATCCAGACCATGAATATTGAACCAACGTCATCCCGCCCGTCCACAGCCATTGAGCCAGAGGCGAACGCCCTACTAGAAACCATCGACGCCACTTTACCTGCCGCACTAAGTGCGTGCTCTGGCTGGACCGCGCACGAGATCACAGCCCATCTAGCCGCCGGCTCTGTCGAGATTGCCTTAAACCTCGAAGCGTACGGAGAAGGTAAGTCAGTGCCGGCTACCAGAGGCTTCGAGGAGCGGGAAACTCCTTTCCGGGCCATGGATGAGAAGGGGTTGCGAAAGGAGTTGCCTAAATCGATTGCTCGAATGGCTAATGCCATCGACGCCGTTTTGGCGGCCGAGCCTGACGCAGTGGTCCCCTGGACCGGCCGCCAGATGGCGGTTGCAACGTTCATAACCCATATGCGAAGTGAACTCGCAATCCACCGATGGGACCTGGTGGGTGACGACGAGAAGAGTCTGGAACTTCTCGCACTCCCTGACCTCACGAACCACGCCATCACGGTGCTCGGTAGAGTTCTCCTTTCCCGCGGAGGCGCGTCGGCCACCACTGCATTTTCGGCATCACTTAGGTCACCCGGAGACATGGACATCGTCGTTAAGGTCGATGTCGACGGAGCCAGGTTGACCCGGAGCGACGAGGTCTCACAACCATCGATCACCGGAGACCGCGCCGCTCTCCTACTGTTTCTATGGGGTCGCCGTCCCGGAGATCCACGTCGTCTTACCGCACCTCTGGGCCGCGACACTCTCGCAAAAGTTGAGGCACTCCTCGTCGGCTACTGACCGCACCAGTGCTTCCGTATAGATGCGACTTCAACCTTGAGCCAGCCACCGTGGGCTGCACCCGTCATTGGCCCCGATGGGCCTAGCGCCTGAGCGGCTATGCATCCAGCGCATTGATACCCAGTCAGGGACAGCATACCTCGTCGGAGTTTCAACCATTTGGACCACAATGGTATTGACGATCTCAGAGATGGAGGTCTCCATCACCACCTCGTGTCGATCCGCCGGTGGACTGATTAGGTGAACAGAGTGGGCAGGTAAGCGCTTCCGCACCAACCCTTGAGTATTAGGCGGGCACCGACCCATAAGCCGTACTACGAGATCTCACCTTCTGAGAACCAACCGTTCGGTGACACTCCCCTACCACCGCCTCAGCTGGGTTCTTCTTTCATATCGTCGTTGAATCGGATATTTTCAGCGTTCAAACGTATCTGACCAAACATATTAATTAGCCGAGGGAACCAGATGGAGGGCAGCGACCAACCTACCGGGATGGGGTGTGGAAACATCGCATTGCTACCCAGGATAAAAGTATGGCAACGCGGCCCAGAAGCGACTTCGAGAGAATAGCTGATGCTGTTGCAATGACCAGTTGACCCCGCCGAGAGGCGTAGCTGAAACTCTTTTCGACACAAATCGAATGGACTCATTGACGATGGGAACCTAGCGTGTTACGTTACCGAGAGCGATAGCCCGCAGCTAAACCCGAAGGGGGAAGTGGTGGAAGACAAGACGCGATTGGGTCTCTATGAGACAATGGTGATGAGCCGAAGTTTCGAAGAAGCCATTCTTCACGATTACCACGCAGACAAAACCCCAGCGTGGGATATCGGAGCTGGTCTTATTCCGGGAGAGATGCACCTCTCAGCCGGTCAGGAACCAGTTGCTGCGGGTGTTTGCGCCCATCTAGGGGCCAACGATGCCGTCACTGCAACGCACCGCCCACACCATCTTGCCATAGCTCACGGCATGGATCTTAAGACGCTTGCAGCGGAGATCTACGGACGCGAAACCGGCTTGGGCCGAGGACGAGGCGGGCATATGCACCTGTTCGATCCGAGCACGCATTTCTCCTGCTCGGGCATCATCGCTGAGGGTTATCCGCCCGCTCTCGGACAGGCATTCAGCTTCAAACACCACAAGACGGGCAATATTGCCGTAGCGGTTACCGGTGAGGGCGCCGCAAACCAGGGAGCATTTCACGAGTCGCTCAACCTTGCAGCACTCTGGAATCTACCTGTGGTATTCGTTGTCGAGGACAACGACTGGGCCATATCGGTACCTCGAAGGGGTTCAACGGCCGTGGCCTCCAATGCCGCTAGGGCCGAGTCCTATGGTATCCCAGGCGAGCGAGTAGAGAATAATTCAGTAGAAGGCGTTTGGGAGGCTGCCGGACGCGCGGTAGAACGGGCACGTTCTGGAGCTGGGCCTTCCATGATCGAAGTTCACACGGTAAGACTCTGGGGTCACTTTGAGGGGGATGCACAGGCCTACCGTGACGACATGGACCAACTATCCGAGAGGGATCCAATCCCAGCCTATGCAGACGAGTTGGTTCGCGACGGAGTATTGACTCCGGACCAGATCGAGGCGATCGCAGCCGATGCCAAGGCGGCAGTCGCAGAGGCGATCGATTTCGCGAAGTCGAGCCCGATACCGTCGGGAAGCGAAGCATCCAGATACGTTTTCGCATAAGGAGCAGTCATGGTTATCGCCGATTCACCAGCACCGCAAGTTACAACGAGGAAACTCACGACCGCAAAAGCCATGGTCGAGGGCATTTCACAGGAGATGGAACGAGATTCGTCGATCTTCGTCATGGGTGAGGACGTGGGCGCCTATGGAGGCATCTTCTCATCTACTACGGGCCTCTTTGAGAAGTTTGGACCTAGTCGAATTCTGGACACGCCGATCTCCGAGACAGCCTTTATGGGGCTCGCCACGGGCGCCGCAGTTGAAGGTATGCGCCCGATAGTGGAACTTATGTTCGTGGACTTCTTCGGTGTGTGCATGGATCAGATCTACAACCATATGGCCAAGATTCACTACGAGTCTGGCGGGAACGTCAAGGTACCGGTGGTACTCATGACCGCGGTCGGGGGAGGGTACTCAGACGGGGCGCAGCATTCACAATGCCTCTGGGGGACGTTTGCCCACCTACCGGGAATGAAGGTGGTGATACCGAGTAATCCGGCCGACGCCAAGGGCCTGATGGTGTCCGCGATTCGTGACGATAACCCCGTTCTATACATGTTCCACAAGGGGGTGATGGGCCTGCCATGGATGGCAAAGAATCCACGTTCGCTTGGGCCAGTGCCCGAAGAGGTATACGAGGTTCCAATCGGGAAGGCCTCCATCGTTCGCCATGGGAGTGATGTCACAATAGTGACGGTCTCGCTCTCAGTCCACCATGCGTTGGACGCAGCGGAGGAGATCGCAGAGTCTGGGATTGACTGCGAGGTGATCGACCTGCGCAGCTTGGTACCACTCGACCGAGCCGCGATCTTGGAGTCCGTGGCAAAGACTGGGAGACTGCTAATTGTGGATGAGGACTATCTCTCTTTCGGAATGTCTGGGGAGGTCGCCGCCATTATAGCTGAGACCGATCCACGGATGCTGCATGCACCGGTAGTCCGGGTTGCGGTTCCTGACGTCCCAATCCCATACGCCAGAACTCTCGAATACGCCGTACTCCCGACGAAAGAGCGAATCGTCTCCGCAATCAAAGAGATCATGGGGTGAGCACGGAGGTCCGCTTCCCATGGCTGTCGAGCCAAGAATCCGACTCCGAGGGGATCGTATCAACGTGGTTCGTTGAGCAGGGCGAGGGGGTGGCCGAGGGTCAGCTAATAGCCGAAGTGCAGCTGGACAAGGTGGCGGCGGACGTAAGGGCTCCCGCTTCGGGGAGCCTCCAGCGCCTCGTCCCCGAGGGCGGGGTCGTGAGTCAGGGAACCGCCATTGCCGTAATCGAGTAGGGGAACTGGCGCTAGTTTGGTCGTTATCGCGTCAGACCGCGATGCCGTACCACCGACATCGCCCGATGGTCCACACACCAAAAAGCAAAACTCCGAAAGTATCTTCAGGCACATTCGAGTCCGGACCAACCATCAGTCCGGTCGCTGTCGGACTTGGTAGCAAAAACCACTGAATAGATTTGAGAATCAACCGGATCTGGCTTATTACAGACCTTGAGCTAGTAACGAGTGCGACACCCACTAGTCAACCAGGATTCTCATCCACTGAGTTACCGTTGCCCCCTCTGAATGCCTATCGACTCACCCCGAACCGATTAGAAGCAATCCCCACAACGCCCGCATCCAAGCAGAAGAGGGACCCGGACAGTGGCTGTGCATGGAGTTCGACGGGATTCAGCCCGGCGCGGGCAGAGCAGATATAGAGTTGGTCCAACTCCTCCCCTCCGAAAGTGATACCGGTCGGCTGGGACACCGGCATGTCCACCTGCTCAAGCACCTTACCACTGAGGTCAAAACGGACCACCTTGCCACCCCCCCACATAGCCATCCAGAGACAATTCTCGGCGTCGATCACCAACCCATCGGGCTCACCGAACCTCTTCGGTACTTCGAAAAGGCGACTCCTGTGGGAGAGTCGGCCCGATTCGGCATCGATTTTATAGACATCAACCCCCTGGGTAGAACTGTCGATATGGAAGAGGTGGGTACCATCTAAAGAGAAGTCGAGGCCGTTCGACACCACGAGCGAATCCAGGACCATCTCCGAGGTACCATCCGAATTAATCAGGTACATGCCACCAAGAGGATCACGTTCTCGTAAGTCCATAGTGCCCACGTACAGCCTTCCGTAGCGGTCAACCCTTCCGTCGTTAAAACGGACCCGCTCATCCTCGAAGACCTGGGTATGGGTCATCTCCATCGGAGTGCCATCGGGCCCCGATCGAACTATGTCACCCCCAATCGCGAGGACGAAACCGGTAGGAGCCAGCCCAATACAGCCGATCAGTTCGGGTACCTCGAATCCGCTTTTCACCCCACCAGTAGGAGAGTACGCATTCACGGCCCTACCCTCGATATCGATCCAGTAGAGGATCTCATCCTCCGGGCTCCACACTGGTGTCTCCCCGAGCTGAGCATCGCATCGGAATGCAACCTCAAGTCCTCCGATCATCTATACACCCGCCTCTGTACAGAGTTATTCACGACGCAGCGAGTACCGTGAGCGTCTGGATCCATGTGTAGAACTCCTGTGCTGCTTTACCCTGTTCCCTCGATCCATAGCTCGAATCCTTGATTCCGCCGAACGGTGCGTGGAAGTCTACTCCTGATGTTGGAGCATTCACCCTAACGAGGCCGGTTTCAAGCCGCGACGTCAGGTCGAGCGCCCGAGTCAGATCGTTGGTGAAGATCGCCGACACCAAACCGAATCTGACACCATTCGCCATCTCGACAGCCTCGTCATCATCTCTGGCACCGAGTAACACCGCAAATGGACCGAAGATCTCCTCCTGAGCCACCCTGGCGCCGGGACCCACGCCGTCCAGGAGGACCGGCTCCACGAAATACCCCGCTAAATCAATCCTGTCACCACCGTACAAGATCCTGCCCCCTGCACCCTTGGCATCGGCTACCGCATCGATCACCGCAGAGACGGCCGCCTCTGAAACGACGGGGCCGATGACGGTCTCCCTAAGCGATGGGTCACCTACTGGGAGAGATGCTATCGCCTCTCGCAAAGCCTCAGTGAAGCGACTTGGATCACCGACGACTATCACCCTCGAGGTCGCGGTACACTTCTGACCAGAGAAGCCCATTGCAGCCCCGGCGATCACGGAGGCCGCCGACTCGACATCGGCATCCGGGAGCACAATGGAGGGGTTCTGACCACCCATCTCGGCCTGGACGGGAATGCCCCTTGCGGTGGCGGCTCTGACTACAGCGCTGCCAACCCCCCTGGAACCGGTGAAACTGACACAGTCAACCTCCGAGATCAATGCCTCACCGGTGACCTGGTCACCGGTTACGACTGTGAATGCATTGGCGGGCAAGAACGGTGCAATGATCTCCTCGACGAGAAGCGCTACCGCTGTCGCCGCTGGTGCGGGCTTACAGACCACAGTATTGCCGTATGCGAGTGCAGGTGCAGCTTTCCACAGCGGAATTGCAACGGGGAAGTTCCACGGGGTTATGATCCCGACGACCCCGTAGGGACGCCTACGCGCGATCACCAGACCGCCGACTGCGGGCGAAGGCAACGAAGTCCCATCAGGATCGAGAACCGCCTGTGCATAGTAACGGAGGATCGCAACACCTCGAGCGGTCTCACCCTCCATTTCTGTTCGAGGCTTTCCGACTTCACGAATCCCCAGCTTCGTTATCTCATCGGCCCTCGCCGCAACGGCCTCCGCCGCTCTGTTCAGTGCGTTCACCCTGCCCAAAGCGCCCAGCTCCCACCACGATCTCTGCGCAACGCGTGCGGCCTCTACAGCCCGATGGACCCCAACAGCATCAACCTCTTCGAAGTCGAGCACCACATCGTCTGGATGGGTTGGGGAATTACTCGAAATCATCAGATCGCCTCCGGTTTCTTCTGAAAGTAACTACGCATTCTCAGGTTCTCCTCCACTGCTACTTGCTGACGCCGAGGGTAAGACCGGCTATGAGATACCTCTGGAAGACCAGATACACAGCGATCGCCGGAAGAGCGCTCATAATCGCCCCCGCCATAAGTATTGGGATGGAGACGACGCGCCCCGAAGAGAGTGCTGCCAAGCCAACCGTTATCGTGCGATTCGTGGGCTCCTGGAGGAAGAGGAGGCCTACGAGTAGGTCGTCCCAGATCTGAATGAACTGGAGCACTACGACCGTCACCAAAGCCGGCCTAGCCATGGGAAGAGCAATCCGCCAGTAGATCCTACCGTAGGTCAAGCCGTCGCAGAGCCCCGCTTCGATCACCTCTTCGGGCAGGCCGCGGAAGTAGGCGGTCATCAGGAAGGTGGCGAACGGCGTGCCTAGGGCACCGTAGACCAGGATCGCACTCAGGTAGTTGTTGATTAAACCGAAATGAGCGAGATTCACGTACTCTGGAATGATGATCGACTGAACCGGAATCATCATGCAACCGATGACCGCCACGAAGGCGAATCCCCTCCCCCTGAACGCGAGCTTTGCAAATGTGAAGCCGGCCATCGTCGAGCAGAGCACGATGACGGCGATCGATGCCGCACAGATCAGAGTCGAGTTGAGCATCTCTCGCCAGACCGGAAGTGCGGAGAATAGTTGAGTCCAGCTCTGAGTTGAGAAGCCTTGTCCGGCGAAATATTGCGAGCTGCTCATGAAAGAGTTTCTGATCATGAAGTAGAACGGGTAGAGCATCACGAAGGTTGTCAGTAGCAGGAACACGAACACGACGATTCGGATCGGGTCGCCACGAACCTCTCGGACGAATCTGCCTAGCCAAGCCCGCTGCTCACTACTCTCAAGCTTGGAAGTGAATCGTCCGCCATCCGTTACGCTCCCTGGACATGCTTCGGCTCCATCAACCTTTTCCTGGAAGTCACCGGTAATCAATGTTCGCCCCTCAGCAGTCGCAGTTGAACGATGCTGATGCCAAAGAGCAGCACGAATAGAACCACTCCTATCATTGCGCCGGTGCCGAAGTCGCCGACACTGAATGCCTGTTGATATATGAAGAACTCAAGTGTCGTGGTCCCGTAATCTGGTCCACCGCCCGTCATGATGAAAATGAGACTGAATAGCGCGGTGAACGCGGTTATCACGGTAAGAACGAAGCTGAATTGGAAGTACCGCTTCAAGAGCGGAATTGTTATTCGGATAAAAGTCGACCATCGTGCAGCCCCGTCTATGGCCGCAGCTTCGAAGATCGCCGGATCTATAGTCGACATCCCCGTCAGGAAGATTATTGTGTTTGTGCCTATCATTGACCACACAAATGTCAGCGCCACCGCCAGGATCGCCGTCGCTGGCTGAGCGAGGAAATCCCGATGGAGGAATCCCAGACCAACCGCCCGTAAAAGCGAGTTGACAGCCCCTGGGTCGGCGAAAATACGGACCGCCACCATACCGATGACCACCCATGAAATTGCGGTCGGTAGAAAGATCAGCGAGCGAAATATCTTCCAGCCCCAAACCCTCTGATTGATCATGGCCGCTATACCCAGTGGGATGAGAATCGCCACCGGCACCGAGATCAGAAGAAGTCCATTGTTCTCGAGCACCCTCCAGAAGGTCGGGTTCCTGAAGAGCGTCATGTAGGTCGAAGGTCCCACCCATTGAGAGGTGATTCCATTCCAGTTGGTCATCGAGTAGTAGATCGCCTGAAAGATCGGGATTGCAACCAGAACACCGACCACGAGTGCCGCCGGTAGCATCAGGAGAAGACCCGCGCGAACCCGCTCACTGTCCAGTTGGCCCCGCTCCAGTCTCAAGTGTCTACGTCTAGTGGTGCCTAGTTCGCTGTTCGGATCCATTGTCATAACCCCCTCTCAAACCAGTCTGTCATGTCCCACAGGCGCTGCACAGATGGTTCGCTTGGATCACCCACCCCGGAACCCATCTGTGCAAACAGCCTTACTCTGTGTTCCCGCCCCCCTATGAGAGGTAACTCCCAAAGGTACTTCCACGCTGAGTCGAGGGGAGCGACTGCCACGCCTGCTGTAACTTCTGGGCGGCCTGCGTTGGAGTCATCTGGCCAGCTAGGAGTGCCGGCAAGACGGTACTGGCCGCCGTCACTATGTTCGGCTGGACGATGTTGTCCAGCATGGGATACTGAACCAGTCCTTGCGACTGCGAAAATGCCAGCATCGTCTGACTCAACGGATCCGACGTTGAGACACCCTTGACATCCGGGATGAGTCCGGCCTTGGCGACTATCTGACCCGCCTGACTCGTGGTCAGGAAGTTCAGGAACTCAGCGGCGGCGGCCTTGTGTGTCGAATAGCTCGTCATTGCGAAGCCATCCCCGGGAAACTGGACAACGCCCTTCTGCGGAGCGCTTGAATACGGTGGTACGAACACTCCGAGATTGCTTCCGAGTTCCTGTTCCAAGGTGGCGAGGTCCCAGTTCCCTTTGATCATCATCGCTGCTTGACCCTTGCCGAACGCAGTTAGCGAATTGATCGCCGTCACCACGTTGGAGTTCGTGTAGCCGTTCTTGTACAGGTTCTGCCAGTTGGTCAGCTGGCTGACTATTGATGGCGAAGTCCACGGAATACTCCCGTTGTAGAGGCCCTCCCATTGAGCAAGCGAGTAGTTCCCGATCATCATATAGCTGAGGTCATAGAATGGATAGAACTCCGAACCGAGGCTCTGGGACCCGCTCCCGTAGTACAAACAGGTGATGCCAGCGGCCTTGAACTTCTGGCAATCGCTATTCAACTCTGACCAGGTCCGCGGCACAGATGTAACTCCAGCCTTCCTAAAGAGCGCCTTGTTATAGAAACCGATATAGAACTGGTCCTCTAGCGGTATCACGTAGGTCCCATTGGACTGGTTGAAGCCCGGTGCGGTCCACTGCATGCCACCCATATTGGCGATACTGCTCGATGGGACCCAGGACTTCAGGTTCTCCAAATAGCTCTTGTACTGGAGCGTGAACAGCCCCGTCCACATCACTGCCAGATCCGGCCCGGTGTGTGAAATCGCTGCCGCCTGCAGCAGCGAGAAGTAGTTGCTCGCCGGCTGCGCAACGTCATTTATGGTGATATTCGGGTGCAGTTTCTCGAATGCAGAAATCAGATTCTTGGTCGCCGTTGCGTTGACCTCCGTACCGTAATTCTGCCACAGCGTGAGCGTCACTGGTGCTGTGGAGACCTGCCCTGCCGCCGTCGTGGATGACGTGGAAGCAGCCGTGGACCCACAAGCCGCAGTCGCTGCCCCGAGCGCCCCTAATCCAACTCCGAGTAATGTCTTCCTGATTCGCCTATTCATGCAGACCCCCTTGGTTCTCAATGACTTCAAAACTGCTGTTCAACAACTTCTAACAGAAACCCGAAACCCAACCCCAACACTCATACCCTCGCTCGCTCACCTCCTAATCATTTGCAAGAGGCCCCTCAGGACCTTCCCACGATCGGTTCCTTGAACTGTCCACCTTCGCCTTGGATACCGACCAGGAAATCGAAGTCGCAACCGAGCGGCGCCTGCGTCACGTGTTTTCTATAAAGATGGGGCCATCCCCGCAGGTCCCCGAAGATTGGTGGTGACCAGTGCTCCCTGCGCCTCAGCACTTCCTCATCGTCGACGAGCATCTCAACGACGCCTCCGGATACATCGAGTCGAACCATATCTCCAGTTCGAAGCAGAGCCAGTGCTCCACCGATTGCCGCCTCCGGCGCAACATGGAGAACAACAGTTCCAAAACTTGTCCCGCTCATCCTTGAGTCGGAGATGCGGACCATATCGGTCACGCCTACACGTGTGAGGTGTATCGGAATCGGGATCATCCCCCACTCCGGCATGCCCGGACCTCCGATGGGACCGCAGCCCCTAAGCACAAGCACGGAGTCTGGTGTGATGCCGAGGCCGGGGTCATCGATACTTGCGAGCATCGCCTCGTAGTCGTCAAATACGAATGCAGGTCCAACGTGGGTCAGCAGGTGGGCAGAAGCAGTCGAAGTGCGGATCACGGCACCCCCTGGAGCCAGGTTTCCCCACAGCACTGCAAACCCGCCTCCAACTCGGAGTGCGCTTCTTTCATCGCGAACGACTCCAGCAGCAGCCGGGGCTCGATTCACGATCTCTCCGAGAGTCTCTCCTGAGACCGTCGGTACTCTTAGGTCCAGATGGGAACTCAACACTCGCAGGATCGATGGAACTCCACCATCTCGGTTCAGGTCCTGGATTAGCCCCGCTCCGGAAGGTTCCACATCAACGATCACCGGGACCTGGCGTGCCAGCTCCGCGAACCTCTCCAAGGAGAGCGGGGACTCTGTGCGACCTGCGATCGCAATCAGGTGTATCACGGCATTGGTCGATCCCCCGACTGCCGAAAGCACCTTAGCGGCGTTGGAGAATGATGCCTCGGTTAGGAAATGGGAAGGTCTCTTTCCCTCGAGTACCAGCTGAACAGCCCGCCTTCCCGCCTCACGCGCCATGCCAAGCTGACGCTCATCTCCTGCTGGCAACGTCGAGGAGCCAGGGAGGGACATCCCCAGTGTCTCCGTGAGAATTGCCATCGTCGAAGCGGTTCCCATCGTGTTGCATGCTCCGAGGCCACACGAAAGGGACAACTCGAACTCGAGCCATTCCGAGTCGGACATCGAGTTCGCCCGTCGGCGGTCCCACATACGCCAAAGATCCGTGCCGGTGCCCACTCTCCGTCCTTCGAAGTTGGCGGGCTCTCTCGGCCCTCCGGTCACAACGATCGCTGGCAGATCTGCGCTGGCAACACCCATGAGAACAGCGGGCACCGTCTTGTCGCAGTTCGCCAAGAGAACCACTCCATCGAGCGGGTTAGACCTGATCGTCTCCTCGATCTCCATGGCTAGCAAATTTCGATAGATCATTGCAGTCGGCTTCATGAGATCCTCTCCTAGCGACATAGTCGGGAACTCGACCGCGAGACCCCCCGCCTCAACAACACCCTCTTTCACCGCCATCGCCAGGCTTCGCAACGGTATATTGCAAGGATTGAGGTCGCTCGCACTATTTGCAATTCCGATTATCGGTCTCGTCTCATTCATTTCGATTTGAAGTCCGACGCTCCTGAGAGCCACCCGCGACGACAGAGCCACCTCTCCATCGCCAATTAGCCATCGTGAACTTCGCAACCTACGCACGGCTATCCCCTTTCGCTTCGCCAATGCCCTGCGGATTCCGGAATCCCAAGGCCAGGTGCTGCGGACTTGGACTGGATGAGATCGGGGGAGAGCCGTTCCAGCCATTCGAGTGCCACCGCCGCCCGGTGCACCTTCTCCTTTGCGATGGCTATGGCCTCGGTGACTTTGTGCAACCCGGCCGGGTAAAGCGGAGTCGAGTTTCGCAAACCGAACTTGACATAAAGCGGGCTTCCGACCCTTATCAGGGCTCCGGATTCATGACCTCTTACAACACCAGCCATTGGATCAGGGGATTCGACATAAAGGTCGATCGGCAGGCCGGAGATCGAACGGAACTCGAAGATCTGCCCGAGAGTCACGTCGGACGGAACGTTAACGGTGGATGCGCCCAGCCGCTCAAGTACTTTGAAGGTAGCCGGGTTCGATGGCGCTATCACTACTGATGTCTTCCAGATCAAGGATTCAGGGAGATCGCCGGCAAGCTGTAATTGCCTAAGCACATCCAGAAGGCCGATGTCGGCCACCAGGAAACTCCGGATTCCCTCCTCTGTGGCTCGGACTACATCCTCAACTGCATAACTGAGTTGTCGTATGGATCTGGCATGGCCCGCTAAGGAGCCTCCATCGGCGGCCCTCGAATGATTGCCGATATCGAACTCCTCCCTCGGACCTATGAAGAGCGACACTTCCAAACCGGCTTGGGCACCCAGTTCAGCCATTTCCCGTAGCTCCGCCCTTGAGAGGAGCATCGCCCCGCTGCCCTGGGAGACCCGATTCACGGTGATGCCCTCTGCCTGGGCAGCGTCGATCACCGCTTCAAGGACTGCAGGTCCCTCCACGCTCGGAATTTCGATCCGAAAGTGAGCATCATCGGCAAAACGAACCTTGCTCTCCAGCGGCGCTGGTTCCGCCGAGAACCCATTCTGTGCGAGATAATCATCGAGAAACATAAAAGTCCTCCAGTCCATCTATCAAATTTCCAAGACCCCTGCCACTGAGAAGGCCTCTCCCGCTTCGATCAATGGCCAACTGTCCGATCTGGTGACACATTCAATCACCGTCGAACCAACCAAGTAGGTATCCTCAACCTTGAAGCCGCCCGAAAACGAGGGATTAAATGCCACGGCGTCCCCCGACTTCACCACTTGGCCGTACCACCTGCTCGTCTGGTCATCCGGCGAGAGTTCGAACTCTCGCTGCTGGTAACCGATCGGGCCGCCCTGGAAGTGCTCTCTCCAATCTCCTGCATGGCCGACTGCCCGATATGCCTCGTCGAGGGCTCCGTACACCGTCCCATAGCTGCTCCCCGGCGTCGCCCGCGATACAACCATCGACTGGATCACCGCTAGTTCGAAGAATCTCCTCCTCTCCGAAACGGCCAATTTACGGGAGCTCACAAAACGAGTCGTCGCCACGTGCAGACCCTTACGCATCCCTACGACAACCAGCATCAGATACTCACCGATCGACTCACCAACGGCCACCGGGTGGCGAAACGAGCGAACGCGCTCATCGCCGCCGACAAGAATCACAGTCGGCTCAATACCACGCTTCTCGAGTTTGAAGCAGAGTCGTGCCGCGATCTCCCGATCCACCTCACCGGGCGACCAGGACCTCGCGGAAGTCTCAACCGCCTCTGTCACATCACCGCCGAGGCACCGAATCTCCGACTGTGCGAATCCGGTCAACGAGAGTCGCTCGGCTATCAGGTCATCGGAGACATCAACGCCACCCAAACCTGGCCGATCGATTCCGAACCTATTGCCGCACAACTGCATGCACACCTCGGCATAAGCGGTCGAGGGAGACCAGGGGACAGTCACAAGAGACGAGAAGTGCGCAACCCCGGCCCGACTCTCGCTACTAAGGCGCTCCGCCTCGACCACATTCGTCACAAGTACTGCGGAATCCCTCGAGACGATCAACCAGACTGGATCCGAATCAGCGGTCCGGTCTATTCGAGGTGAGAGGCCCCCAGTCGCCCATGCAATACTGGTCGATCTTGAAAGTATCAACGCGTCTAGTGAGCGCGCATCAGCTATCGACCTGACCCGGTCGAGTACTTCGTCCACGTGAAGTTTCCACTCGCCGAAAGTATTCTGTATTACCGAACGCTGTTCCATTTCTAGAACATTCTTGCAGATATCACGGGCCACGGATGAACTTTTCACCAACTATTTTGCTAGGTTGGGTGAAGCAAAGGGTTATGTTCGGCATTACAAAACCGGAATGAGGACTGAATTGTGATGACAGAGGACGCTGAGGTCGAAGCAGCGGATCGTTATCGGGTCAAAAGTGTCCAGCGTGCTCTGCGTCTCGTGGAGTTGATCGCTGATGCCGCGCCGAACGGATTGACAGTGACAGAGCTGGCGCGCCAGTTGAAGACCTCCAAGAGCACAGCCTTCGCTTTGGCCCAGACCATGTTGGCCAACGGCTATCTCAGAGATGTCCAACCGGGTCCGAGGTATCAACTGGGCCTCGCCTTCCTCCGGCTCGGGGACCTCGTGTCCCGTCAGATCCCGCTCGGCGACACATACCGGCCCGTGCTTGTCCAGTTGACCGAGGCTACGGGTTTGACGTCGAGAGCTGCGATCTCCGAGGATGGCTACCCGGTATTCATCGAGCGCGTGGACGGCCCGGGGACGGTTCGCTTCCACACACTGCTCGGCCACCGTGAAGCACCACACGCCAGCGCCGCCGGCAAGGCGATCCTGTCGACCCTTCCGACGACTGATGTCGAACGAATCTGCGGGGCCCACGGACTGCCGAGACATACCCGCAACACGATCACCGAGGTACCGATTCTCCTGGACGACCTCGAAAGGACCCGCAGGAGGGGGTTCTCGATCGATGACGAGGAGGATGCGGAGGGCATATTCTGCATTGCCGCACCCTTCTTCGATCACTCCCAGCGATGCGTCGGGGCTATAAGTGTGACCGGCATCAAGATCGACGTCCCATCATGGAAAATGCAGGAGTTCGGACACCTGGTGGCCGACCACGCCAGGATCCTCACATCCCGTTTCAACGGTCAGGCACCGACACTGCATCTCACCTCCAATCCACGGATACAGAACCTTGTCGATGAGGTTTCAAATTGATCTCAACTATGGCCCTCGTCGTTGAAGCACAGGACCAGATCGCCTGGCGAAGTAGAGAGCTCGATGACTCCCTTGTCGATGAGGTTCTCATCGCCCCGACCGTGGTCGGGCTGTGTGGCACCGATCTCGAGATAATCTCCGGTCTGATCGACCCCGGCTACATCCGATATCCAGTCGTCCTCGGACACGAGTGGGCGGGTGTGGTCAAATCTGATGGACCGCTACTTGGGAAGCTCGTGGTGGTCGAGGGCATAATTCCATGCTGGCACTGCGCAATGTGCCGGGCCGGCAGGACGAATCTATGTGAGGTCTATCAGGAGATCGGATTTACCCGGGATGGGGCGGCTGCTCAGCTTATATCTGTTCCGTCGCAACTGGTTCACGTCCTAGCCCCAGGCGTCACCGCACTTCGGGGTTGTCTTGTCGAGCCATCGGCGGTGGTTTACCAGGCACTCCTCAAATCCTCTCCTGCTCCGAATCTCAAAGTTCTGATCGTGGGTGATGGAACCATCGCACTACTGGCCGCACATCTGTTGAGTCTCTTCAGCCCGAACTCGATTGATATGGTCGGGCGGCGGGCTGCGCAAGCCAATCTCGCCGAGTCCGCCGGTGTCACAAATTTCCACACCTCTCCAGACGAGGTAAGCGCCGTGTACGACCTGGTCATCGAGGCAGCAGGCAGCCCAGAGTCAGTTGAGACAGCGGTCCGGAAGGCAAAGCGAGGGGCGACTGTGACCCTGCTCGGGCTAACCGGCAATAGTAGTCGGGCCTCACTCGTGGTCGATGATATCGTGAACAATGACCTCGAGATCCTCGGTAGCTTCAGCTACACCTCCAAGTCCTTTAGCAAAATCGTGGAGCTCATCAACTCGTCGCAGATCGCACCCGAATTTCTCATCACACACAGATTTCCGATCACGGATTGGGCGGGGGCGTTGGCCACCCTGAGCCAGAGTGCCGGCGCAAGAGGGAAAGTCATTCTGGAATTGAATCAAATTCCAGGAGCGCTGTAGTGGCACTGAGAACGGAACAGGAACCCAACTGCATCGGGCGCAACCCGAGAAAGGTCTAAGAGATGGCGGAAGTGGTGCTAGAGGACGTGACCAAGGCCTATCCGAACGGCTTGGTTGCCCTTGATAGCTTGGACCTGACCGTGAACGATGGAGAGTTCGTTGTCCTGGTCGGGCCTTCAGGTTGCGGCAAGACCACGGCTCTGCGGATGGTCGCCGGCTTGGAGAGCATCTCCAAAGGAACCATCCGTATCGGTGACAAGGTGGTCAACAACAAGGGACCGAAGGACCGCGATATTGCTATGGTATTCCAAAACTATGGCCTGTATCCGCACATGACGGTAGCCGAAAACATCGGATTTGCCCTGAAGATGATGAAGTTACCCAAGGCCGAGATACTGAGCAAGGTAACCGCAGCCTCCCGTGTACTTGGCTTACAGGACTATCTGGATCGCAAACCGGGCCAACTCTCCGGCGGACAGCGGCAACGCGTAGCAATGGGTAGAGCGATAGTGCGTGAACCAGCCGTGTTCCTCATGGACGAGCCGCTATCGAACCTAGATGCAAAGCTCAGGGTTCAGATGCGTGCCGAGGTAATCAGAATCCACCGGCGCCTCGATGTCGCCACGATCTACGTCACGCACGATCAGATCGAAGCCATGACAATGGGCGACAGGGTGGCGGTCATCCGGGGGGGTCATCTCCAGCAATTCGACAAGCCGCAAAGTCTCTATGACGCCCCAGCCAATATTTTCGTCGCAAGCTTCATAGGGTCACCATCCATCAACCTCTTCCGCTCGACGCTCGCACCTGACGGCTCTAGCATTCGGCTGGGCAGTCAGATCCTGGAGCTCAACGACACGACATATCGGCGACTCCCCCGTCTAGCTGATTACCGCGGGCGAGAACTCGCCCTCGGCATCAGGCCCGAGCACACGGAATTCACGGAAAGCGCTGACGGATCGACTCTCGCGGCGGACGTAGAGCTCGTCGAGGCCCTGGGCTCCGAACTTTTCGTGCATTTCCAAACCGATGCCCGTCCCGTCCCAATCGAGACCGGGAGTTCGGGCTTTGAACTCGACTCAGCCGACATCACCCAACCAGGGGCAGACACGGCGTCAGGCACCACCCGCGTATCGCCGAGAACGCAGATCAAAGTCGGCGAGAGAATCCAGCTTCGGGTCGACCAGGAGAAACTCCACTTCTTCGATCTCGGAACAGGAGAATCGCTAGCGACCTGATATGCCAACAGCGAATGCACCGATGGGACTGAAATGTCCAAAGATGAGTCGCCACGACGACCCCCCAAGATGCCGTCTCCGAAACGACTCGTAGATGCGACCCGGACAAGGAACCGTGTAATTTCCAACCCAGTCGCAGGACCTCGATGTGGGCACAACACACAATGCCCACTGGATCGCGCCATCACAGACAATAACGAGACCTTTGGAAGATAGCGAGTTACGGATCTCGGGAAGCGATAGAAGATCCGCACCAGAAACTTTCACAGGATTACAGCCCAATTCCGGGAGCCATGCTCCCCGGATTGGCTAGTCAAACCAATGACTACGATTCAATCCGTTCGATCCCAAAGAACGCGTCCTTTACGTTCTCATTCTGCTCGAACTCTTCAACCGACCCATCGAACCGGCTCCTACCGCCCTCGATCACAACAATCCTTTCGGCGAGGCGCAGAAATCGAACGTTCTGCTCAGCCAGCAACAGTGTCATTCGCTGCTCGGCGTGAATTGAGATCAGCCGGTCAACCAGCTGACTCACAAACAGTGGAGAGAGTCCGGCTGACGGCTCATCCATCACGATCAGACGGGGCCTTCGAAACTGTGTTCGGGCGACGCCGAGAATCTTCCGTTGTCCTCCTGAGAGCGAACCCGCCAGTTCACCACGCCGCGCAAATAGGTCTGGGAACTGACCCCAGGTCTCCGAAAGTCGAAGATTCACGATTTTCCTGGGAAGTCCATGCCCCGTTACGCGAAGGTTCTCCTCAATGCTGAGTCCCGGAAATACGCCGAGTTCGCTCATAAAACTTATACCCGCACGGACCCGCTCATCGGGACGCATGGCGTCGAGGCGATTGCCTTCGAAACTCACCGATCCACCGATATTCGGAAGGAGGCCCATGATTGTTTTTAGAAGTGTCGTCTTCCCCGCTCCATTTGCACCGAGAAGTACGACGACCTCACCGGGGAGTACCGCAACGCTTACACCCCAGAGCACCTGCATGCCGCCGTAGCCAGCCTCCAGCTGGTCAACGACCAACGAAGGCACCACGCCGCTACTGTCCAAGGAACACCTCCACGACCTTATCGTCAGAAAACGCTTCTTTCAGGCCCCCAGAGAAGATCTCTCTCCCTGCGTCGAGAACCAAGACCCGATCTACAACCGCCTCGAGGAACCCGAGCAGGTGTTCTACCACAACCAATGCCATGCCGGTCTTTCGAAGCTCGTTCAGCAACGAAGCAATGTCGCTCAATTCAGACGGTGACAAACCAGCGGCTAGTTCATTGACAAGGACCACCGAAGGTGAGAGTGCGAGCACCCGGGCGAGATCGAGTCTTTTCTGTTGCATCGTCGTCAATGAGTTCGCGCGTCGATCTCCGAGATCTGCAAGCCCAACAAACTCCAGCGGGTCAACGTCTCGATTCTTGACGGCTTTGGAGTACCGGAGTGCAACTTGAACGTTCTCCAAGACAGTCAGGTTACCGAGCGGCTTAGGGACCTGGAAGGTGCGACCAAGCCCTAATCTTGCTCGTCTATGGGGAGGAAGATCTTCTATTCCAACGCCACGAAGCATGACGGTACCGGCTGAGGCGGTGTAGACCCCCGAAACAACATTAATAAAGGTCGTCTTGCCTGAACCGTTTGGGCCGACTAGCCCAACTGCCTCACCGGGATAGAGCTCTAGCGACACTGAGTCAAGGGCTCGAAAACCTCCGAAATTCTTAGTTAGGCCAATTGCCGACAACAAGGGCGCATCACTCATCAGAACCGTCCGCTGCTCCAGCTCCCACCGAAATCGGCTCATGACCACCCGATCCCGGACTCGCGGCGATCCCGCCTCGACTCCCAGGAAGTCGCCTTCGAAAGATCTCAACGAGACTCGCAAGACCGCCCGGCAAGAAGAGTGTCAGAAAGACGATCAACACGCCGTAAATAAGTTGGAAGTACTGGGGTGAGGAGATGCCGATGAACTCGTACAGAACGTAGAGAGCTATACCGCCAAGAATGGGCCCAAGCACACTTCCAACGCCGCCAAAGAGTGCGAATACTATCGCAAAGACGCTCACGTCGGCACGTGTCAAGCTTTTTGAGACAATTCTTTCAATTATTTACTGAGTCAGTGACCTCCTTCACCGGTTCGTTGATCCACGCGACGGTCGGAAGCGCCGGTGGGGTGGGAACTTTGTGAACAAACCGTTCGGGGTGTTCTGCGTAGGCGTCGAGCAGGACCGTCTCACGTCGTTCACGAACCTTTTCAGCTCGTCCGTAGTGGACATCGGCTGGAGTGTGATATCCGATGCCGGAGTGACGATGATGTTCGTTGTACCAAGACATGAAGCGTCGAAAATGGGCCTGAGCGTCTTCGAAACTGCCGAATCGATTGGGAAAATCGGGCCGGTACTTGAGGGTTCGGAACTGGCTCTCTGAATAGGGATTGTCATTACTTACATGAGGACGGCTGTGGGATTTGGTGACTCCGAGATCCGCCAGTAGGTGCGCTACTCCTTTGGCGATCATTGGTGATCCCCGGACGCTCTCATGTTTGTCAAGTCGAGAGAGTAGGTCGTTTGAGAACCAACTGGGCCTTCGGAGTGAACGCTAGGCAGCCACCTTGTGATTAACCAAAACGTGATAGACCTCTCTTGCAACATAACGCTTCAAGCACCTCATCACCTCGCGTTTCCCTCTGTGTCAACCTTGATCGAGGCAGGCTGAGCTGTCGAATCGTTGAACTGAGAGGGCGGGAAAGAGAACCCCGAAATGACAACCGTTACCGACC
>JABEUN010000051.1 GCA_013044385.1 Acidimicrobiaceae bacterium
CTTACATGACTACGACAACGGTGCTATCAGACATGGATGAGCTGGCCAGGCTAGAGAGAGGTGCTACCGAAGCAGTGTTTGGGGGGAACTACGGACTAAGAGACAACTAGTCAGAATCAGCAAAGACTATCGCAGCCACCGTAAATTCAAGGATCACGTCACATGCGGAACCATGAGTTCATCCCTGCCAACGAGAAGGGGCAGACCAACTTGGTCTGCCCCTTCAACATCTTGACTGATCGTCAATTCCCGATTGTTAGCCGGCCAAAGCTGCAGGCGGCGGAGTCTCGACCGAACTGGCGGTCGTTACCGGACCCGTTGCATTCGACACGTAGATCGGTCCTTGTGGCACTGCCAACGTGCCAGTGATCTTCGTGAGCTGCGCTCCAAGATAACCCAAGTGATTTGTCGCGCTGAATCCGAACGGAACCAAGCCCGGTCCGGTGAATGACGAACCCTTTGAGTTGAGCGCCGCAATGATACTTTGGCGTGTGGGATTCTGTCCGGCAGCATTCAACGCCTGATAGGTTGCATACGCCAATGCCATACCGAAGATCATGTTTCCATCCATCGGTTCACTCGCGTCATACTGAGCATGAACCTTGGTGAAGAGCTGGATCCACGGATCATTTGGAGTCGCAAAGCCAGGAAGATATGCGAGCGAGTAGATGCCGCTGATAGCTGACGCCCCAGAGACAGCGCCCTTGGAGAAGTTGGACACCAGCCCGGAAAGAGTAACCGGATCTGCAGATACAGACGACGTGTACATAGTCGGATGGAATCCCGCCTGCGCCTCAGCGAGTAGTTCAAGTGCTGTCGCCGCCGGAATTGTGAAGCTAACAACAACATTTGCCCCTGCGGCTTGCAGCGCTGCTACTTGAGTCCCTAACCCGTTTGAGAGGGTTGTGGGGTCGTATGGCTGCTTTGCAACGATCATACTCGCAGGTAGAACTTGCTGAAGTCCCTGGAGTCCGCCGCCACCAAAGTCGTCATTCTGGTAGAGAACTCCGACCTTTGCTGTTGGATCTGTTGCCATCAGGATCTTACCGATGATGCGACCCTCGATGGTGTACTCAGGCTGGAAGCCGTATGTATATGGGTACTTCGACGGATTGTTCCAGCAATCACAACCCGACGCCACAAACAGGTCCGGAATCTTGTTGGTATTCAGGAAGGGCTCGACTGCCTGATGGGTAGGGGTGCCGAGTCCGCCAACGATACCAAAGACGTTGTCCTGCAACACAAGCTTCTGAACAACCTGGGTAGTCAGGGCGGGGTTGTAGGCGTCATCCTGATAGTTGAGAGTTATACTCCTGCCGTGGACCCCGCCGTGGGCGTTGACCCACTTGAAGAACGCTTCGGCCGCAGGAGCAATCTCGCTATAGCCAGGAGCGGCTGGGCCGGTCAATGGCTGATGACTTCCGAGCAGAATGCTTGTTGCCGTGATGCCTGGAGCCGAAGCCTGATTGGTGGCTGCTGTAGTGCTTGAACCAGACGATGTACCTGATGAACTTGATGATGACGTTGACGAACCACAGGCCGCAGCGGTGACAGAAAGCGCAACCGCAACTGTCGCCGTCTTTAGCCAGGTAAGTCGTTTTGAACTTCCCCTGAACAAATTTCCCCCTTTGGCAACGTCCTCGAGATCTCCCTCGAAGGACATCATTCCACTTCTACTTACTTAGTTGCACGGGGCACTTGGGATCCAAAGGATCCCGCTGAGTCGATCGCCCCCGCTCGACCCAGACATCTGAAGGGCATTTCCACCCATATTTCGGGAAACACGCCCCACAGCATCACTTCCCCAAACCTCCAGCTATTTCGGAGCTTCCTCGTGACCGGAATCTGATGGAGATGTATTTAGCCAGCCTCAGTAGACCTCCTTGGACGCCTCCTGGAAACACCAGTATGACAGCAATTAGAAGCAAGCCGTATATCGCAAGTGCAAGATTCGCAACTACACCTTGAGAAAGATTGAGCCTCTGTGAATAGTCAGTAGCGAACTGAGGAATAAATACAAGGGCGAGACCGCCCCAAACCGCACCGCCTAGTGTCCCAACCCCTCCAATAACGATCGCAGCAAGTAGCGAAATCGATAGAGCAACCGTGAAGGATTCCGGCCCGGCATTCTGAGCCACCATCGCCTGCAGGCTCCCTGCAATCCCAGCACAAACAGAAGCGATCATGAACGCAGTGATCTGCGTCCCGGCAAGTGGGATTCCATTCAGTTCCGCAGAGACCTCGTCGTCTCTGACTGCCCTCAGCTTTCTGCCCTGCCGGGAGCTATAAAGGTTCGCGAGTCCAAAAATGACTAACACAGTGACAACGAGGACGATACTCACCATGAAGCGCTGTTGCGTATAGGTAGCGCCCAAAAAAGCGGGAGTGTTCGGCGGAGAGACGATCAGTCCAGCGTCACCGCCGAAGATTGACGAGAACTTGGATGCAAGCTCCGGTAGAGCTAGCGCAATTGACAATGTGACCCCTGCGAGGTATGGACCCCTCAATCGGGCCGCCACTATGCCCACAAGGATTCCGAAGAGTCCTGCGACGATTGCCGACAAAAGTATTTCTAGGGGAAACGCCAGATTTAGATGCTTATTGACAAGTGCCGTCGTATACGCACCCACCATCATCACAGCGCCCTGACCAAGCGTGATCTGTCCGGACTGACCGACCAGCAGAGATAAACCGGCCAAGGCGATCACATACACACCGACCTGGGAGAATTGCAGATCCCTGTACGGACTTATCTTTCCAAGCAGTATATAGCCGACCACTATGACAACGATCGCCAGTAAACCGTTTCTAACGGCTGGAACACCGAATATCCCACTGCTCCTATTACCGCCCTGGGCTGACCGCTTTGATTTTCGTGGCCTACCTTTGGACCGCTTCATTGAGGGAACGATTATCTCGTCCTGATTGGAGACCGGCGAATTCATCACACCCTCCTGGCCGCCGAGGCGGCGAAAATGCCTTGGGGTCTGAATGAGAGCACAATCAACAGAACGATAAGTCCCCCGATCGTCTCAAGGCTGGACCCTAAATATCCACCCACGTAGGAGACTACGAAACCCATCCCGAGCCCCCCAACCAGAGCTCCAACAGGACTGTCAAGCCCTCCAAGTATGGCAGCGGTAAATGCGAAAACGTTTACTCCGTCCATGTTGTTTGGATAGAGAAGAACGTTAGGAGCCGCAAGGACTCCGGCCACAGATGCCATGCCGACGGCGAGCGCCCATCCCAAGGTGAGCATGCGTCCAACCCGGACTCCGAGGAGGCGGGCAATCTCGGGAGAGAAAGCCGCCGCTCTCATCTTGAGGCCGAGTGAAGTCCATCTAAACAGAATCAAGAGCGCTACCATCAGAACAAGAACCGCGACCATCACATAGATGTCGAATGCCGAAAGAGCGATCCTCGATGTGCCGACCTTAATACCGGTCACCGAGAAGTTGGATGGGAATTCGCGGTACTTTGCCCCCCAGATCATCCCCGAAACCGCCTCAAGAACAATAAGCATTCCAATTGCAATGATCACGGGATTCAGCGGGTTTGTGTTGGCAATCGGCCTCATCAGTAGCCGCTCGGTGAGTGTACCTATGATCAGCCCAGTGACTATCGCTGCCAGCAATGCCAGCCAATAAGAGACGTTCCTATCAATCAACGTTACAGCCACGTAGGTTGAGAATGTGGCCATTGCACCTTGGGCAAAATTTACGGTTCGAGTGGCGCGCCAGATCAGGACAAGACCCATCGCAACTGCTGCGTAGACCGCTCCAGTCGTGATACCTATGAGCGTTAGATTAACGAACTGGTGCACTGTGCTCCCAACCCTTCGGGATTAATGGCTCATAGCTTTGGCGGCTCAAAACTCACTCCTCATCAGAAACCCAGATAGTGGTGACGAAGGTCCGAATCTGATGCCACTTGTGCGGCGTCTTTCGCTATAACGACCTCGCCAACAGACAGTACGACCGCAAAGTCGGCGATCGACAAGGCGGATCTGGCATTCTGTTCCACCAACAGGACGGTTAATCCCTTCTGATGACATAGTCCCTTGATGAATGACATAATCGATGCCGTGATCAAAGGTGCGAGTCCGAGGCTGGGCTCGTCCAGCAGCAAAAGGGTTGGCCTCGCAACTATCGCCCTGCCGATTGCGAGCATCTGGCGCTCGCCACCTGAAAGAGTGAATGTAGGTTTCGACCGTCTCTGCGCCAATGGTGGAAAGAATTCGTAAACCTCATTGATATCTGATTTCGTTCCACTCGCATCTCGTCGGAAAAGTCCTCCGAGTCTTAGGTTCTCTTCGATCGTCAGTTCCCCGATTACGCCCCTTCCTTCGGGGACCTGAGCGACACCGAGGTAGACAATGTCCTCTGGCTTCTTTCCGATCAGTTCGGTACCGTGGTACTTCGCCGAACCTGTCGTTGCGTGGACAAGCCCTGAAAGTGCCCTGAGCAGGGTTGTCTTTCCAGCTCCGTTTGCACCGAGCACTGCGGTGATCTTCGCCTCATTTGCCTCGAAGGATACCGACTTCAATGCCTTGACTGCCCCGTAGGATACGGTCAGGTCCTCAATCTGAAGCACCTATGACTCCCCCGCCGAAGAGACTACTGGCCCATAGTTTTCCCCTTCGATCTCCTCGCCGAGGTAGGCCTCCAGTACTACTGGATCAGACTTAATCTCCGCCGGAGTCCCTTCAGCAATCACTCGACCAAAATCAAGCACAACGATCCGGTCGCATACCGCCATCACCAAGTCCATGTGATGCTCGACTAGAAGTAGGCCAGCACTACCCTTGAGGTCAGTTATCCTCTGGCCGAGCTCGTCCATCTCGTCGTTGGACAGTCCTGAGGCTGGTTCATCCAACAGGAGGAACTTTGGCTTCGAGACCATAGCCCGTGCCAGTGCGACCTTCTTCTGCAGTGCGTATGGAAGGCTGGACGGAATACGGTCGCCAAAACCGGATAGCCCCAGTTCGTTGAGTATCTGCTCCGCCCGTTCGGCCAGGTCTCTCTCCTCCCGTCTTACCCGAGCCATGCCCAATACCGAAGGTCCCATTCCCACTTTCGCCAACGCCTCTGCACCGCACATTACGTTCTCGAGCACAGTCATCTTTGGGAAGAGCCCTAAACCCTGAAGTGTTCGAGCGATTCCTCTCTTTGTTAGCGAGTTCGGCCTGATTCGGGGTATCTCCTTATCCTCGTACACGATGGACCCCCTGGTTGGCCTCACAAACCCACATATGACATTGAATAGCGTGGTCTTCCCGGCACCGTTTGGACCGATGATCCCTAGGACCTCTCCCACTTGTGCCTGTACTGTCACATCGTCGAGTGCAACCAGTCCCCCGAACCTGACGGTCACCCCTCGAACTCCTAGTCCCCCGTGGTTCATCGGTTCAGTATTGCATGAAGATTGCAGGATTCTGCCACGCCGACCCATAAATGTTGTGAATTTCGTCACATTTTTGTAGCTCGGTCAGTGAAAGTCCCTTGACTTGGTGGCAGCTGCCAGTTCTAAGGGGGAGATTTTGGTTGCGACGATATTAAGAACTCCGTCCCTACGTTCCAACATTCCCGTCACCAGTAGAGCGGGGTTGAGCTTCGCCACTTCCCTAAAGCGAACCCAGGCACCTTTGGTACAAATAATATTCATCAACCCGGTTTCGTCCTCCAGATTGATGAAGGTAACCCCATTAGCAGTCGCAGGTCTCTGTCTGTGGGTTACAACGCCGGCAACTTTGACCCTGGTACCGTCTTCACGCTCCCAGAGCTGAGCTGCCGACAACACACCCCCAGAGCCGAGATCTCGTCGGATCAGTTCCATCGGGTGACCAGAGGGGGTCACTCCGATCGATTTAGCATCGAGGGACATCTCCTCCAACGGGGTGAGTTCGGCAAGCTCCGGTGGTCGAATAGGATCCATCAACAACGGAAGACTGTCCCGCTTCACCCTCTGGGCGGCCGCAGCCATCCAGAGCGCCTCCCGTCTACTGAGTCCCTTTTCGGATCCGCCGCCGCCGCCGAATCCAGAGAGTGCACCCGCTCGCGCCAACGCCTCCATCTGAGGTCTACTGAGCGAGGCTCTCTGAGCCAGATCAACCAAGGAAACGTATGGAACTCCTTCAACTATCCTCTTGGCGACGTTGCGACCTATGCCAAATATGGAGTCGATCCCCAATCTGATCACCGGCCATATCTCATCGGGTGGACGGCTCGGATATATGTACGGGATGGAACGGTCGTTCTCCATCGAGGGCTGGGCACCCTCCTCCAGAGTTGCCCAGTGTTGACTGATTCCCACAACCGGCCCCTTGACAACCACGCCATGTCTCCTCGCATCAGCGAGGAGCGTCTGAGGCGACCAGAACCCCATCGGCTGTGATCTGAGGAGGGCTGCGCAGAAGGCTGCTGGATAGTGAAGCTTAAACCAAGAGCTGGCGTAGACGAGGTAAGCGAAGGATGCAGAGTGGCTCTCGGGGAAACCAAAGTTGGCAAATGCCGACAACTTCTCGAATATCTGATCGGCAACATCACCAACGATCCCGTTCTCCGCCATCCCCCGATAGAAACGATCCTTGAGTCTGTGCATCTTCTCAGTGGATCGCTTGGACCCCATCGCCTGTCGGAGCTGGTCCGCCTCAGCCGGTGTAAATCCCGCCACGTCCATCGCCATCTGCATAAGCTGCTCCTGAAAAAGTGGAATACCCAGGGTCTTAGAGAGTGACCTCTCAAGAAGCGGATGCAGATAAGTAACCGCCTCTAAGCCATTTCTCCGTCTGATGTAGGGGTGGACAGAACCCCCTTGAATCGGACCCGGCCTTATGAGGGCGACTTCTACAACGAGGTCGTAGAAAGATCTTGGCTTCAACCTCGGCAGAGTCGCCATCTGGGCTCGGCTCTCGACCTGGAACACCCCGACCGAGTCCGCCACGGATAACATTTCGTACACCGCATCTTCTTGGTCAAGCATGGATATATCGACCTTCCTACCATGCACCTGGTCGACAATGTCGACCATCTCGTGCAGTGCTGATAACATCCCCAGCCCTAGTAGATCGAACTTCACTAAGCCAACGAGAGCACAGTCATCCTTGTCCCACTGCAGAACCGTTCTGTCTCGACTCCTTGCCCACTCGATCGGGCAAACCTCTGATATCGGCCTGTCACAGATGACCATCCCGCCCACGTGGAGCCCGAGATGTCGCGGATTGTGTTCGATCGCAGAAGCTAGCTCCCTCACCTGATCCGGAAGCTCGAGTATCCTGCGGCCCCTGTGATCCAGAACCGAAGCAGAGGCATCCACCGACCCCCACCTCTCAACCCGTCTCGACCAACCGTTGACGACCTCCAGCGGATAACCGAGCGCCTTACCCACCTCTCTGATGGCAGACTTCGACCTGAATGTGATAACGCTGGCGACCTGGGCGGCCATCTCGCGTCCATATCGAGAGAAGACGTACTGTATGACCTCCTCCCTGCGATCACTCTCGATATCGACGTCGATATCGGGTGGACCGTCCCTCTCTGGGGAGAGAAACCTCTCGAACAGGAGTTTCAGCGAGACAGGGTCTGCGTTTGTTATGCCTATCGCGTAACAGACCGCAGAGTTAGCGGCCGACCCCCTACCTTGGCAGAATATCCCTTGCTTCCTGCAGAACTCCACTATGTCCCAAACCACCAGGAAGTAGCCGGCGAAACCGAGTTCATCTATGATCCTCAGTTCGTAGTCGATCTGGGCGTAAGCACCTCTGACCCTCTCCTGTGATCTCGGTCCGTACCGGGATTCAGCCAGAGAGTAACTGATGCTCCTCAACCATCCGATCTCCGAGTAACCGGTTGGAACCAAAAAACCCGGGAGGTTGGGCGCCACCAACGAGAGGTCAAAGGCACACCTAGAGGCCACCTCCAGAGACGTCTCGACCAGGCCAGGAAAGGAGCTGAACCGCCGATACTGTTCAGCGGGAGATCTCAGGTGTCTAGCAAACGAGGACGGGAGCCAGCCATCGATCTGATCCATGGTTCTATTGGAACGTATCGCTGAAACCAGATGGGCCAGTCTTCCCCAGGAAGGAGATGGGTAGTGGGCATTCCCCGTTGCCACTGGAGTGACTCCCTCGGAGAGGGCGATGCTCACCATCTCCCTGTTCCTCTGAGTGTCTATCGGATCCGAATGATCCCAGCACTCTACGTACACATCCTCTCGTCCAAATCGTTCGATAAGTTTCCGCAGCTCCTTTTTGGCTGCACTTGGCCCGGAAGTCATCAAGGCGCTCGGAACAGATCCCTTCCTGCACCCCGTGAGAACGAGGCAGTCGCCCACGCACAATTCAGCTAACCCATCCAGATCTAGACGGAATCTCCCCTTCTCTCCAGATGCCAAGTGGCCTTTAGTTATCGCCGTGGAGAGTCGCGAGTATCCCCTCGGCGACTTTGCGAGTACCACTAGGTGGTGGCCGGCGGGGTCGGTATTACCGGTTCGCTTGTCCACCGCTTCCAAAGTGAGTTCTGCTCCGAACACGGCCCGAACCCCGGCATCCGATGCCGCTCTGGCGAAGCGGGCCACAGCGTACAGGCCGTTGTGGTCGGTGATCGCCAGCCCGGAGAGCTGCAGTCTCGCGGACTCCAACACCATCTCCTCGACAGATGCGACCCCATCCAGAAAGCTACTGTTCGAGTGAGCGTGGAGCTCTGCGTAGCCCAGGTGGGAGTCCATTACTCAATTCTATCGAACATATGTTCGATTTCAATAGCTTCCCAAGCAATTCGGAACTACGGTGATACACACCATGATGCCGGAGGCCTCGTGGTCGCAATTGGATCGGCGCACGAACCGGCCGAGTCCTGAAACCAGAGTTCTCCCAAAACCGGGTCTGTCAGCACCTCTCCAGGCATAAAAGCCCAAACCGGCTTATTCAAAGAGGAGAACTGAGTCAGCTGGCCAGTCGGACTGACTTCCTCTATCGAACAGGATCCCCCTTTTGGAGGCGAGAAGAGCCCGACGAAGGAGTAGCGAGCATAGGTCGGCAGCGCGAACACCGAACTTGTGAAGTAGGCACGAGCTTGACTGTTCACAGGGAAGAGCTTCAGCTTTGTAGGAAACAGGTAGCAGTCAGGAACTGATACTGTCCCGCCAGCCGAAAAGACGTTATCGAACGGAGCCTCCCATAACTGAGGAATCTGGATCTTCTGGAAGAAATCCCTCTGCGCGAACTTCTCAGCGAACTGCGTCCAGATCTGATCTCTGTAGAGGTCATCGGCCCACGTCTGCGCCTGCACCTGCGATACCTTCCCACCGGTCTCGTTGATGACTACGGGCGGCTTGGGGGCTGCTGAAAGAATCCAGTACGGCGGAGCGACGGAGAGGTTGTACTGCGCAAGTAGGTGCTGGCATGAACTTGGTGTGCTCGACACACTGACTGGCTCGCCAATCTTCCCGCACGCCCGAGCGAAAGACGCCGGAAGCGATCCCAGCCCGTTCACATTGGCGACCGGTGGCTTTGACAACGGCGCCGCAGTAGTTGCTGTGGCGGATCCCTGACTCGCTCCGCACCCAGCCAGAATAAATGACAGTAAAAGCCCGAACGGTGCAGCCCTAAATCTCAACCTAAACCCCTGACAGAACCCTTTGAACTCACACAGTCCGCGCCTCGGACCCCGAGTCTACCCATTCGAATCAGTCATCAGGAGAACTGAGGACCATCGGTGCTCGACGGTTCTGGGGGATCGGGGAGATCCGAAGAACAAAGTGGCCCACGTCGACTGCAACAGATTCTCACTCTATAGAAGGAAGTTCTCTTCATAGAAGGAAGTTCTCTTCCAAAGTGGAGGGGTGTACTACCCACACCGAGGTCAAACTCAGTCATAGATCGCCTCTAGGAACCAACGACCCGAATTCACTACGACCAGATAGGCACTGCCGTCATGAAGGAGCAGGAGCAGTCGCCCATAGCGCTGGCTCCTCTCATCGTCCCACCACCTCTGTTCCACGAGCCAAGGGCCAAGATGGCTCCTTACCAAGAAGCTTCCCTTGGGCGAATTCAGTTGAAATGGCACACCGTGAAGTTCGCCCCTTCCGGACAGAGAGATCAAGGATCCCGCCTGATCCAGTAGTTCTACAGCCGGACGATCCAGATAGACAGCCGCCGGCCTTGGATCTGCAATGCCTCCGGGCCACGGAGGATCTTGCGCGTCAACCGGCAACTTTCTGGATCCGATCAACCTCCGTCTGCCGGAACCTCTGGAACGGGCTGGCATCTTCCGACCGGCAGAGACCTCACCAACCGGCCGTTGCCATGGGAGAAAGTCAACCGTCTGGTCCGGCGATCTCGCTCCAACTGCCACCGGCACCACAAGCGACTCTGGACCAAGGATCGCCTCCGCACGAGCCATAGCTCTCGTCATCCCCTCCGGGATGACCCCCGGAATACCGAGCAGGTCGAGCTGGGAACCATGGCTGGGAACGAACTCGATCAGATCTACCCTCCACCCGACCACTCCGTCCCAACCAGACTCTTCCACCTCACAGTTCATCATCCCCTCCAACTGCCATCGAACCCTCTCGGCAAGAGATCTCTCGTCAAAACCCGAGAAGAGGGTCCAGGAGCGGGAGGAAGATGTCTTAGAGGTAATGGTCGTCACTTCGGCACTGGTCACAACCATCCCCCTGTCCAGGAGCTCTGTAACGGGAGCACGAATCTCGGCAATTGCGGAGAACACCACCGGCTCCACCTCACGAATCGGCTGTTCGAAGGATGATTCGATCGACACCTTCCGGTCGGGTAGCTGCAGCAGGTCTGGAACCTCCTCCTCCCCCAGTGCCAGACGGTAGAGTGCAATCCCTTCCGATCCAAAGCGGGTTGAGATATCGGAAACCCTCATCGAGAGCAGGTTGGCGATGGACTTTATCCCAAGTTGAGGAAGAAGGGAGAGCATCTCGGAGTCCCCAAGAACCGAGACCGGCATAGCATCCATAAATTCTCTGGTGGCACCTGGCGGAACTATCAGGTTCATCCCGGCGGCCAGAGTAGCTGCGAAGTATCCATCCGCCGCACCACAGACGACGTCGGAGTCGGAGATTTCAACGCCATCGACGACATCTGTCCCGGTGATCGCCTCCCTGATGGCTCTCACCAACTTCTCTTCAGAGCCAAAGTACCTGCCAACGGAGGACCAGTGCAGATACCCACTCCCGGCTGACACATAACGGAAGTAGGGTGACACCGAGGTCAGCGCCTGTTGCACTGGGAAGAACCGCCTGAGCTCCTGGATGGGATCCCTCTCCAGGAGTGCGATCGCGTGGGAGCGCCCCCTAGCCGATCGGGTGGACATCCCTATCCTTATTCCGATCTCGAAGGCCGATCGAGACAGCCCAACCACCTTCCGATCGGCAACAACGGCGGCCTCAAGACCACTATCACTGGTCCAACCGCGACTTATAGCCGACCAGTTCGGAATGGCAAAGTGGACGACTCTCGGCATCAGGAGGCAAGACCTTAGGGGACAGCGTAGCCGGCAAGCATCTCCACCGGAAATGACTGTCGATCTGCAGTGATCACCCTGAGCATCGGTCTAGAGATTATTCCCGAATCCAGAGTTCCACCCAACGACCAAGCTGGCCCCTCAACCAGAAATCTCAGATCCGCCTTGACCATACTGTTTGTGGGCAGTGAGGTCGAATTCGGTGGGAGCCTGTCCAGCACGAGCAGGGTCGACCTCTTCTGCCGGGCTCTTGAGGAGAGTCGCGATGCAGCGACAGAGGCGACGTCGTGGTCAACCACCACCACCTGATAGCCATCTGTCAACGCAAACGCCGCTCTGGCAAGAGCGCTGCGGTCGAACCTACGCCTCGGATCAGTCATCACGACCCCGCTCAGATCTACCCCCAGAGATCTTGCAGCCGAGAGGCTGTAGTCAGGAATACCGAGGATGGCCACACCTAGGCCAGCGGCTGATGGTCCAACCAACAGCATCGACAGCAAGCTGTACGTTCCGGATCCAATACGGCCGGAGATTACCACCGTGCTACCCCTCCTGATCGTCGAGACTGGCAGAACAACACGTGCCTCTTCGGAGATCGGCAGCCCCAAATCTGAAGCAAGCGTCAAGGGGGAGACCATATAGGACAACACCCCCATATCCACTACCCGACCTGCAACTCCCCGAGACTCACCCATGAGGGTATTCTACCCACCTCCTACTCGTATTCGAACATATGTTCGAGAAAGAGCAGGAGGTGGGTATCTCAGAATGAAACCCGAAACCGTCACCCATCTCGAACAGATACCCGATTGAAAATTTGAGCAGATGGCAAATTTGATGCCAGAACAACTACAGAGGGTGACAGAACTCGTCGAAGAGAAAAACACTGATGCACAGGTGGAGAAGTGGGGCCATAGGACGGCACATCACTCAAGGAGCAGTAGATGGAAATCAAAAATCTGAAAATCTCACAGAGGCTGGCCCTCGGGTTTGGGATTATCAGCCTGTTACTCGTGGCTACGACGGCCTTAGGGGTGACATCGGCGGCCTCAATCCAGACACGCCTAAATAGCGTCCGTCAGGCCGAGCATACATCAAACCTGACCCTGACCGCGGTTGGAGATGCTACCGCAATCGCCTTGGCGGAGAACTCAGTAGCATATGACTACTCATCGCACTCCTCCCCAACCGGGGATCTCCAGGGCCTTAGCCAGGCCATAGCTGCATTCACGAAGGACCTCAACTCCCTCAAATCGAGTATCACCACAGGTCCGAACAAGGCGCTGTTGGATCAAGCTCAGGCCGGCTTCACCACCTACCAGTCGATGTCCAACCAGGCCAACAGCGACTTGGTACAAAACACGGCAAAGTCGGTACAGGCAGCTGCTCAATTGATCGGACAGCTCTCCTTCGGAACCATGGCCAAGCCCCTAACTACCCTTTCCGAAAATTTCGCCCAAGTCTCCCAGCATGAGAAAGCTCTGGCCAGCTCTAATGCAAACCAAGCTAAAACTCTGGAACTTCTACTAGGACTTCTTGCAATCATCTTGTCAGTTGCAATCTCCCTAATGACAACGCGCAAGATCGTAAGGCCACTTCAGACCGGCGTGCGGGTGATGAAGAAGGTATCACAAAGGGACTTCACCGAAAGACTTGAGATAGCCGGAACAGACGAGATCTCAGAGCTATCAGCCTCGATAAATGAGATGCTCGAAAACGTGTCGTCTGTCTTGTACTCGATTGCCGACAACTCCAAAGCACTCGGATCAACCGCATCAGAGCTGGCAGCTACGTCCACCGGCCTCTCCAAAACCGCCGAGGAGACATACTCTGAGGCATCGACCGCATCCGCAGCAGCGGAGGAGATCAGCGTCTCCGTAGCATCAGTTGCCACAGGAACCGACCAGATGAGGAGTTCCATTCAAGCAATCGCGCACAGCGCAGAGGAGGCCTCCAAGGTTGCAGACGAAGCAGTGCTGCAGGCCAACACGACCACCGAAGCGGTCTCCCGACTGGGTGTTAGCTCGGCTGAGATAGGTGAGGTCGTCAGAGTCATCACATCGATCGCCAAGCAGACGAACCTGCTTGCTCTGAATGCGACCATCGAGGCAGCACGAGCGGGTGAGGCCGGAAAGGGCTTCGCCGTGGTCGCGAACGAAGTCAAGGACCTTGCAAAAGACACAGCTGATGCAACCGACGAAATTGCAAGGAAGATCGAAGCTATCCAGGACAACACCGAGTCAGCCGTCCATGCGATAGGTCAGATCACCGAAATCATCGCCCGGATCGCAGAACTCCAGCAGTCGATCGCATCGGCGGTCACCGAACAGTCTGACGTAGCCAGAATCGTCTCGCAGTCGATCACCGAGGCGGCCTCTGGATCCAGTGAGATCGCACGAAGCATCGCTGGTGTCGCCACCGCCGCCGACGCCACCACCAGAGGATCTGCCACGGCACAGAAGGCATCAGCTTCACTAGAAGAGATGTCAAATGAGCTGAAGCGCCTAGCGGAGACCTTCAAACTGCGCAAGGACGATACCACTTCGTCATACCGCACCAGCTCCAACTCTGCCGACAACCGATTCAAGCCAAACTCGGGCCGCAGGGAGAGCACCACCGAGAAGAGCAACGTCAGCTAGATAGAAACAGTACTTGGAACCCCGGGGCCCATTGGTGGCGTCCGGGGTTCCTCGCGCCTATGCAAACTTCGCGCGCGGACTCCAAATGGCTTCGGCCATTCACATGCGTTGCCAGGCCGCGAACCCAACAAGGACTACCTTTTCCTAAACCCAAAAGCTCCGTACAATGGCGACCCACGCGACGTGGATCCTTTCCAGGAGCGAGGCACTTCTCAGTGGCATCGAGAATGGTCGCACAAAGTCGTCAATCTAGGTCAAGTGATCCGCCGGTCCAACGGATGAGTTCGCCCCTTGACGGTAGGTCGGTCATCCAGGTATGGAAGCCGTGGTCGTTACACACTTTATGCAAGATGACATGGAGGAGTCTCATCACCACCTCGACTGGGTCTTCATAAAACGACGGCTTGCTACCTCGACCAAGTACCACCTTTCAGTAGCAGTCGAGTCCGTTTTATTCGAACAGCCATACCAACATCTGCACCTATTTACGATTCACACACATTGATTGGGCAATCTCCTTTTCCACAACACCCCCAACCGCTAACAACCGAACTCGACGATGCTGGACCGCTAAATCCAGAACTGCACAGCAGTAGCGAGCCTCTCAAGCCGAGACGCAAGAACTTGGCAATCGACAGGGCTGCAAAACATCAGTGCGGACCATGCAGTAGCTCCATCCCACTCGGTAATTTCCATTACGGACGGCGTTGACAGCAGTTTGCACATTTGGCCGGCAAGCAACTGGTTTAGATAGTTTGACCGCTAAAGAAGGCGGCGGTCTCGACAAAGCGTTATCCCGCGTTATCCCGGTAGTGAGAATACAGCAGTCGCAACCACGTAGGCATATGAAGTCTGCCAAAGCCGCTTTCGGAGGCTAATAGGACCGGTTCGTCGATCCCATCAGCACCACCAGAAGGTGCTTGATTGCTGGCATGAAAGCGTCAGCTATAGCAGACGCCGCTCACACAGCCCGATCAACTTCCGATAGCCCCCACAGTCGTGCATAAGGTCCGTCCGCCGCAAGCAGTTCAAAGTGGCCGCCCATCTCGACAGTCCTACCCCCATGAACAACGACAATCAAGTCTGATGACGCAGCGGTAGCGAGCCGATGCGCGATGATCAGCGTTGTCCTTCCTGAACTCAGCTTCTCGAGTGCCTCCTGCACCATCGCTTCGGCGGCTAGGTCAAGGCTAGAACTGGCTTCGTCCATCACCAGCACCCGAGGCGCCGCCAGATAGAGGCGGGCGAGTACCACCAGCTGTCGCTGGCCCAAAGACAGACCTTGGCCCCTCTCACCCAGTTCGGTCTCGATACCGTCAGTAAGTTTGGAAGCAAATTCGAGCACGCCGACCTGCCTGCACGCCTCCATCACCTCGTCGTCGGAGGCATCCGGTCTTGCGAAGGAAACGTTGCGGGAAATCGACCCTGCAAAAAGAAATGGCTCCTGAGGTAGATAGCCCACCTGCCCCCTTAGCCAACCCAGGTCGTAATCGCGAAGGTCTACACCATCCAATTCTACCGAACCATCGTTTGGATCGTAGAAGCGGGCAAGCAACTTTGCGATCGTTGACTTACCGGCCCCGGTTTCACCAACAAGTGCAATGCGGCTCCCCGCCGGAATGTCAAGGTCCAGATTCTGAAGTGCCGGTTCGGCCGAACCTGGATAACGAAACGAGACCGATCGAAACCTGATTCGACCGACCGCTTGCCTCCTAGGTAACTCTGGCTCAACAGCTTGAGGTACGTTCGTGGATATTGACATCAGACGTGAAATCTGTTTCGAAGCCACTCTGACCTGCTGGACCTGGTCAAAAGTCTGCGAAAGCTGCTGGATCGGAGCGAAGATTCGGCCCACATAGAGGACGAATGCCAACACCGTACCAATGGTCAAAGCGCCGCTCAAAACTAGACCCCTGCCGACTCCAAGAACAATTGCAGCAGCCAGATCCGACAAGAACCCGACAAAGGGGAAGTACGCAGCTACGAGTCTCTGCGCACCCATGCGCGCATCACGGTACTCAGCTGAGACGCTCCTAAACGTCGAGGACTTGGCATCTTCTCTCCTGAAGCTCTGGGTCACCTTCAATCCGGCGACCCCCTCTTGGAAGTTCGCATTTACTACTGCTATCTTTTCCCTTGCGCGTTCGTATGCTCTGGCCGAATAGCGCTGGAAGAGGTAGGTCGCCAACAGGAGAATCGGCATTGTCGCCAGCGCACCAAGTGTGAGCTGTGGGCTGAGTCCAAGCAGAATCACAAGTACTCCTAGGAACGAGACCAGGCTTACTAGTGCTCCCACCAAGCCAGTCTGCATCAGTTCCGAAAAGGCATCGACGTCGGATGTCATCCTGGTCATAATGCGACCAGCCATCTCGGATTCGTAATAGTCCATTCCAAGAAACATCATGCGCTCGAAAATCCTGCTCCGAAGTTGGTAGAGAAAGCGCTCCGACGTTCTGCCTGTCACGATTCCCTCTCTCCAGACCACAAGTGTGTCGACAAGGGCTACCAGACCCATAGCCAAACCTCCGAAAAGGATGAGGCTCAACTCCTTGTGTTGGATCCCCCCGTCAATACTTGACCGCAGGATCAAGGGACCAGCTAGACCTAGCACTGCGTCCATCCCGATTAGAAGGGCACCCATAGACAATCCTCGTCTCACCGATCGGAGGCCGGACAAGAACGAATAGTTGACGGGTTTAGCAACATTAAAGGCCCCAAGATCCATCTGCGGTACCTCGGTGGCAGGCGGAAGCCTATTCAAGGCCTCCATCAGAGATTTGGTCGGGGCTAGCAGCGAGCCACTTGGGCCCATCCCGCGTGTCCTGGGGATCGCTGTAGCCCGATCGGCAAAGGACTTCTGCCCACTTGCAATTTGTATGGGTAAGCTCTCCGCACTTACTGTTTCTTCGACCTCAGAGAGCATGTCTGTCTTCCCTCCAATGAGGGTTCTGTAGAGGGAACATCTCGACGACAACTCTTGATGGGTACCTTGATCGACTATCCTCCCGCCGTCAAGAACCACAATTCTCGAAGCAAGTGTGAGGGTAGATCTCCTATGGGCGATAAGGATGAGGGTCTTGGTCCGTCCGAATTGCGCCAGGGCCGAGTGAATTTCGGCCTCCGTCTCTGCATCGACTGCAGATGTAGCATCGTCAAGGATAAGGACGTCGGGCGAGGAAAGCAGCGCCCTAGCCAATGCCACCCTCTGCCTCTGCCCACCCGACAGGCTCAGGCCCCTCTCCCCAACCACCGTCTGGTATCCGTCACGAAACTCTGAGATGAACTTGTCGGCTCCCGCCGCAACTGCTGCCCTTCGCACAAGTTCGAAATCGACCTCGGGATCCGACATGGCGATGTTTCGGAAGATGGTATCCGAAAATAGGAAACTCTCCTCGAAGACGACCCCGACGGTCGACCTTAGGCTTGCAAGGGACATCTCCCTGATGTCGATTCCGTCGATGGAAATGCGGCCAGAACTGACGTCATAGAATCGAGGCAGAAGGAGCGCAAGGGTCGACTTTCCGGATCCGGACCGTCCTGCTATGGCTACCGTTTCATTCGATCCAATTTCGAGATCCATCTCCTCTACAATGCTTTCACCCTTTCGGTATCCAAAGCTCACGCCCTCAAGGCTTACCTGTCCTCTCCTCGCCCAATCTACGATAGGCATCTCAGGTTCCACCACCAGTGGGTTAGCATCCAGCAGGTCAAAGATTCTCTCTGCTCCAGCTCGCGCCTGCTCGGATACCGTCACCAAAGTTGCCATCTGCCTGACCGGGTCGGACAGCGCGGCAACGTAACTCGAGAAGAGTAAGAAGGATCCCAGGGATAGCTTGTGGTCGTAGGCCGCTAGTCCACCGAGTCCGATTATGAACGCCTGCGCGACAAGTGGAACACCTTGGAGTACTGCCTGGAGCTTGGACTGGATCTTGATAGTCCTCACTCGGGAGGAGAAGAGTCGAGCTGCTCGGTCCCGCAATTCGCTGACCATCTGGCTCTCCTGCGAGAAACCCTTTACGATTCGGATTCCGGTTACCGCCTCCTCGACGGTGACGGTGACCTCACCTTCTCTCTGTTGTGAATCCCAGCTGGCTGGAAACACTTTGGAACGGAGACGAATAGAGATAAACAGCAGAGTCGGCAGAGTTGCCGTCACCAGCAGCGCAAGTGGCCAGTAAACAAAAAACATTACGACGACCGAGATGATCGTCATGAGTAGATTCCCCATCAAGATGGGCAAGAAGGAGAGGAGGCCCTGGATGATACCGACATCCGAGTTTGCCCTCGAGACCAATTGACCAGTCTGCAATTCGTCTTGTCTTGCGAAATCGAGTCTTTGCAGGTGCTCGAATATGTCGGTCCTAAGTCTGTACTGTGTAGCGAAAGCGAGCCTCCCTCCGCAGTACCTTCGCACAAACCCAGCACCAAAAGTGGTTGTACCCATGAGCACAAGAAGAATTAGCAACGGGACCACCGACTCTGAGTGCTTGACAATGGTGTTGTCGACGATTGCCCTCTCCACAATCGGAACGGCAGCAAGTACCGACATCCCTGCCAGGGACGCACCAAAGGCGAGCGTAAAGCCGAGCCTGTCTTCGAGCACGACTCGTGCCAGACGTCTGATCCAACCCTGCTTGACCGCCGCGTCGTTCGCGTCTCCGCTTGAGCGAGATGTACCTATCGGAATCGTCCTCCCGCAAATTTGACTTTCGAAGCTCGTCGGGCGAACACACGCCAGAACAGAAGTGGGCCTGATAGAAAAGCCGACGATTTCGAGAAGATCAGCCCAATACCCGCCGCCATCGGCTGAATATCATCAACTCTCTGTTGCCATCACAACCTAACGAAGTCCAACGTATGTTGTGGCGGTCATAATTCCTAAACCCGTAAATCCATCCGCAAGCGTCATTGCATAACCTTCGATGGATTAGCTAGTCCTAAGCCGACGACTCAGTTCCCCAACGGGCGTAAAACTGGAAGCGGTCAGCGCATAAGAGTGTTCGTCGCAATTCAACCGGCTGTCGGTGCACGTATGCCAACCGCTCAATTTCGATTACCGGATCACCTTCACTCATTTCGAGAAGCTCTGCTTCGCCACCGAAGAGTTGAACAGCCCTCAACCTCTCTACGCCTGAAGTTACGCGCAGTCCGCAGTGGACATAGAGCTGCTTGTATAGAGAACCACTCGTCAGGTCCAATTCAAGTAGTGGCTCTGCGATCCGTAGACTAAGAAAACTGTGGTCGATCGCCACCGGTTGTCCCGATGCAAATCGGATTCTTTTAATCTCAACCAAGCCTGACCCCGGCTCAATCTGGAGAAGCTCGGATGCCTCCTCGTCTAGACAGACTCCAGCTATTAGAACCTTGGAGCTCTCCTGCATGCCCTGATTGGCTATCGATTCGGCCAGCGAGTAACCGGACGTGAGTACTTTGTCCCATGGATCGCCGGAAACAAATGTACCTCGACCCTGGATTGACTGGATTAGTCCTTCTGTCCGAAGCGCTCTTAGGGCCTCCCGTACCGTGGCTCTTGAGACCGAATACTCTCTTGAGAGTTCTGGTTCGGACGGAACCTTCGCGTCGAACTCACCCCGTTCGATCCTCAACCTCAGTGTCGCCGCCAGCTGCGCCCACAGCGGAATAGGACTCTCGATGCTAAGCGACTCTTCGTTGGCCATTCCGTCTGGGAGAGGCAACCATCCCGACACCGACTAGCCCCCGGTCTTGCCCAAGAAAAAACTGAGGATCAGGACAGCAAGGACATATCCCGTGATAATCATGAACTTGCCGTCCTTTTGATAAAGGAACGTGAAGATCGAAACTGCTACTCGCACCACCGGCGTAAGGACCAGAAGTAAAAGTCCCAGAACGATGATCGATGTGCCATCGAAATGTGATAGGCCACTGAACATCGCCCCGAGCGTGTGCGGGAAATGGTATGCCCTGGAAATGTAGAACTTCTCACGAACTGACGAGTTCACCAGCGACCCAGAGTTGTGAACGAAGGAGACAATAAGACCAACGACCACCAAGGTCAGGGAGGTGAGAACGCCAACTCGTAGGACGGTCGAGATGATTATCTCGACCTTGCGCACCTTCTCCTCAGCTAGGTCCAGTTTGCTCTGTTCTTTCCTCTCTTGGCCATTTGAAATGTCACTCATAGAATCCCCTTATAGAGCATCTGGATGGAGATGATCAAAAGCACAACCACAAAGAGCAGCCTCACCGACTCGGCGCGCAGCTTGGGAAGCAACTTCGACCCAACGAGTGCTCCTATGAGTACACCCGAAGCAACTGGCGCCGCAATGTAGGGATCGATATCCCCTCTTGCGAAATAGACGCCTGCACTGGCTGCTGCGGTAACACCAATCATAAAGTTCGAAGTTGCAGATGACACCTTCATCGGAAGCCTCATAGCAAGATCCATTGCGGGAACCTTGAGTGCACCAGAACCTATACCGAGGAGGCCAGAGACGGCGCCCGCTACATACATGAGCACCAGTCCTACTTTGGTGTTAGTCACCTTGTAGGGGATCTCCTTGCCCTCGGCTACGTCGTAGTAAGAAGAGTGCAGGACGAGCGAGTTCGCCCACTTATCCGTCGATACCTCAAGTGGCGGATGGCCGTGCCGTTTCCGAAACATTTGAAGCGATGAGTAACCCAGGATCACACCGAAGAGGACGTATAGCACACGACCGCTCACCAGCCCCGCGATGTATGCACCGGTAATTGCTCCAGTGGTGGTGGCGATCTCGAGAAACATCCCGATTCTCAGATTGGTTATCCGCTCCCTGACATACGCAGCAGCCGCTCCGGAAGAGGTCGCAATCACCGAGACAATTGATGCACCGATCGCAAGCCGGATGTCCACGTGAAACAGCAGCGTCAGTACTGGCACAACGACCAGTCCGCCTCCGATACCGAGAAGGGACCCCAGCACACCTGCAAGCACACAGATCGCAAAGAGCACTAGCGAGAACACTAAAACCGACATGACTATATATTAGCCACTTGTCCGGACAACCGTACAAGTCAACTAGAAATTCGCCAACTTCTTCGGTGGAGCCGACTCAAGCCCAGTTGGGAGATGGCACGCCGGTGACTCTCGGTTAGATACCCTTTGTTGGAATCGAGTGCGTAGTCCGGCAACAACCGCGAAACACTGGCCATGAAACGATCTCTCTCAACTTTTGCGATGATGCTCGCAGCGGCAATTGACGCACACCTCCCGTCACCCCCCACGACGGTAACAACTCTCTCCGGGGCCCACGACGGCTGTGAATGCGATGCATTCAACCGGAACTTCCATCCAGAAAGACCTGCTTCCGAGTCGGTGTCCGCACAACCAACCCGCAGAAAATTGTGCTTTCCGTCAAGAAGCACTACCGCATTTGAGGCAACCTGTAATCCAACGACCGCTCGGCCACTAGCTAGTTGAAGTGCTCGGGTTAGTCCGACTTCGTCGATTTCCGTGACTGTCGCGAAACCAATTGCGCACCGTATTCCGACACCGGTTATGGCGCGAGCAAACTCCTCCCGCTTCATCGGGCTAAGCCGCTTCGAATCATCTAGGCCAGCTGGGAGAAGGTTCAGTTCATTCAGGTTGAGTAAGACCGCTCCCACTGCAAGCGGACCCGCCGCAGATCCCCTACCGACTTCGTCAATCGCCACAACTTCTGAGTGATCGCCAGAACGTAGATACTCCCGCTCCAGATCGGTGTCAGCTACCAACTCAATCCAACCACCTTTTACGCAATAAGCACGGGTCGGGTTTCGGAGACAACCATACCGCAGAGTCACGAGAGAGTCGCAACTTGAACGCCATAGAGTGCCCTGCTCAGCTGGAACAACTACTGCTCTGGGACAAAAAAGATCAGAACTGCACCGCATCCACCTCTCCCGTTTAGCGGTCATTTGGGTAGCGCACTGGAACTGCCTCATTGGAAAGAGTAGAAGTACCACTCGGAAATGCTGAATTGAGATCTAAATCTCACCCCGACGCACGGTACCAATTGCCTGATGGCAGCTAGGTTTCAAGCGACCCCCGTTCCGGTGCAAACTGAAACTCACATATGCATCCGCCACACTTACGGACCAGGATTTTCCAGCGGATTCGAGGGGCCGAAAGAAGGGACTTGGTTTGAGTCAAGGACCGACGATTTGTACAACTGGCCCAATTTGGAGCATCACTCAAACCTACGGTCAAGTGGATCCCAGGATCGCCTAGTTGGCACCATTCACCCGAACTCCTCGCCTTACCCTATACAGCTGCACGTAGCCAAGGTCCTTGAGGAATCGAGGTTGTAGGGCTTTCACGTCGGTGGCAAACTTACCCCTCAACCGATCAGCTACCGGCTCAGAAATCAGGATGCTACTCGGCGTGGCGATGTTCACTATTCGACTAGCCAGGTTGACTATCGGACCGTAGTAGTCACCATCTTTGGCTAAGACTCGTCCGGTTGCAACACCCGCCCTCACCTCTGAAAGATCGCGGTCCCCTTTGTACTCCTCCTGCAACACAAGCGCTATTTCCACCGCAACCTGGGGATCCTGACAGACGAACATAACCTCATCGCCAATCATCTTCACCAGTCGACCACCGAGTGAGGTGACCGTGTTGTGCGCCACTTCCTCAAACCGATTGACTACACGCGCCAACTCCTCTGTCGTCAGCTGTTGAGACAGAACGGTAAATCCAACTAGGTCTAGAAATCCGACCGAAAGATCGAATTCACTAAGGTCCGCTCCTGTTGAGTTGTCGCGCATCAATAGGACCCGTCTCGACGCAGCATGAAGGTGCCTTAACCAGACGTATCCGAGCAGCTGGGGAACTGACGGGACTATCGCTGTCGAATAAAGTGCAAATCTCTCAGCAATCTCAGTATTGCTGAGCCATCTATTTGGTCGATTGAGATCCTTCAAACCATTGGACGAGAGGATCTCCGCCTCTGCCACTCGAGCCATTGAAGAACCGATCACTCGGGCAAGCTGTATCGCCACGTCGAGCTCCTCGGGTCGCGTGCCAAGCAACCCACTGAAAGATCTCGAGGCCGCTATGTCAACGGGGAAAAATACCTTCTCGCCCGGTTGTGGTTCGATAAATCCCAGAGCACGCCAAACTCTCCGAAGATCCGTCGCCGATATACCGGATTGGGCCGACACCTCCTCAGATGTCAGCCGAAGGCTTGGCGCCCCGATCATTGTGTCGACAACCAGTAGGTGGAGCTCGTCCCTCGCAGCGGCTTCGGCAATTTCGGAAGGGGAAACCCCGAGTTCTTCTAATATCTGCAAAAGCCTGAGCGGTATTCGATCGATCAGGTCTTCGCTCACCTCCCTTGGATCTGTTGACATTCGACCCGACCCCCCACCCCTAGCCGACTCACTCGGGTGCAGCACGCATTCCGATCGACAGTTGAGCCACAGTAGCCTATTGTCGATCTGTGGAACGACATGGGCTTGAAGATAGAAACTACATCAACCGCTCCGCACTTCTGGTTCCAATCAAACCTTTTGGCATGGCTAAATCACGCCTATCTCCCACTCTCGCACCAGAAGCGAGAATTACCCTAGCCATAAGTCTTTCGAGGGGGGTTCTAGAGTCCACCCCATCGCTAGACACATTCGTGGTCTGCGAAACTGACGAAATAGCAGAGTGGGCCGTACTTTCCGGCTACCGATGCATCCAAAATGGGACAAGGGGCCTGAACCGATCGCTATCGATGGCAGTGGACACCCTTGTTGCAGAAGGATACATACACGTCGTGATAGCACACTCAGATCTACCCCTCATCTACGATCTGACCGGATTTGTTCTAGACGGAAAACTGACTATTGTGCCGGACAGGCACCTGAAGGGAACGAACCTCCTTTCACTTCCAATTCCCACCAGTTTCAAATTCCACTTTGGGCCGTCCTCGTTTAATGCCCACCTCAAAGAGGCCTCACGCATTTCGCTCCCAACCTTCGTTGTGAGAGATGCCAGGATAGGGTTGGATCTCGACCTTCCAAGTGATCTCGAACTTGTAGTGCAGTATGAAAACGAACCATGGAAGCTAGTTTCACCACCTGAGCAACAAACACCATCGAGCGGAGGCGAATGTGACCAACTTGGCAACCTATCTCAAGGATCAGAGGACGGGAACCACAACCGACCTCGATAGGCCGGACGTTGCGCTCGCAGTTGGCGCTCACCCCGATGATATCGAGTTTGGCTGCGGTGCCACTCTGGCACGTTGGGCAACAGCTGGTACCGAGATCCACTATGTGGTTTGTACCGATGGTTCCAAGGGCAGCTGGGAACCAAACAGGGATCAGAAGGAGTTGGCGGCGACACGCGAACGGGAATCCGAGGAGGCGGCAATGGTCATTTCCAAATCGGCCCAAGTGACGTTCCTGAGGAACGTCGACGGGAACCTTGAGCCCGATCTAGATAACCGTTCTAGGCTTGCCAAAGTGATCAGGGCCACTCGCCCCGACGTGATACTCGGCCACGACCCATGGAAGCGCTACCGGATACACCCCGACCACCGCAACGCAGGCTGGTTGACCACAGATGCAATCGTCGCAGCGAGGGACCCTCTCTTTTTCCCCGAACACAAACTCGCAGTCCACAGGCCAAAGGCACTCCTACTCTGGGAGGCGGACGAACCTGACCACATTGAGGAGATTAGTGAATACTTGCAGAAAAAAGCGACCGCTTTACTGAAACACGTATCACAGTATGAGACCACAATGGGATTGAAGAACGGCAAAGTGTCCGAATCTGAAGCGGCCATGTTGTTCAGCAAGATCAGCATGGCCGCCGAGATGGTCGGAAAGAGATGGGGCCGAGCGGGCCTCTATGAGGAGTTCAAGTTGATCGAGGAGCTATGACCTTGCCCTCTCAGTTCACTCGCCTTTCGAGCCCCTCCCAGAATGGACCCCTCAGTTTGAACTTCTGGAGCTTGCCAGTAGCTGTTCGGGCAAGTTCTGTTCGAAATTCGACCGACTTCGGGCACTTGTAATGAGCGATCTTTGTACGGCAGAATTCGATTAGTTCTGAATCAGTGACCTCCCCGTCGGGCCTGAGCACGACGAGGGCCTTAACTTCTTCTCCCCACTTCTCACTTGGTACTCCGATCACTGCCACCTCTGCGACCGCGGGGTGTTGGAATAGCGCATCTTCAACCTCGATGGAAGAAACGTTTTCGCCTCCAGTGATGATTACGTCCTTCTTCCGGTCTGAGATAGTGAGATAACCGTCGGTCATATATCCACCGTCTCCGGTATGAAACACGCCTCCCGACATCGCTTCGGCCGTCGCCTCCGGATTGTTCCAGTATCCGCCGAATACCACATTCGACTTAGCGAGAACCTCACCCTGACTATCCACCGTGATCTCTGTACCGATTGCAGGAGTGCCCGCCCTAGATAGCAGTTTGGATCGATCAGCGATGGAGAGGTCGTCCCACTCAGAACGACGTCGATTGACAGTTAGCACCGGAGAGGTCTCAGTCAAGCCATAGATCTGGATGAACTCCCAGCCAAGTTCGGTCTCGACCCGTTCGATGGTCTTCGATGGAGGTGGGGCGCCCGCCATCACAATCCTCATCAGGTCCCTCCCGGGTACGTCGAAACCATTCTCTCTGCGCTTCTCTGCAGCATCGAGTGTCGCAGCCCAAACTGCTGGAGCGCCGCAAGCAAGAGTGACCCCCTCCTGCTCGACCCTCTCGAGTATCTGCTCTCCGACAATTTTCCGCTGGATCACGTGAGTTCCGCCCATGGCGGTCACTGCATAGGGCATCCCCCAACCATTGCAGTGGAACATGGGCAGCGTGTGCAGCAGTACGTCTCTGTCGGTAACGGTCGTGTGCCAACCAAACATTGCCGCATTCAGCCATGCGTTCCTATGCGTCATCTGGACACCCTTAGGCCGGGCCGTTGTCCCCGAGGTGTAGTTGATGGAACAGGTAAAGTCCTCGTCTCCCTCCCACGGAGTGGGGGGTTTTTTGCCCTCTGGAAGCTCACAGAAGTAGGCTTCATCCTCAATTCCATCGAGGACTATGACTTCCTTGGCGTTCACTCCGGCAACCAGGTGCTGAAACTCCTTGTCTACCAAAACGACCTGAGAACCCGAGTGATCCACGATGTACTCGATCTCCTCTGAACTAAGTCGATAGTTCGCAGGAACGAGAATCCTTCCATAACCACTCACCGCATAGTACGAAACCAGGAACTTCCCAGAATTCGGGCTGATCAATGCAACTCGATCGCCAACCCCAACCCCCATGTCCTCGAGCATCCTAGCCATATTGAGCACCCTGGAATTAAGTTGCCGGTAGGTCAATCTACCCAAATGGCCCACTGCATCCGGATCGTCGACTAACGCGAGTCGATCAGGATATACCTCTACAGCACGCCTAAGAAAATCGGCCACGTTCAATGGAACCTTCATTGCTCTCCCCCCTAAGGCCCCGGGCGCCAAGCGACACCGTTCGCGATGGCGATCCTCCTCAGTAGCAACAATAGATTACACAAATACTGGCTGTCCTAAAAGGGATGAACCCGCCAAGTCAATCAATTATGTGAAATCAAACGTCGATAGAGCTCTTCAAAGGGTTGACATCTCCATCATGCGCCCAGTCCTGGCAGAAGTGATTTGCTTTGAAAGCTCTATCGTTCTCGAACGCTCGAGGCATACCTCTCCGCGTCGTTCGAGCGTCAGCGATTGCCCTTTTGCTAGACTCCACAGGGCAGCGGTAACAAGCTGATTCCCTTCGAAATGAGAACTTGCTAGGCCAGAGACCCTAAGGGAAGCAATGATTGCGACACGCGAAAGGTCAAACTTCTTTCTCGCTCCAATCCAGTCCATTTCCGAGTCGACCGCTGGCCGGTCATGCATTACAAGCTCGTCGTACCCTAGCCGAATATCTCTATCTTCGGGAACGGCCCCCTGTAGCATCCGGATGAAATCTGCCTGAAGGGCCGCTGCATCACAATCTTTGTCTACCGTCCCAAGACTCCTCAACATCGTACGAGCAGGAAGATCGAGCACCAGCGCCGAAACCGATACAACAACTTCACCGGCTGCAGGCACGTCACCTTTCAATGTCGGCTGATCTGGTCGGGTCTGCAGTACGGTCAGTTCAGCGGGCCCATTCTCAAATCCGACCTCATCGATGGTGCGAACTGATGAGTTTCGGAAGTACTTGAGTTGTCGCTCGTTTAAGACCCTACTACCCTCCCCACATTCGAGACGGTACTCTCCTCTGTCTCCAAATAGCGTGCCGGTGCAGGTCTCTAAACCCTCCGGCCTGAATGATGGTGGCACAATCACTCCGACACCATCTGGTCCTGATCTTTCGATCTGGATCTTCATTTCTCCGAGGTGCCATTCCGAAATATCCCTCGCCTCTTGTGCACTTGCTACCACGACAGCCCTGGAGCATGCCTCTGAAAACTCGTCCAGTTTCTGCTGCACTCTTCCAACTGCCTGACTATTGGTCGGCCAAATGGTTAGTCCGAGATCTTCGGAGACTGCGAATCTAAGGTGCCCTTGGGCTTCTCGCCTCAGATCAAGGCGATGCTGGATATCGTCACTGGCGGACCTCAACAGTATGATGCTGTCCTTCCCGTCGACCAAGACTCTGTCTACGATCTCCGAAGGGGCAACGGTGCCGGAATGGACAACGACAAGGGTGCCTCCAGCCGAAGTCGAACCATCGGAAAGTTTGGCAGAGAGATAAGACGACCAGAGCGAGCTGGACTTAAGCGGTGACGGATGAAGTTCCACCAATTCTTCGTCAGGCATCCGCCTAACTTCGGAAGCTAACCGATAGTTCGCAAGTCCCGATCCCTTGGCCCGTAAGACCTCCCGTATCGACTCAGGGTCGCCTCCACGCCTAGCAATGATCCTCTTTGCCAGTTCGAGAGTACCCAAATCGTCCGCAAGTCTGCCTAAAACGCCTCCGTAACTGGACGAACCGCCGTCGAAGCACGACTTGATGCCGAGCAGTTCAATCGCTGCGGCCAGCGCATCATCTATTTCCCCTACCTCTGCAGATTTAAGCGCCTTCCTAACTTCTGCATGCAGTGGTCCACGGGCAACCCCTTCCAAACGATTCAAGAACAGCCGCTCTAGAACTACCGCCGGATCTGGCGAAATCCCATTCGATCGATCGAGCCATGACCGCCGCAAATCTGTTAGGTTCGAAACCACCTTGGAAGGTCGGTCCGTTAAAGCCGCAATCTGGCGTGCTCTTGGGGATCCGCCATACCGCTTTGCGGACGAAAGTACGGTGGCCCTACGCGAACTGAACTCCTCCTCCAGCTTGAGAATCCGTTCAAATTCCACTGCCTTCGAGCCGACATCGCCACTCGACATCAATCCGGTCACTCGATTAAGTTGGAGCCAGAGTTCATGGCGGTAGACGTTCCGAAACATCGACTCAGCCCTGTACAACCTGCCACTATCGACAGCCCGAGATTGTAAAGCATCCTCAGCGAAATCTGGACGTATTGAATTTATTATCAAGAGGTGGCTGTGCAGGTGCGGATCATGGCTCCTCGATAGGGCGTGATCGAAGCTGACAGAGGACAGTCCAGAACTCCTGCGCCACCTCGGGCCAATTGTCACTGCGGATTCAGTCTCCTCTATGTACCGGTGGGTGGCGTCTACAGCAGCGACATGTGCTGAATGAATCGCCGATGCCCACTTGTCCTCAGTCAATGCCCAGAGAACTGAGACGGACTTAGGAGCGGAAAGTACGAGTTCAAAGCCAGCTACCGTCCGCCTAGATCCGAAGAACTCTGTCCGCAAAATCGTTTCGATTTCGCGTAAATCCAGCAACTCTGCCTCAGAAGAACCAAATACCGCCCCCCGTCCCAACTTTCTACCACGACCGCTCCCTAGCTCATTTAATCCGGCAAGTTCTGATCTGGAGTAGTATTCGAGTCCCTCAAACCTTACAGATCGCATTTTCACCCTCACTTAAACCACTCACGGCATTCAACAACCGCAGAATCTCGAGTCCTTTGAGGGACTAATACACTCCCAGCGGTCGTCACCACTAAAGTTCGCCGACGACACGTCGAAATATCTTGAAGAGAGACAGGCGGATAGCGATATCGTTAGAAGCGGATTCGGGGCCTCGATCGACTCGATAGTCTGGGAAGACGTGCGTCCGTCGTGCCAGTGGCAACGAAGTCGCAATCGAACTCTAGCCTGTCCAGTGGTGGAGGTGGAGCTATGTTCGAATATGAGATTGAAAGAGCCACCGACACTAGGTTGCGTCTGATCACACACTATGACAGCTTTGCCCTGTTCAACCTCATCGATTCTGACAGGGAACATCTTGGTGAGTTCCTTAGCTGGGTACACGACACAAAGTCAATCGAGGACACCGACAACTTCGTTACAAACTGCCTACTTCAGTTGACCACCGGGACAGGCTTCGTCACCGGCATGGTACTCGCAGGAAAGCTCGTTGGCGTCATTGGATTCCAGCCAATCAATTTCGAATCGCTAACAGTAGACCTGGGATACTGGATCCACAGTGACTATCAGGGTCTGGGAGTCGTAACCAAGTCAACCGTGGCGATGACTACTATCGCTTTCACAAGGATGGGCCTTCAGACGGTGACTATCACCGCAGATCAGCGCAACATTCGATCGCGCGCAATTCCGGAGAGACTCGGCTTCCAACCCGAGTCGGAATTGGAAGTTGAAGGATCTACCCAGATCGTTTATGCGATGAAGCGTTCGGCTTGGATCGGTGAGAGAAATGGACCAACTGACAGCCTTGATGGACAGCTGACGGCCTAAGAAATTACCCCTGCACCTGAGATTACAGATAGGGCGAAATCCAGAAAGTCCCGCTTCCAGTCAGGTTCCCCAACTACCCGCGCATTCGGCCCAAGCGAGCAAAGTGTCTCGAAAAACCACTTCTTTGAAACGATGGGTAACTCAAGCAACCATCTTTCGTCCCTACGAGCAAGTCGCCTGTAGTAGCCGCGCGCGACCTCGTCAATCTTTCTGAGACCAATCTCGTCAACCTCCAAGTACCCCAATGTCGCATCAGCCGGAAGCCTCAGTACTTCGGGTTTTGAGAACTCCACCGCAACCTGCTCTGATCCGTCTAGTGCCTTAGATTCCGACATGCTGAGAATTCGAGATACCTTGAAAATCCGGACCTCGCTTATCTCGAGATCCAGGGCCTCAAGATACCAGTTCCCATCTCGGCTGAAGAGTCGCACCGGGCTGACGGTTCTGTCTTTCAGGCGGCCACTTGAATGCGAGTTGTAGAGCATGTCTATTCCATGACCAGTAGATATGCAGTCACTAATGACAGATAGGCGACCGTCTCCATCGATCTCAATTGAAAGTGGATCCTCCACTCCTCTGTCCCTGAAGGCCTTACCCAACTTTTCCACAGCCGAACTCAGTGCGGGAGAGTCGATACCAGTCGCGGAAATGACCGATTTCGATGCTGCGAAAAGTAGCAAAGCTGCCGGATAATCCAGTCGTTGAGGCAGTGCAAGAGCCGAATCAACATTTACTAACACCTCATCGGCCTCGGGATCGACTATCAGTTCAAAAAGCATCTCGGGCGTATACGGCGGCAAACCACACGTAGCAGCTGCCTCAAGGAGTCCAATCAGGCGTTCCCTGTCTACCTCAAATCGCTCCGCCAAGTAGGAGATGGATGCCCTCTTCATCGTCTGCAGAACCGGAAGAATCGAACACAAAAGCCTAAATCTGTCATTGGCATTCCTAATGGCCGCAGGGTGCTTAGATCGCCCCTGCACTGCCCCGTTATCGTCAATCGATCCACCGAAGTCCGATTCCTGCCAATCGACGAAGGCTCCGTCAGCATGCCCCGTCATCGTCCGGTGGATCCAATCCGACAACTGCTCCAACATGGTGTCTGGTCCAATGATCTTCAGACGTCCACCGAACTGGAAGATGAGGTCTAAGAATGCAGATGAATTCGATACCGATACCTCGAATAGATCGGCTCCAGATCCATCATCGCCGATCGGATCAATCCCGAGTTGGGATGCAAGAATGGTGGAGTCATCTCCACGAACCGATACGCAGACTAGCGCACTCTCCTCCACCTGTAGAGACCATTGATCCGATGGAAATACCAATTGAAGATCAAAATCCACCGGAATCTGGTACCGCTCACCATCTTCGATCGTCGCAGGTCCCTGAATCCGATCGACCCTGAAAACTCGCACCGCGGCCCTTGTCCTGTCGTATCCGACCAGGTACCACACACCCCAGCGGAAGACAATCCGATAGGTCTCTACCTCTCGTCCAATTCCGGAGTAATCGAAGCGCAGCAACCGACTCTTAGATGCCGCTTCGTATATGACTGGTAGCGCAGTGGGGCTGGGAATGTCGACGAATATAGGAGAGTCCGCTTCCAGCGCGAATCCGAGTCGTCCAGCCGCATCCAGCGGACTTGTACTTCCGAAACTCACTGACGCCAGTGCCGAACCCAGCGCCACCAGCTCATCCTCATTAAATTTGACATCCAAAACTATGTCTGCAGGATCGATGAAGTACCCATAACCTGCGTGCCCCTCAACGTCAACCGGAACTGTACGAATAGGCATTCCTGCTCGCTTCAGATCAGCCTTTGCGCGCTCGAAGATCTGCCGCCTTGCGGCCTCTCCCTTAGGCATTCCTTCGAGTGAATTCTGGATCTCATCCTGTGTAAGTGGTCTAGGCGCCTCAAGGAGCATCTGGACCAAATTGACGAGTCGAATCATTGGATCAAGTTGAGCCACATTGAGATGGTAGCGGTTCGACAACAAGTTCGATTAGAGAGCGGAATGGGCCTCTCGAATGGTTGGAGTGCCAAATGATGACAGTATCTATTTCTGCCACAGTCTGGAATTTCTTGGATACAGATTCTCGGGTAGAATCGAATAAATCAAAGGAAGGGCTATTTGCTCTCCACTTGTTTCAGCAGCTCAGGCTTTGTTTTCCCAGCACAAGAAGGGGAGGTTACAAGTTGGTCTCAGTCCTTGCCGCGATTCGGACCTACCAAGTCGATCTCTCCTTCAAGTTCCACGTCACCGAGATATTGGCAACTTTCCTGGCCCTACTCGCCTACTTCATAGTCATGGCGCACCACGGTAAAAATGCCCAATCACCGGGTTCTGTCGGTGCTCACCCAGCTAGCGGAAGCCGTCAATCCGGCGTCAGAGGCCTGATTAGGTCCTTCTTGGCGGCGAGCTCTCCGAAAGAGCGACTGCTGTTTCTGATTGGTGCTTCGTTCCTTTGGCTAGTGGAAGGTTGGCCTTTGGCCGATTTAGCCAACGCCTCGATATTCGCGTATCTGATGCAGAACTTGCTCTTGAGCCTAGTGGCCGTCCCATTGATGCTCATGGGCACCCCGAGGTGGGTCTTCTCAAGACTAACTAAACCTCGCTACCTGGACTGGGTCCTTTCCAAGCTCACCCGTTCGCTGGTCGCAACGTCCATCTTCACCTTGACCATGACCTCCGTGATGCTCCCGGACGTGGTCAACTCAGAGACTGGCTCCATCTTGGTGAGCTCATTGGTTCACCTTTGGGTTGGTTTGGCCGCCGCAATCATGTGGATCCCTGCGCTTCGTCTACTACCGGGCATTCGACAACTATCTACAGCAGGTCGAATTGCATACCTCTTCACGCAGAGCCTCCTCCCGAACATACCTGCGATCGCCCTAATCTTTGCCAAACACTCTTTATATCCTACAATCGCACCATACGTCAGGTCCTTGGGAATCTCCGCAGTAGCTGACCAACAATTGGCAGGTGGCGTGGGGAAAATCTTCTCATTACTCATACTTTGGGGCGCCGCAGTCGTCATTCTGATTAGGGCAAATCGAGACGAAGAGCTTGGGCTTGACCCAGAACTAATAACATGGGATGACGTGGAGCGCGAATTCGAGCGCACTTCTAAGCGAGTTACGCCGGAGGCATAGCCACCACACAATCAAATCGATTGGATTGCAACGCGCCAAATCCAATGGTTCCTAGGAGAAAAGTGCCCGTTCGGGAAGATTTACGCAACATCGCAATTATCGCTCATGTCGACCATGGCAAAACCACGCTCGTAGACGCAATGCTACGGCAGTCTGGTGCGTTTAGGGACAATCAAGAGGTGCTTGAGCGCATACTCGACTCGGGCGATCTTGAGCGGGAGAAGGGGATCACGATCCTCGCCAAAAACATCTCCATCAACTGGCATGGCATGAGGGTGAACATTGTCGACACGCCAGGTCACGCAGATTTTGGAGGTGAGGTTGAGCGAGGACTCCTGATGGTGGACGGTGCTGTTCTGCTGGTAGATGCTGCAGAAGGACCATTACCTCAGACACGCTTTGTACTTCGCAAAGCACTCGACCTCAAGCTACCTATCATCACTGTTCTAAACAAGATCGACAGGCCAGATGCCCGCCCCAAAGAGGTACTTGACGAGATCTTCGAACTTTTCTTCGACTTGGGTGCGGATGAGCACCAGATAGAGTTCCCCACTCTATACGCATCTGGTCGGTCGGGTTGGGCCAGCCTCAGCCCCGACGAGCACGGTGACGACCTGTCTGTCCTATTCGACGCGATCCGGGACGACGTACCGGCGCCCACCTTCGAGGCAGACGGCAAACTAGGCGCTATGGTCTCGAACATAGATGGTTCCCCCTATCTCGGAAGACTTGCCATCTGCAGGATCGACAGCGGCAGACTTAAAAAGGGGCAGCAGGTCGCATGGTTCTCACGCGAAAACGGAATGAAAAAAGTCCGCATATCCGAACTATTCGTTCCTGACAACCTCGACAGGAAGCCTGTGGACGAGGTCGGTCCCGGCGAGATCGCCATTATTGCAGGACTCGAGGATGCCTCTATAGGAGACAGCATCTCCGATCCAGACAACCCAGTGCAGCTACCACCGATCACGGTCGACGAGCCAGCCATCTCGATGACCTTTTCTGTCAACTCTACGCTCATGTCCGGTCGTGAGGGCTCAAAAGTCACCGCCAGACTGATCGGCTCCCGGCTGACGCAGGAGTTGATCGGAAATGTCTCGCTTAAGGTCCTCAACACAGACAGAACCGACACCTGGGAAGTACAGGGCAGGGGCGAACTCGCCTTGGCCGTTCTGATAGAGACGATGAGACGAGAGGGGTTCGAACTCACCATTGGTAAGCCACAGGCGATCACGAGGGTCATCGATGGCAAACTCTGCGAGCCTTACGAGCGTCTTGAAGTCGATATACCGGAAGAGTACTTTGGATCGCTGACTCAATGCGTCTCGCCTAGGAAGGCCACGTTGGTATCGATGACATCCAACGGCAGCGGATGGACAAGGGCGATCTTCCATATTCCTTCCAGGGGTCTGCTTGGCCTAAGAAGTGATGTCCTGTCCCAGACGAAGGGCACTGCGATCATTCACCACGCCTTCGACGGCTACGCAGCTTACGCTGGCGACATAAAAGCCCGAGCCTCCGGTTCACTTGTTGCAGATAGGACCGGTGCGACCACCGCATACGCACTTATTAACCTTCAGGACCGAGGTCAACTATTTGTCGGACCGGGCGAAGAGGTCTACGAGGGAATGGTGATCGGCGAGAACTCTCGAACAGAGGACATGGACGTCAATCCAACCAAGGAAAAGAAGCTGACAAATATGAGATCGTCAACTTCGGAAGAGCTGGTCAGACTGAGCCCTCCGAAGCGCCTGTCCCTTGAAGCGGCTCTGGAGTTCATTGCCGAGGATGAGTGTCTTGAAGTCACACCCCTTTCGGTAAGGATCCGCAAAACCGCCCTCCAGCAGACTGACCGAGCAAGGTCAAGAAGCTCGAAAAGAGTCTCAGAACAAGACTAGAAGGGGTGATAGAACCTCAGCTTTCCCTTGGAAAGTTCGAACTCTCCGAGCTTGCTAGATGTCTTCAGCCGGTACACCTCGACAACTACTGACTTATGTCCGTTGTGCGCCGTACCATTGACGAAGCCGACCAGACATAGCGGTGCGTTACCAGAGTAGTTATGAAGGTCTGTCGCCTTCTTTGCCACGGCTTGGGAGATTTCCCTTAGGCCGATGAAGGACCACCCACTCGGGGCGGTTGCAACGGCCCTAGTTAGTGAACCCACACAGTTCGAAGCCGAGGTACCTGCAACGGAGTTTGACCCTCCACAAGCCGAGATGGCGACAGACATTGATAAGGCAGCAGTACTCGTAGCTAATTTCCGATACCAGCTGCGCGACAAGAAGTTTCGATTCGAACTCACATCACACCACCGCGTCCCTGACCCTCATCCACTGCTAGCACCGGCTCGACGTTCTGACGGTTTGAAACCAGCGCAAGTATGCCGTAACTTGCCGCACCGAGCGGAAGGATCATCCAGAAGCTGAAAAGGCGATAGAGGATGACTGCGGCGACCGCAGAGGTCTCATGACCACCAAACGCTACCAGGGCGACCGTCATAGATCCCTCGACCACTCCGAGCCCACCCGGCGTTATCGGCAGATTCGCGGCAAGTGCGCCAAGAGCATATGCAAGGATCACCCCAAGAACTGCAACTTTTGACTTGGTGGCCACAAGCATCAGAAACAGGACCGCCAGATCAAATATCCAATTAAACAACGCCCAAGTGCCGCTTTCAAGCAGTTCGGCTGGCGTGAAGTCAATGTCTGGCGTCCACTTACTGCGTTCTGGAAGCACCTGCCGGTTGAATTTGTGTCTCACCGCACGGAGCCACACAATCATCCTGAACGCAGCACCTACGACTCGATCAGAATAGATCGCTCCCAAGAGCATCAACCCGAACACAATTACCACCGTTAAGACGGTGCCTATCGATACAGCGCTCTCGGCCTGATTCTCTGCGCCTATCACCCCTACCAACGCCAACAGACACAACGACAGCACGGTCATTACGTTGACACCTGCAATCGCCACTGCAGAACTTGACGACGACACGCCCCTGTGCTTTAGCCGCCTGAAGAAGTAGACCGTCGACGCTGCTGCTCCGAGCGGAACCGAATTACCTAGCGCTGTCGCTGCTGCGGAGACCAAGAAGAGGTAGGACCTGCTCTGTGGCGCCCCAAGTCCCCTCAGTAAGCTTCGCGAGACCGATGAGTAGCTGAGAAGCGAAAGTAACTCCAGCACAACAGCCAGCATGACCACGTACAGAGGTAATGATTCTGCATCGCGCACGACGCCTGCCAACTCAGCTGTCTTGCCGGCCAAGAACCAGACAGCAAATCCGAAGACAGCCGCGAGTGCCAGCACCGAGATCAGAATCCTCGCACGCACCGTGCTGAACCGACTTCGAGCAACTGAGTCGGTTGTCCTCATACACATCACTCTAGGAAGAGTCGGAATTCAGAACTGTCAAACGCTCAGGCAACTAAGGTCGACAGTTGAATTAGAGGGGAAGCAGTCGATACTGTGGGCGCCCTCTCAGCCCGCCCATCTGAGCGGTTCAATTAGTTTCGGAGTTTCAATTTGGGGTGGGAATCAAACCAAGGCGGCGAGGTCGTCATTGTTGGAGCTGGATTGGCCGGACTTTCGTGTGCCGCGCAACTCGAGAAGCTAAAAATCAATTATACGATCGTCGAAGCCGGAACAAGAATCGGGGGAAGAGCGACAAGTGAGAACGTCGACGGCTACACAGTCGACGTTGGCTTTCAAGTTTACGCTGAGTCCTATCCCGAGGGCAGGAGGCTACTTGACTACAATCACCTGGAGTTCCAGTCTTTCTATTCGGGAATTTACGTCCAAAATGGGCCGGACAGAGCAGATAGAAAACTGATTTCTGATCCACGTCGATATCCAGATGCTATCTCCGAGCTGATACGACAAAGACTCATAACGACGTCCGATCTGTGGACGCTACTCTCAGTCGGTTCGAAACTGATCTACCCATCTGGGCGGCGAAGGGTGAAAGAAGAAAGATTGGCAGATCTGTTGGGTGCCGTAGAAGACACCACATTCGCCGGTGACGTCCTCGTCCCGTTTTTGCAGGCAGTTTTCCTTGAAGATGTTCTCGACACGAAACTCGACACGGCGCTGTTTGTATTGAAGAGTTTTCTCACCGGAAATGTATCGGTACCTCTCAGAGGCATGTCCGCCATCTCAGAGCAGATTTCACGTCGACTCTCTGGTGAGATTCGACTGAACTCAAGAGTGCTATCGATCTCTGAAAAGAAAGTCACATTGGAAGACGGAACCTCCATAAGTGCCGATGCCGTCGTAGTAGCTACAGATGCGTCATCTGCAAACTCCCTTCTCGGCTGGCCACCTTGCCAACCAGGTCGGTCTGTGGGTTACTTCTATTTCAAGGCGGACGAACGACCGCTGGACCATGCAGCAGTCTTCACGCCGGGAACCAGATTCGGCCCGATCTTGACAGTCGCCACAATCAGCGACGTGGCTCCGTCATATTCGCCTAACAACTCCCACCTGATCTCTGTCTCCTGCACAGCCAACTCAGCCGACAACCTTCACCACCTCCCTACCGAGGCGGTCTATCGTGAACTACTCGAGCTCTTCGGTCCGTCAGTAGCAGAATGGGAAGAGGTAGCAGCCGGGGTCATTCCCAACGCCCTCCCTACAGAGTTCGGTCCGAGGCTTCTAGCCACGCCGGATCCCAAGCTCGGCGCGTCAATATTCGTTTGTGGGGATTACACGGACACTCCATCGATTAATGGCGCACTCTATTCCGGTCGACGAGCTGCGGTCGCTGCTGCAGACCTGCTGCTTTCGGGCAAGCGACACTTCGAGCCACTGGTAGGAGGCTGAATTGCTCAGACGACAACCGGTATCCACTGAGACTGAGACATCAAGGCTCGTCTCGGCAGCCAAGGGAGTGCCCGGCTCCACGGACCTGTCTATCCGCGAGATGGGCGGCCGGGAGGTGATATGGCTAGAGTCCAAACCTACCTCGAGAAAAGGCGCCTTATCCGAGCAAGACGGCCAAAGAATAGCATCGGCGGCCAGGCTTGCGCTTGCCCTCCACAAGCCATTGGTGCTCATGCTCTCAACTTCGGGGGCAGCTATTGATGATGGTATTCCAGCGCTTGCAGGATGGGGTTCGGCCGCAAAGGCCATTTCGGACTGTTCGGGCACGGTTCCGGTTCTTGCGGCGCTCGTTGGTCCTGCGGTGTCGGGCCCCGCTCTACTGCTAGGACTGGCGGACTACGTCGTCGCGACCTCGGACTCGGTAGCGTACCTTTCCGGACCGTCAATGGTCCAGAGTTTCACTGCCGTTCCGATAAGCTCCGCCGAACTCGGCAGCTCATCAATCCATTCGTCCAAGACTGGTGTCGTCTACGAAGAGGTTTCTGACTCCAACGAGGTCATAGCTGCGCTCGAGGCCATACTCAGCTTTCTTCCGGATTCGACCGACTCATTACCTCCGAACATAAACACCATGGACAAGACCGATCGAGGCTCAGAAGGACTCCGGGAGGTGATCCCATCGTCGTCGACGGGATCTTATGACGTAAGGAACATTATTGCCGAGATCGTCGACGACGGTTATTTTCTTGAGATCAGACGGCTTTGGTCGCCGCACCTGGTCATCGGTTTGGCCAGAATTGGAGGTCGGTCAGTCGGAATTCTCGCAAACCAACCCATGATTATGGCCGGCACGTTGGACATCGCAGCTGCACAGAAGGGAGCTCGCTTTGTAAGGTTCTGCGACGCATTCAATATCCCCTTAATCACCATCGTCGATACTCCTGGCTTTCTTCCAGGAAAGGATGTCGAATGGCGGGGCATGATTCGCCATGGCGCTGAACTCGCATTCGCATACGCCTCTTGCGGAACCCCAAGGATATGCCTCATCACACGTAAGGCTTACGGCGGCGCATATATCGTTATGGACTCGAAGGGAATGGGTAACGACCTGACGCTTGCTTGGCCTTCAGCGGAGATAGCGGTCATGGGATCCCTTGGAGCGGTTCAGATCCTTTATCGAAGGCTCGATGAAGCGGAGCAGAAGGTACGCCAGAACGAATACGAGAATATCTACCTGACTCCTTGGCTGGCTGCCGAACGGGGATACGTGGACGAGGTAATTGATCCCTACTTCACCAGGCCGCTGCTCGCAAACGCAATCGAACTTCTAGTCACTAAACAGGAACTGCTGCGGTCGGCCAAGCATGCAAACTCCCCGCTTTAGGACAGTGAGCTGGAAAGATCTGGCAAATACAGAACACGAGACCGATCCGGGTAGGACATGACAATCACAGACGATCAGTGGGGACTCTTTCTTGGGAGCAAACAGGCGACGCTTTCCTGCATGTCCTCCGAATTCGGCATCCACAGCGTGCTCGTCAACTTCGTACCATCACCTGACAGATTCAGACTCTTTGTACTTTCGAGGCCATCGTCACGGAAGGTTGCCAACATTGAACAACACCATGTGGCATCGTTGCTCGTATCCGTGGGTACCTCTTATGCGAGCCTCTCCTGTACAGCTCACGTTGACAGATCAGAGGAGTTGAGACACTCTGTCGAACAAATGTTCAGCGCGCGATACGGACGGCCGCCTCGAGTCGCAGATTCCAGAGTCATTCTCGTACTAGAGCCAATTAGGTCACACGGACAGATACAGAAGGACCAACGTTGATTCCGGCGCTGGTACTGATTCTGCTATCCATCGCAGTTCTCGCGATTGCATCAGACCAGTTCGTCACCGCGGCGCAGGCGATATCCCGACGACTTGGATTATCCGACCTACTCTCCGGCGTCGTGGTTGTTGGCTTTGCATCCTCACTACCCGAACTCGCCACGGCAGTTCTTGCTTCGGCACGCAATCGCACAGACATCGCGATCTCCTCCTCGATCGGTTCCACCGCCGTAAATGCCACTCTCGTCGCCTCAATTGCAGCACTCGTTGCAGCACCGCTGATCCCAGCCCCGACGATCCGACGAGAAGGTCTCGCTGCAGTCTTATCGGGAATCGCCCTTGCAGTCGTAATCTTTACTCATGGAGGGAGGATTGCGGCGGGCCTTCTGATATTCATGTTCGTGGCATCTACCATCTACGTGCTGCGTGGCGCCTCAGATCATAAGAAGCACGCCGAAAAACAGCAGGGCGGTGTCACCAAGGACGTCTCAAAGTTGAGGAGTTCGAGGTTGGTCTTCAGGGGTCTCGTGGCCCTCGCCTTTACTCTGGGCTCGGCAGAACTCTTCCTTACTTCCGCTCTCAAAGTTGCCTCTGACCTTGGCATATCCGGTGGTATCGTTGGCGGAGTCATAATAGCCATTGGAGCTTCCCTACCCGAAATAGCAACCGCTATTCAGGCGACACGAAAGGGGGCTGGGGCTATGGTGATCGGCAATGTCGTCGGGGCCTCCTACCTAAACTGCACCTTGGCCACTGGAATTGCAATGATGATTACACCCCTGTCGAGATCTGTACGGCTTGAAGTTCCGGTAACCGTTATGGCGGGATGCCTTCTGCTCCTCTGGGTCTTCATGACGACATCGTCAAGACTGAAACGATCCGAAGGAGTACTACTTCTGCTGCTATATGGAGTCTTTATCGCTACCGTAGGCGGTTGACACAGGATTCGCTCATGCTTTTGCAGTGAACGGTTCACCATCAAACCGGTCTACTGAGACGAACTGCTCAACTGGACGACGCCTCAGTCTGGTGATCTCATGCTTAGGTTCTCCCAATACCACAAGAGATGCGATGCCAAAGCCCTCTGGGAAGCCGATAATCCTTCGCACCTCCTTTTCTTGGCGACAAAGTACAGTAGTCATCACACCTCCAAGGCCTTTCTCGCGCGCCGCTAGCAGGATATTGTGGCAAAACGGGTACACGGAGGCACCGCCAACAATACTCTGCCGATCCAGCCCATTGTCCAGCACCGCCAACTGAGCCAGCTCGACCAGGACCAGAAGCATTACTGGAGAGGCATCAATATGGTCGGAGAACTTATATGGACGCGGGGTATCCCTCGCTAGCTCAAGATCGACGACTGGCCCCCGCCATTGACCTGCATCTACTGGGGCGAATGGGACAAGGTCAGCCACTACGTGCGCCATGTACTCCCGCCAACTGAGTACATAGAGGTCCCGTATCTGCTCGCGCAAAAGCCTGTCTTTTATGACTACTACGCGCCAACCTTGCCTATTGCCTCCTGAGGGAGCAAACCTCGCCACGTCGAGGATTTCATACAGCTCGACATCTTCTATCTGTCTATCGGTGAACTCCCGGTATGCAGCGTTACTGGCCAGAAGACTACTCAGATCCATTTGCCGAGGATAGCCGAAAAAATGCCACCTGACCTTGAGCTCGGCCGGTCATCCTAATTTAGCCTTGGTACTAACGAGACACTCTCCACAAATGCAGTTCAGTCAATCGAGTACCTAAGCCTGAATTGGTTGCTTAGAGTTGGACTCGGCCAAGACAAAATACTTTATCGGTGTCGGAATAATCCTTCATAATGGATAGTTTTGAATGTTGGACTTTTGCCAGCTGAAGTTCGGCCGCATTCGATATCGTAAAGAGGGGACGTCGTGGGTAACGAAGATGCGACCGATATCCTGCACCTCCTACACATGCTGATTCGCAACCTCCGCCCTTCGCCAAGCGGCTTGGAGTTGAATGATGGAAACCGGATCGCTCCAAGGCACGTTCAGGTCCTAATACACCTCGGCAGTAATGGACAGCTGTCGGTCTCAGAGATCGCACAGAAGTTGGGCGTCAATCTGACCACTGCATCGTTGTCTGTAGCCCAGCTAGCACAGGCTGGCATGGTCGAACGGAGCGAGGATCCAAAAGACCACAGACGAACAATAGTGAAGATATCGGATAGGTACGAGAAAATTTCCAAGCTGATAATCGACGAGAAGGTCACACCTCTACAGCGAGTACTAAATGAGATGGGACCAGAGAAGACAAAAGGGCTCACAGAACTTCTGACTGACCTCAACAGGAGACTATCGAGCCAACCGGAGTTCTATACCCAGGACTAGATGCATCCGGATCAACAAGCGTACTTGTGCCATGGCGTGGCACACAGGATCGGGCAACCACAACTACGACTAAAGAGATGAAACAAGTGATATACACAAAATTCAAGAAAGCTATCAAGGGGTAGGAACGTTGAGCAAGTTCTTCACATCGATCGGGAAGTATTCGGTAAAGTTCAGGTATCTGATCATCCTCGCCTGGCTCGCAGCTGTAGTCCTGCTCGTCCAATTCGGCACCCCCTTGAGCAGTGTCGTCAAGACAAATAACAGCACGTTCCTTCCGAAGAACGCGCCGAGCATACAAGCTGCAAAGCTGGCGAACCAGTTCCAGAACGTCAACGACTCCTTGGTAATCGTGGTCGCCTACCGAAATGGTACGCCGCTGACCACGGCCGACCAGCAGGCAGTACAGTCACTTGACTTCAGTTTCAGATCAGTGCCGACGGTACTGGTTTCCAAGGTACTGGCTGTCTCCAAAGATGGCGAGGCGCTGCAAAGTGAAGTCCTCTCATCAACATCCCAGTTCGACCAGACCAAGGTCGCCAACTTGGTCAAAGAGATAAGGGCGCGAATCTCAGCATCCGCCCTCCCGGCAGGACTACAGGTACACCTGGCAGGACAGCTCGCCACGACGGTGGACCAACAGTCAACCAACAACTCATCTGTCTCATCATCTCAAGGCTTCTCTGCTCTAATCATCCTTCTTATCCTCTTCGCAGTTTTCCGATCGATCCTCGCACCGTTCTTGACTCTGATACCTGCATTATTGGTCTCGGTTGCCGCTGGGCCGGTGGTCGCTTGGGCATCCAAAGTCATAGGTTTCCAGGTAAGCTTCGTATCCCAAATACTGCTCATCATCCTGGTTCTTGGCGCCGGTACTGACTACGGGCTGTTTCTCGTCTTCAGGGTGAGAGAGGAGATGCGCAGGGGTCTGGACTCCAAGTCAGCGGTAGTCTCGGCAATTACGAAGGTCGGGGAATCTATCACCTTCTCCGGCTTCACAGTAATAGCCGCATTGCTCAGCCTCACCACCGCCACCTTCGGCTTCTACTCAGGCTTGGGATACCCGCTTGCCATAGCCATCACCCTCATGCTGCTCGCGGGCCTCACACTTCTGCCTGCACTACTCGCGATCTTCGGGCGGGCGGCATTTTGGCCTTCCAAAACCAAGGCTCAGGCGGTGAGAGATGGACTTTGGGGTCGCATCGCCGGCCGGATTATAAAGAGGCCGATCGTGACCATCTCCCTCGGTTTGGTCATATTCGGCGGACTTGCGATCGCATCGCTCGGTAACTCTCCGTCAGGATTTGCCTCGACCAATACACCAGCCAAGGGAGCAGACTCGACCTACGGCAACAACGCCCTTTCAGCCCACTTTGCAAGCTCCAACTTCAACCCAACAGAGTTAATCTTCAAATTCAATTCGCCTGTCTGGTCAAATCCAACACCAATTGCCGAACTTCAAAACTTCCTGTCCTCAAAGAGTGCATTTACGCATCTCATCGGACCACTAGATCCGCTTGGTTACGTAGCCTTCCAACCACAGGAACTACCCGGCCTTTATGCGAAATTGGGAGATCCACATAGTCTGACCCCTATTGAGCCAGCTGGACTCGGCGTGCCCACGCATGTCTACCAAAGCTACAGAGCACTATCACAGATGATCACGCCGAACGGCAAGACTGTCCTTTTTGCCACATCGCTCACCGCAGGAGATCCATCGACGAACACCGCCATAAACGCTGTACCGGCTGTGAGGTCTATTGTCTCTCAAGCAGCGACAAAGTATGGTGCAGCCAGTTCCGGTGTTGCCGGCGAGGCTCCAGCTGCATACGACATCTCAAGTGCATCCAACAGCGACCTGTTCAGAATCGTCCCAGTCGTGGTAGTAATTATCGGTATACTCCTAGCCATCGTCCTCCGAAGTGCCGTAGCGCCTCTCTATCTAGTGGTGAGTGTCGTGCTGTCCTATTTGGCGGCACTTGGACTCGATGTTCTGGTATTCATTGACATAAAGGGCAGCAAAGGGCTATCATTCGTCCTCCCCTTCCTCCTCTTTCTATTCCTCCTCGCCTTGGGAGAGGACTACAACATCCTGGTCATGACGAGGATCCGTGAGGAGTCGCATCACCACAGTCTCAAAGAAGCAGTAAGGATCGCAATCGGCGCGACCGGTACCGTGGTCACTTCTGCCGGACTAGTGCTGGCCGCTACATTTTTTGTCCTCGGTACCGCCGGCGCTGGCGGTAGCTCGCAGGTGCAGGAGATAGGAGTGGGACTTGGTATCGGAATACTCATGGACACATTCCTGGTTCGAACCCTCCTCGTTCCATCTGCCGTTGTCCTGCTCGGCAAGTACAACTGGTGGCCATCGAAGCTCTTCAACTTCCACGCAGAGCTTGAGGCGGCCGAAAATGGTGACGCCACCGACGACGACCCTAAAACATCCATCATGGTCTGATGATGGAAGGAAACATTTGGCAGAAAACAGAAGCGTCGGGCATATGCACAGTCACGATTGACAACCCGGGGAAGAGCAACGCAATTAATTTCGAAATGTGGGAGGATCTGCGTCGGCTCGCATCAGAAATCGATTCTGACAACTCGATCCGCGTCGTTGTACTTACCGGTCAAGGAGGGACATTCGCCGCTGGTGCAGACATCTCAGAATTTTCGGCAATGAGGACGGGTGACAACGCTCCTGCTTACGACAGACTCACCGAGACTGCGATCGAGGCCTTAGCATCGATTTCAAAGCCGACCATCTCAGCTATCAGAGGATTCTGCATCGGTGGTGGCGTGAATCTAATGCTCGCAACCGACATACGTATCTGTGCGCGCTCGTCTATATTTGCCATTCCACCTGCCCGACTGGGAATCGCATACCCAAGGCGATCGCTCGAGCGCTTGGTCGAGGCGGTTGGAGAGCAGCAAGCCAAATACCTGCTCTTCTCAGCCCGACGAATCGACGCCCAAAAAGCGCAGTCGATCGGCCTGATCTCCGAAACTGTAGAGGCGGACCTCTTGGATGAGGTGGTCTCAAGTCTGGCTACTCAGATCACCAAGAATGCTCCACTATCGATCAGGGCGGCGAAGCTCGGGATCACGGCGATGAGGTCTGGAAGCGAAAAGACGTGGCTATCAGCAGCCGAGGAGTCCGCAGAAAAATGCTACCTCTCTGAGGACTATCGCGAGGGGGTAGACGCCTTTCTGAACCACAGATCCCCTCACTTCCATGGCAGGTGACCCGGGCGGCTAGCCCTTGAGTGACTCCCGCAGCTGCTGGTACAACACCTTTCCCAGTGCGTTCCTCGGAATGGAGTCGACAAATATGAGGCGCTTGGGAACTTTGTAGTTTACGAGATTACGACGGAGGTGGTCGAGTATCGCCGTCTCATCGCCACGAATTCCCTTTACAAACGCTACTACCTCCTCACCCCACGCGTCAGACTCCGCCCCTACAACAGCCGCCTCACTGACTCCACTGAAGTCGCGGAGTACGGCCTCCACCTCACCAGGGAATACGTTAAAACCGCCGGTAATGATCAGATCTTTCAACCTGCCAGATATCCTCAAGTGGTCCTGATCCTGCCAGATTCCCGCATCCCCCGATCTGAACCAACCTTCCCCATCGAAAGCTGCCGACGTCGCAGTTGCGTCTCCAAGGTACCCCTGGAACAGACTTGGACCTTTGACCTTTATCTCCCCCGTTTCGACGTCAAGTTCAACCTCGACAGATGGCAGCGCTCCGCCGACCGTACCCGGTATACGCTCCCCATTTAGTGGGTTAGAGGTGATCATGGCCGTCTCGGTCATTCCATATCGCTCAAGTACATACTGGCCAGTGGCTTCCTTGAGCTCCCGATGAAGATGCTCTGACATGGGGGCTGAGCCGGAGACGACCAGCCTCAATTTCGAAAGTGAATCACATCGCCCCGAATCGGCGAGACGCTGGTACATCGTTGGTACCCCGAAGAAAGCACTGAACTGCTCGTCCTCTATACTTCCTGCGATCCGAATTGGATCGAACGATGGCAAGAGACTGAAGAATGCACCTAGAGCAAGACTGCCACAGACACCAATTCCGAAACCATGCATGTGGAACACCGGTAAGGAGAGCAGAAGTCTGTCATGGTCTCCCCACTGCCACGCTTCAGCCAAAGCCGCAATGTTCGTTCCGAGGTTCCTGTGCGACAACAATGCACCCTTTGGAAGTCCGGTCGTACCTGATGTAAACAGCACCACGGCCGCGTCATCTGGCAATGCATTGTCGATTCGGTGATCCGAAGTGGACACTGAGCCACTAGCAATTCTGAACATGGGACGTAGCGTAGAAGGCAGTGCAGAACCCGGCCCGTCGAACCCTCCCAAATTCACACCTACGGACCCAAGCATCTCAAGTAGCTCAGATACCGGCTCGCTCGCACAGTAAAAAGCTGTAGGTCGGCTCACCACAACCGCGTGTCGAAGTTCGCGCTCGGTGTAAGCGGGGTTCACTAATACTGCAACCGCACCGACTCGCAAGGTCGCAATACATATTCTCAGATACGCAAACGAAGGATCTGCAAGGAGGAGTACTCTGTCACCCGGTCCAATGCCAACATCCATTAAGTGGTTCGCCAGTAGGCGCGTCTCCGACTCAACCTGAGCCCGGCTGAGTGCCCCCCTGTCGGCGGTCTGGAGCTGAAGCTGAGATCCATCGCTGGCCCAGCTCCAAAGCATCATCTCAATTAGTGAATCCAATTCAGCCAGACACTCCCTCGAAAAGTCCGCATTTCAGAGACTATCCACCCGAGCTTCATAGAAAGACGTCGGGCTGAATTGGAAAAGTAGGCTACAGCTCTGCCCAGGCCTCCTCGAAGACCTGATGCAGAATAGACACTATCTCGTCGAATTGAGCGGAATCGCTGATTAGTGGTGGCGCTAGCTGAACTACCGGGTCGCCTCTGTCATCGGCTCGACATATGAGTCCGAGCTCGAAAAGCCTCGGCGTTAGTATCCCCCTGAGTAGCCTCTCGGACTCGTCGTCGTCGAAGCTCTCTCGAGTTTCCTTGTTCTTGACTAGTTCAATACCGTAAAAGAACCCAGCACCACGAATCTCTCCTACGATTGGCAGCTCAGCCAGAGTGTCCAGCTTCGCCCGAAACTCCCCTTCTTTGGACTGAACGTGATTGAGAATGTTCTCTCGCTCAAAGATATCCAGATTTGCCAACGCTGCTGCGGCCGAGACGGGGTGTCCGCCAAAAGTGAATCCGTGCAAGAATGTCGTGCCTCCCGTTAGGAAGGGCTCCATAAGGCGATCGGATGCAAGCATTGCCCCAATCGGCGCATATCCGGAGGTCATACCCTTGGCACAGGTGATGATGTCAGGCTGGAACTTATACCGCTCTGCACCGAACCAGTAGCCGAGACGACCAAAGCCGCAAATTGTCTCGTCAGACACAAGCAGTACGTCGTACTTGTCGCAGATCTCCCTTACTCTGTCGAAGTAACCCGGAGGTGGAACAAAGCAGCCACCCGCGTTCTGAACCGGCTCAAGGAATACTGCCGCAACCGTGTCGGGACCTTCATACTGGATCATCCGCTCTATATCGTCTGCACAGTGGAGCGTGCAAGACTGTAGTCCGGCACAATCTGCACAACGATACCTATTGGTATTTGCTACCTTGAAAGCACCAGGTATCAAGGGTTCATATGCAGCCTTGATTCCCGCAAGTCCCGTGATCGATAGTGCCCCGAGCGTAGTTCCGTGATATGCAAGGTTCCGGGAAATCACCTTGTACTTGGTCGGCTTTCCAACCGCCTTGAAGTACTGTCGCGCAAGCTTCCATGCCGTCTCCACCGCCTCAGCTCCACCGGTGGTGAAAAATACTCTGTTTATGTCGCCGGGAGCTATTGAAGCAAGACGTTCTGCGAGTTCGATGCCTGGCGCATGAGCGTAACTCCAAAGCGGAAAGTATGCGAGCTCGGATGCCTGCTTGGAGATTGCCGACGCTATCTCCTGGCGACCGTGACCCACCTGTACGAGAAAGAGGCCAGAAAGTCCGTCTAAGTACCGTTTGCCATTGGAATCCCAAACGTAGGGACCCTCTCCCCTTACGATAACAGGAACATCGTTGGTAGCGTAGCTAGACATCCTAGTGAAGTGCATCCAAAGGTGTCGCTTAGCCACCTCCTGCAGCCGCTCGGCGTCCCCTTTGCTCATGCCTTGATTTTCGTCGGTCATCTCGCCCCCCATGTATAGGTTTGTTTTTCGAGTTGTAAGTAAACAAAGGTCTCGATCGTCGTGACCCCATCTATTGATCTCAAATCATCATTGAGAAGTTCAAGAAGGTGGCTATCATCCTGGCAAACCACCTCGGCAAGAAGGTCGAATGAGCCGGCACAAATGACGACGTAGTCAACCTCCTCAAGGGCACCTATCTGAGACGCTACCAACTTCAGATCCCCGGTCGCTTTGATCCCGATCATCGCCTGTCGTCTAAAACCCACCAGCAATGGATCGGTAACGGCTACTATCTGCATCAATCCCGATTCGATGAGCCTTTGGACACGCTGCCTAACGGCGGCCTCCGAAAGGTTCACCTCCTTAGCCAGCGCAGCATATGAACTACGTCCATCGATCTGTAGGAGCTCGATGAGCTTCTTGGAGACATCATCCAACTGAAGCGGAATGGCTTTGGTAGCCCGAGCAAGATCAGGAGTTCTCGATCCTCCCGTCCCTCTCAGGGGCTTGACGGCAGAGAGCCTCTCAGACTCCCGAAACTCCTGACCCAATCTCATCCCCCTGAAAACTCGTCACCTTGGTCCAAGCCAAGAGAAAAGGTGGGGCCATCACATATCGCAGGGGCCGCTACCACAAATCCAGCGAAGGGTGAACCGCCGAATTTTCAGTTGCCAACCGATTCTCTGGTTCAAGCCTGAACCTTCTCCCAAGCTAGTCCACTATTTCGAATGAATCGAGAGTTTTACAGAGAATTTTTAGCAGAATCACTTGAATTCATGCCAGCTCATGTAGTTTTCTTGAGTAGTAAGCGTATTACACAGGGGCAGGAATGCGACTCTTGTTCGTTGATGTCGGCGGCGTAGGCGACTCCACCGGGGGAATTGCGGAAAAGTACAATCAATTTGAATCGCTCGGTCCGGATGATATCAACCTCGAGTCTTTCGGCACGACAGTCGCGCCCGAAAAGGTCACGCCTAGCAAGATTGACTCGGCAGCCACCGAAAATGTGAACCAGCTGGCCGAGGGCCTTCGAGTGAATGCTGTTCTTTGCGCTTACGACTCAAGATTTGTGACGCCAATTTTCGAGGAGCGGCCAAGGTTTATGGCCTCGAAATTCTCCCAGCAGAAGCACCTCTTGGATTATTGAATGTACGCAACTGCCGCAGGAGCATAGTAGACATATGAAGGCGGCGGTCGAGTTGGTCTAATCGGGTAAAGCTACTACCTGGTCAGAACAGGTTGGGACTAAGTGGAAGTTGAAAGAGGGGAAATGTCAGAGAAAAAGTTAGTCGCAAAGAACTTCATCGGGGGCGAGGAGGTGGACGCGCAGTCGGGATCATATCTTGACATCGTCGACCCTTCGACGGGAGTGGCCTATGCAACCTCGCCAAACTCCGACGCTAAAGACGTGGATCTTGCATTTGCCGCAGCGTCTCGAGCCTTCGCAGTCTGGGGACAGAGCACTCCATCACAGCGAAGTCTGGCACTCTTCAGGATCGCAGACGCTATAGAGGCACGGTCCGAGGAGATGGTCGAAGCAGAGGTTCGGAACACCGGCAAACCTACTGCAATGACTGCTTCTGAGGAGATACCACCCATGGCGGATCAGATCCGCTTTTTTGCTGCAGCTGCGAGGAATCTGGAAGGAAGAAGTGCAGCGGAGTACATGCCGGGCCATACCTCGATGATCCGTAGGGAACCGATCGGTGTTTGTGCCGCAGTGACACCGTGGAACTACCCGATGATGATGGCGGTTTGGAAGTGGGCGCCGGCTATCGCTGCGGGCAACACCGTAGTAATCAAGCCATCCGATACAACACCAATGTCGACCATCCTCATGGCCAAGATCATGTCTGAATTCCTCCCAGCTGGAGCGATTAACGTCATATGCGGAGATAGATACACCGGACGCCGACTAGTAGAACACCCCACACCACAGATGGTCTCGATTACCGGTTCTGTCCGGGCCGGAATCGAAGTTGCAACCACCGCTGCCAAGGATCTGAAGAAGGTCCACTTGGAACTCGGGGGTAACGCCCCGGTAGTCGTATTCGATGACGCCGATGTCGAGAAGGCTGCCGCCGGTATCGCCATGGCCGGGTACTTCAATGCTGGACAGGACTGCACCGCCGCCTCGCGCGTACTGGTAGGTTCCAAGATCTACGACGCCTTCGTTGCGGCTCTAGCCGATCAGGCCAAGGCCACTCACGTTGGTCCACCTTCGGACGAGGACGCCTTTTTCGGTCCACTCAACAATCCAAACCAGCTAGCCCGGGTGAACGGATTGATCGAGAGACTTCCAAAGCACGCCGAGACCGTCGCTGGCGGATCGAAGATCGGCAACTCCGGTTACTTCTTTGAACCGACTGTTGTAGCAAACCTTCTGCAAAGTGATGAAATAGTCAGGAACGAAGTGTTTGGCCCGGTCATCACAGTGCAAAGATTCACCGACGAAGCCGAGGCACTTACCTGGGCCAATGACGTCGAATACGGACTTGCATCCAGTATTTGGACCAGGGACCATGGTACAGCCATGCGGATGGCAAAGGGACTCAACTTCGGAGCCGTGTGGATCAATACCCATATCCCGATTGTTGCCGAAATGCCCCACGGAGGCTTCAAGCATTCCGGGTATGGCAAGGACCTGTCGATGTATGGATTCGAGGACTACACCAGAATCAAGCATGTGATGAGCAACATCGAGGCATAGTTGGATTGCAGGGTCAAAGTAAATAGTTGATCTGGCAGAACAGCTGAAGATGGGGGCTAGGTAGCCCCCATCTTCAATCTCATCAGTCCATCCAATCCTTAACTGCCCGTCAAGTCACACGTAGCAGAAAAATAGCGGTAGCGTCGAACCAATCCGCCAAGACCGCGCCACGTCTGCGTCTACGAGGTCGCTTTCAACGCCGCACCAAAGGCCGCCAAACCTTGACCGATCTGCGCCTCCGAGACAATAAGAGGAGGCATCCACCTGAGAACATTTCCCCAAGTACCGGCGTTCATGAGAAGTACTTTCCCATTCTCTTTAGCATGAGTAAGCATCTGCGAAACCCTCGTCCCATCCGGAGTACGAGTCCCCGACTTGACAATGGTTGAACCGACCATCAAACCAAGTCCCCTTACGTCTCCGATGGAGTCGTCCTGCCTCATCAGCTCCCTTAGGCCCGATGCCAACTGCTCACCACGCTCGACCACGTTGTCCAAGAAGCCATCTGAAGTCAGAACGCCAATCGTCGCAAGTGCGGCGGCACATCCAATTGGATTGCCTCCGTAGGTTCCACCATGGCTGCCAACTGGCCACTTCGCCATAATCTCACTTGATGCACCGATAGCAGAGATTGGAAAGCCTGAAGCTATACCCTTTGCCATTAGGAGAATGTCTGGCTCGAGTCCATAATGCTCGATTGCGAACATCTTTCCGGTCCTTCCAAATCCGGACTGGACTTCGTCAACGACAAAGAGGATTCCGTTGTCTCGACATCTCTTGGCCACACCTTCGAGAAATGCCTTGGGGGCGGGGAGGTAGCCTCCCTCACCCTGCACAGGCTCTATCACCATGGCCGCCGTCTCCGATGGAGCCGTCTGCGCTGCTAGGAGGTAGTCAAGATAAGCGAGGGCCCTGTCCACGGCCACATTCTCGGCCTCGCCGGTAGCGGCAAAGTCGGGAAATGCTGAGACGAAGACTCCAGATGGCAGTGGACTATGACCGGCCCGGTAAGAGGTCTTAGAAGTGGTCATCGCCATAGTTTGGGCCGTACGTCCATGGAAGCTGCCTTGGAACACGATGATGTTCGGTTTCTTGGTGTATTGGCGCGCCAGCTTGACCGCACCTTCGGTCGCCTCCGCCCCGGAGTTTGAGAAGAAGAAGGTGTCAACACTACGAGGGGTGATCTCGTTAAGTTTCGCAGCCAACGGCTCTAGCAGATCGTGCGTATACACGTTAACCTGCGCGTGTATAAACCGCTCTGCCTGGTCCTTGATCGCTTGCACGACCTTCGGATGTGAGTGACCGGTCGATGTGACTGCGATACCACTCGTAAAGTCCAGATATTCGCTGCCGTCTTTGGTTGTAACAATCGCGCCGGAGCCTGAGACGACTTCGAGGTCCGTCAACTTTGACCAAACCGGTGCCAAATGAGATCTATCTGTCATTCTCTCCTCCTAAATATCCAGTTTTTAGCCTGCAAATTCCTGGCGCTTGCCAGGAGGACCCAAAACGAAGTCAGTCCCAGATCTGTCGAACTTGGACCTCATTCCCAATTCACCAAGTGGGAGCCCGTACAGTCCAACTCTACTCACTTTCACCAAAGCACTCCAGGAAGCACCATCGCTCAAGTTCGGCCCCTTACCAAGTCGGCTAGGCGACCTTGCCAAGGGTGTGGAGTTCCGTTTGATTCACGCCTATCAGCAGCCTTGGTCAGGCGGATAGCAAGGTTCACTCCGGCAAATCGGAGAGGCTCGACCTCCCACTTCCTCGAGCGATGCCCGACCCAAGGTAGGCGTACAAGAGCGGAGTCTGTCGAGCAGATCAGGTCTGCAAGGGTTCGTCCAGCAAGATTCGTAGTGGTGACCCCATCACCAACGTAACCCCCAGCCCAGCCAATTCCAGACTCATTATCCAAGCCAACTGACGCCATCCAGTCACGCGGGACCCCGAGAGGTCCTCCCCAGTGGTGAGTAACACCGACCTTTGCAAGCGAAGGAAACAGTTCAATCAGACTTTGTCGAAGCAGGGCTGCCACTTCGACATCCCTGTCGAATGCTCCACCGATCCGAGATCCAAAGTGGTACGGAGCCCCTCTCCCCCCGAAAGCAATTCTGCCATCAGAGGTAAGCTGCCCGTAAATAATCATCGAACGTGCATCTGTAAAGGTCTCCCGATTTGCCCAGCCGATCGAGTCGAGTTGTTCTCGATCAAGCGGTTCAGTCGCGATCATCATCGAATAGATCGGCATCAGTGTACGGTGCTCGCCTCTAAGTTGGCTGGTATAGCCCTCGGTCGCCCTGATGACCTTTCCCGCCTTCACCGAGAATCTCTCGAACTCAACTCGTCCAGGCGCGATTGCAAGTACTCGAGAACCCTCGAAAATCTTCACGCCAATTCGCTCGCAGACCTCCGCTAGACCGCGAACCAATTTCGCCGGCTGTATCCGCGCACAGTGCGGGGTGAAAAGGGATGATAACGTGCCACTCGCCCGCATACGCTCGTCGGTCTCCGACTTGTCAAGAAACCTTAGATAGTCCTCCCCAAAGCCAAATTCACGCGCCTCCCCTAGCTCACTCCTGAGCTTTGCTACCTGCACTTTCGTTCGACCGAAGGTCAATGTCCCGCCGGCGTGGAGATCGCACTCGATGCCTTCGGCAGCGACAACTCGCCTCACCTCGACCAGAGAGTCGACCATCGCTTGCACCATTGCTATTGCAGCGGATCGCCCGAAACGCGCGGCGAGTGAGGCCATGGACTGAGGGAATAGAGCAGACGCCCAACCTCCATTCCTACCAGAGGCCCCGAACCCACAGATCTCCCGCTCGAAAACCGCCACATTGAGGTTCGGATCCGCAATCTTGGCGTAGTACGCAGTCCAAAGTCCAGTGAGGCCCCCTCCGACGATTGCTACATCGAATTCCGCAGGAGCATCGATCGGCGACCTCTGCACTGCGGGAAGTTCAATCGAATCCATCCAGAAACTCAAGCCCGGGTAGTTGGTGGTCATGCTGTTGATCCCCTGCTCCCTTCCAGAGATCTATGACTAGGCCGAGAGAGCCTTGGCAACGGCCGGATGAACCAGCTTGCCTTGTGAAACGTTGAGAGCGCCTACGAGCCTCTCTGAATTCACATCTCGAGCGAGGTCTAACAACCTTGGTGCGACCGCAGCGCTAAGCGCCCTAGAGGCGGTTCTTGGATACTGGCCCGGAACGTTGGTGACGCAGTAGTGGATTACGCCGGACTCGATATAGGTGGGATGCGAAAGCGAAGTCGGCTTCGATGTTTCAATGCATCCGCCTTGATCAATTGCCAGATCAACGACTACCGACCCTGGCCTCATGGAGGCGATATGGTCTCGCTTTACTAGGTGCGGCGCTTTCGCACCTGTAACAAGAGCGGCTCCGACAACGAGATCGGCAGTTGCTACCGCCTCAGCGATAGCTGTTTCCGAAGATGCAAGGGTTGCAGTTACAGTGCCCTCCATATGGGCTTGGTAAAGGCGATGAAGGTCGATGTCGACGCCGGTTACCTCTGCGTCCATTCCACGAGCTCCACGGGCCGCCAAGGTTCCGGCCACTCCGAGACCAACGACAACTACTCTTGCTGGTTGCACGCCCGCCGCGCCTCCCAATAGGGTGCCTGATCCAGCGGCCAGATAGTAAGCGCCGACAATCGCAGCAGCTCTACCGGCTATTTCACTCATCGGAGCTAGCAATGGAAGCCCGGCTGGATAGGTCAGAGTCTCAAATGCATAAGCTTCCACTCCAGAGTCCTGAAGGGCCTTTGCAAGCTTCGGCTCAGCGGCAAGGTGAAGGTAATCAAAAAGGATTAGCCCGTCTCTAAAGAACTTGTATTCGCTCTCTTGAGGCTCCTTCACCTTTACAACCAGGTCTGATGACCAGACTTCGTCGGCTGTAGGTACGATCTTGGCTCCAAGTGATGCATATGAGGCATCGTCGAACCCAGCACCTAAGCCAGCCGACTGTTCAACCCTGACTTCGAAACCTGCAGCGATTGCTGAGGCCACAGCACTGGGTTCCAACGCAACTCGGCGTTCCCCATCCTTAGTCTCCTTGGGCAGTCCAATACTACGAACCATCAAAGCTCCTTACTCGGTGGGCCCCCGAACACACTCGCGAGCCCGTACCTCTCCCAACCCCGAATAGCACAAGGGCAACCTCACCACTGTAGACAATCCAACTGTCAAGCACCTAGGGAAAGCGTAGGAAATCAAGGAATTTTCAAACGAAAACATGAAATGAAGTCCAATTCACGACGCTTTCGTAGCAGAGGATCGATCGCAAATTCAAGATGCGCCAGCGCCAGCCTATTTGAGGGCACTTGGTAGCCTTACGTAATGCCTATCGAACAGCCAACCAGTGCGCAAAACCTACGTCCTGCAGTCGGCACGGGCGCTGCGATGGTATCAACCATCGAGGCCAGTGCAACCGAGGCCGCCCTTCAGATCCTCCGCGAGGGTGGCAATGCAATCGACGCTGCGATCACAGCCAACGCAGTTCTAAGCGTGACGGCTCAGAACATGTGCGGGATCGGAGGAGATCTTCTCGCCATCATCTACGACCCAGGTCGAGAATCGAAAAGACCCGAAGTCACAACTTTGAACTCGTCTGGTCGAAGTTCGCGACGGGCAAGCGCGAGTCGCCTCAAATCCGAGGGGCTCAGGAAGATGCCGAGACATGGCCGAATCGAATCGGTAACTGTTCCGGGTTGCGTTGATGGCTGGATCGCACTGTCTGAGAGGTTCGGCACCCTACCGCTTGAAAGACTTCTAGACAGCGCTATCACACTTGCCGAGACCGGATTCGCATCCTCGGCGCTACTTGCAGAAGATGCTGAGGAGATTTCACACTTAAAGGGTGCGACGGAGTACCGCACTGCATTCAAGGGCGGCTACTCCACTGGAACTATAGTTCGCAGGCCGGGAATTGCAAAGGTACTGAGAAGCATCGCCTCGTCTGGCAGGGACGCGTTCTACCAAGGGGACTTTGGGAAAGAGCTTATCGGGATTTCCATGGGGTACTTCGACTGGGAAGACCTGAAGAAAAGCAGTGCAGAGTGGTCGCCACCTGTTCAGAATTCGGCGTTTGGTTATCAAATCCTTTCGCTCCCTCCAACTTCCCAAGGCGGCCTCACAGTGGCATCGGCTGCCATCGCAGAACGTATTGGCTTACCTATGGACCAGCAGGACCCACAGTTCCTACATACACTAATCGAATCCTCGAGGCTCGCCGGTTTCGACCGGGACCTGTGGATAGGAGAGGGTGCCGACTTCGACGGTCACTTCTCCGAATCAGAATTAGACCGCAGGGCATCGATGTTCAATCGATCTCACCGAATCCAGCTCGACGAGTCGACGCCAACTAGCGGAGATACCACCGCATTGTGTGTAATCGACACCAACGGCATGGGCATCTCACTCGTCCAGTCCAACGCGAGTGGCTTTGGATCACTTCTCTTCACACCGGAAAGTCAGATCTTTCTGCACAACAGGGGAATCGGATTCAGCCTAGATGAATCACGTCCTAACTTCTACTCGTCCTCGGCGCTACCAATGCACACGCTGAGTCCGACCCTTGTGACCTCAGACGACTCAAGACTGAAGTTGCTTACAGGAACCATGGGCGGCGATGCACAACCGCAGATTCTCCTACAGCTCCTAGCAACTGCGCTTCACCTCGGAATTGACTCGAAAACGGCAGTATCAAATCCCAGATTCGTGTTTGCACCACAGCGGCACAGTGGTTCCGATGGATTCTCAACTTGGGATTCACAAGGTGAAGTTACCGTACTGCTGGAGCCCACCCTTTCAGTCACACATGGCGATTCGCTGAAGTCCCTGGGACATCGCGTGGTCGCGTCGCCCAGATCTGACTCGACGTTTGGACACGCCCACATGATCAAAGTTGAATCCGATGCAATTGAGGGCTTCGCCGACCCCCGATCCTTGGGTGGGCTCTGCGCAGGGATCTGAAGTCGACCAAGCTTTCTAAAACCGGATCAAAAGATTCTGATATGCTACAGAAAACTTCGACTAGGAGGCCAAAGCGGACATAACCATACAGCCAGCCCAGACGAGGTTGTCTCATACCTTGGGGTCAAGTGGTGGCAAGACATTCACCTCGGACCTATCAGTATCCGAATTTGCCCTACTCGACGATGTCGGCTTCCAGCCGCTCGGATTCGTAATGGGAACCTCGATCTACCACGTCGGCATTCAAGTTGCACGATGGGGGTCCTCTCAGGAACTCACCGTACTCACGCAGGCCATGTACTCAGCCCGGGAACTGGCTATTTCTCGCATGGAGGCCGAAGCAGAAGAGCTCGGCGCAGATGGGATCTGTGGCGTCCATATCGAGATGAACATGTACGCCTGGGGTCAGGATGTGCTTGAGTTCGTCGCAGCCGGCACGGCTGTCAAGCTGAGAGAATCACCAGGTGCAGCTAAGCGTCCGGACGGAAAGGTGTTCACATCCGATCTCTCAGGTCAGGAGCTATTCATTCTTGCCCAAAGGGGTTACCTTCCCGTAGCATTCTGCCTAGGAACCTGTGTTTACCACGTCGCCCACCAGAGCTTCATGGCGACACTCAAGCAGACCGGCACGAACACCGAAATGGGTCAATACACCCAAGATGTCTACACCGCTAGAGAACTTGCCCTCTCAAGGATGCAGGCCGAGGCAGAGAAGGCTGGTGCGGTCGGAATCGTTGGAACGACGCTGACTGTGGCAAATCACATCTGGGGCGAACATGCTACGGAATTCCTAGCTGTTGGCACGGCCATTAGACCCACATCCCAGCGACACAGCTCTGAAACGATCACGCTAACTCTTCCCCTCACCAAGTGAAAGCGCTACACGCGGCTAACCATTGATCGGTCCGTCTCCGAAACGGAGTGACGACGCCGAACGTCCAGACCGGTAAGCCAAGAACTCAGCAGCAATTGCCAGTGCGGTCTCGGGTGGGGTCTTAGATCCCAGATCAAGACCTACTGGTCCATGCAGGCCTACCAGCGAATCGACAGATACGCCAAGCTCTGTCAACCTCCTCCGACGTTCGGCTTGCGTATGGCGAGAGCCGAGGCTACCTATGTATATTTGTGGAGTCTTAGCAACCACTGCCGCCACCACCGGTGTAGTCAAGTCATGGTCGTGGCTGAGCAGGATGAGTGCATCGTTTGGTCCCAACTCGGCCGAGGCTTTAGCGGCTGACTCTGCATCGTCATGGGTAAAACTACTCCAGCCAAGGATCTGAACCTGGTTCGATATAGCTTTAGATAGTCCGCTGGAGCCAACAATTACAAACTTCGTCGGAGGTGCAAAAACTTCGATTACAACCCTTGCTCCTCCAAACTCGTACTCTTCAACCAGGTCTCTAGTTTGATTATGAAGCTGACGGGCACGTTCACCAATCGTCGCACCCACGCGATCTGAGAACTGTTCAAAAAGTCCCTCCCTAATGCCAACCAGAGAGCCGATAACACCTTCATCCAAATCGGTGATGAGTGTCGCTGGGACTCTTTTTGCTAAGGCATCTACAAATCCATTCGGAAGATGGGAAATCCTCTGGGCTAAGACGGTAGCTACGCCTCCACAGGCCAAGCCGGCCCTGACGGCTTCAACGTCTCCGAGTTCGATCTCAATCAATCTCGACTGGTGAGATTCGAAGGTACTCTCGTTGCGCAGGCGATCGACTACCTCCGCCTGACGACCCCCAAGCAGCGTTCCAATGTGCCGGTCGCCCATGTCAATGAGGACCTCACCAGCTTCCCGTCCACCAAATCCAACCAACTTAATAGCCCTTAACATGAGTGCATTATCTGTGCTATTCGCACTGATTAGGTCGGCGAAAGCCACGGCACGTTCCATTACCTACTCCTCAGTAGCTTGACTAAAGCGCTCCCCACTCGGCGTTTCGTGGAGATGAGGGAGATTTTAGGCCGGATAGGGCCCAAAAGGACCGCTTTGGCGAAGTGTCACGATACGCGGGTCAAAGAACTCAACGGGTGCCCTACGTAAGTGAAGCACTACCCATGCCCTAAACGGTATGCCGGCGCAAGGGCGCCGCTCCGGATGTTTGGAACTACCCGTCGCCGAGCCCTGCACGCGAGGCGTCGAGCGGTCTACCTGCGGCTACCGAGTTACTGGGCGCCTTTGGTGGGAGGCGGTTCGGTTCAGAGAGTCGAAGGAGATGTGGTCGAATGAGAGTTTGGGTTCGTTACACATCCGAAGTATTGGGTACTCCATCGTACTGATAGCTTCGGCGCCGACAACTTGAACCCTGCCCGCCCGATCGGCCAACTTTGCCCACTCTCCAGCCAACAACTGCCAAAGGTAGTTGCGCTCCTCGGGCAATCCCGTTTTGGTCAAGCGCGTAACGATCTCCTCGATCTTCGGCGACTTGTCGGCCCATTCACGGAGTGTGGGGTCGAGGACTGGATGTGACGCGCATTGGTCGAGGCTCGGTAGTGATGACGGCTCAATGAGGAAGATGAGCTCAATCTCAATCTGGTCGGCATCCCACGTTGAAACTGGCCTGACTCGAATCTCGTTGACATTCCTCATGAGAGCACCTTCGTTCCTTTGACCATCGTGCTTGTCCCTGAAGCGCCTCCGAAGCACGGTGACTGCCTTTTCCATCTGATCGGGAAAGGCAAAGCGGCCGAAGTAGTCCGCAACTGCTTGCGCGAACCGAAGACGTGCTTCGTCGCTGCCGCAGCCATCACCTTTTCCATTGGCCGCAGACAGGACGGCCTTCTCGAGAGTTGCGAAACGGTCTAGGTCGGCGAAAGCGTTAGGCGCCAGTCCTGGGAGGTGCGCATACCTCGGAGTCCAGCCCTTCGCAGCTCGAGTCTGCTCGTCACCATCCAACCTGACGACTGAACATACTTGGACGAAGGGTCGACCACCACCAGCTTCCGGCGGCTGCCAGCAAGCTCTGACGATGTCGCAGGTCTGTGAAACGACAACCAAGAAGGCGTCGCGCGCCCTGGTCACGCCCAATCCGGTGGCACTGAGTTCGGCTGTCGTGGAGGTAAGGGGCCGGTCACGGTCAGCGATCCAGACTGTGTCGCCTTGCTCGAACACGTGACCTTGCTGCCACAGCTTCTTAGTTGCATCGGTTGCCGCGACTACTTCTTCGCTGGGTTGCCAGATCTCGGTCACTGCGGCCTCGTCACCTCGTCTGTTCAGGACAACGGGATGTCCACCGTGGCAACGGGGACGGTGGGGCCGATCGAAATAGCTGGTCGCGAACTCTCGATTGGCGGACCGGCCATCAACCGCGGACCTGTAGGTGCGATCTCGCTGAGGAGCTTAGCGAAGGGGGACTGGCCGTTCGCAGTTACCGTGAAGAAGCCGTTGCGGACAGCGGTCGGGCCCACTCCATTGATTGCCCTGCGTGCTTCTTCTAGGCGAAGTAGGCGCGCCACGTTGTGAGCCACCATGTTGCCACCTTCAACCCAGAAGTGGACGGCCCGACGGCTAACCCTGAAGAGTTCAGCGATCTGCCCCCAGGTGAGGCCACTTTCCTCCTTGAGCTTGCTCACCCGCTGCGATGGCGTGAGTTGGTTCGTACCGTGGATCACGTGCTGAGACGTCAAGACCGACGTGCTCGCCCCAATGTCTTGGGGTACTACCGCTGAACTCATCGTGAAGCCGCCGGGCACGAGGAGGCCAGCGCCGAAGAGACGTAATGCGGACGTTGATCGCGATCTACTACCACTGTCCGTCACGCTGCCCGACAGCGCCACTCTTGGCATCAGGTCCATGCTCAGACCTCACCTCCGAATCGCCGTAGGAACTCGTCAGTCACGGCCCAGCGGAGAAGGCATATGCCCTCTTGGCCCCAAGGCGCGTTTCCTCTACAACGCGATTTGTCGAGAACAGCTGGTCACTCTCCTCGACAAACGCGTCGACGTCGAGAATCCAACTTCTTTCGGGTACGGCTTCGATACCAGGGACGATGACGGTGTTCGCGGGAACAACGCCCCAGGTGGCTTTGACCTGCATCGAGTTCAGGTGGAAAAGTGCCTGCGAAACACTGGCCACGAGCACCTCGCCGTCCGAGCGCTCGATGTTGCTAGGAGCAAGGATCTCTGATCGAACCAGCGTCGACATGGCCTCAACAAACTCGTCGCCCTCGACCTGATCCACGTAGCGCACTCCGATCCGATCGACTACCGTGGGACCGGGATCGAGCGCGCTGAGGGCATCTAGCACCTCGCGCCATCGTTCGAGAAGATGATCACGTGTCGTGTACGTCGAGGTCTCAAGAGCGACAAAGTCCTGTGCGAGAACGACCGCCCAGGGGCCATTGGCCTCCGACATCCGCCAAACCGTTCCCGAAAGTTGGCTCTGAATCGGACCGGCAGGACCGACCATCAGTACCATAGGAGACTCCTGGCGTGTGACGGGATAGCGCGCGCGGAGCCGCTCTTGGAAGCCCAAGATGCCCTCCGAGGTACCGATCTTGGCGATCATCGGAAACCGAACCTGCGTCAGGACCTTGACTAACGGAGCGTCGGGCAAGGGGACCTCGGTTAGATTCTCGTCTGCGAAGATGCCAGCCACCAATGCCTCCCTTTCCCACTTCACGCTCTACTACACATTTGATTGTCCTGGTTCTCGCGGAAGCGGCAACCTGTTACTTGCTAGGTTTCGGAGCAGCCTCTGACGCTGCAAGGACTCACCGTCTTGCACCAGCCCTGTCGTGATGGGGCGTGCTTCGGTGCACTCGGCCACGCTTGCGAGCGAGAGCCCTCGCCCAAGCCGGCGTGGGCGCCGTCTACCATCACTCGCAGCGTACGAGGCCCGCGAGTAGGCGACCTCCAGTAGCTGCTTCTACCATGCGGCCCATCGGCATGTCCCGCCCGGAGGTCAGGGTCTCGCGTAGTCCGAAATCCTCACCCACGATGAGCAGGAGGTATGGGTCGTCCGCGCTCATTTCCGCCACGAGGTCCTAGCGTGTGAGCGGGAGTGAAACCCGCTGCTCGATGACAGGCTGCATGTTGATGACGAGTTCGAGTGCCGAGAGGTCGACTCGGACGAAGTCCTCAGCTATCTCGGAGGGGCGGCGGGACTCGCTGAAGTCCGAACGAGCGAAAGACGGCCTCCCGGGAGTTCACGGGCTGCCCGTCTATCTCCAGGCAGACGCCGACCAGTTCGAGCAGGAGCATTCCGTTCTCGAGGCCGATCAAGTAGTCCAGAACTCCCACGGTCCCATGCTACAAGCATGGATACCTCACTCACAGAGCCGCGTGCCCGTCGCGTCTACAACCTTTGGGACCTCAAAGGACGGAAGATCCTCAGTGGCGTCGTTGTAGCGATCAACGATACGACGGCGGCCAACGAGCGCTCAGCCTCGCCGTCGGACAAGCAAGACAGTTGATCCTCGGTCGCTCCCGCTGGCTCCAGTGAAGACCCTATCTACAGTGCCTTAGTTGACTTCATCCCCTCGGCGAGCTGGATCAGCGACTGGGCGGCGATGGCCGACGTGCAGCGGTGCCATGGCGGCGTTAATGTCACCTTGGTTGATTGCCCGGTGAGTCGCGCTGGTCGGACAGGCGTCGCCGTGGTTCACGACGACGCGTGAAAGCGCGGGAGTGAAGCGGTGAGGCTCATCACCGTTCTTAGGAAAGCAGCGGTAGCGCCGGCGCTCGACGCATCGCGCTCCACTTGTCTTGCCGTCACGAAACATACGGCTGATCGGGTGGTTCGGGCAATTCTCGGGAGGCGAGGGTGGGGCAGGCTGGACTGGCTCATCGCCTGCCTTCGGAGCGAAGAACTGGTGTGCAGGGTCGCCGATGGTCGGCTGGCATTTGTAGCGCTGGACCGTGACGCCATGCTGGACACGAACCCCGTTGCGGCGGATCTCACTGGTGGCGGGCCGACCGAGATCTGACGACCTAGCGGTCGCAACTTGGTCGGCTGGGGTCCGCGCGTCTGACAAGGGCAAGTCCTAAAGAGGTGGTCCAATCGTCAGAACAGCCTTAAACCTCCCTCATCTCCACCAAACGCCAAGTGGGGAGCAATCAATCACTCGATTCCATCGAAGCAAAATAGGGATCAACGACGCAACTCTTCGACGAGAATGTCGGCAAATGTGGTGGCGGTCCGCTTGGTTACAGGCCCCGGGGCATTCAGGAAGGTTCTATCATCCACAGCCATAATGGGTTGAACCTCACGAAGTGAGGACGACAGGAACGCCTCTTCTACCTCGACTGTATAGAGGAGAGCTGCGGGTATTTCCACCTCCTTTGCTCCGACCCTCTCCACAATCAGGTCTCGAGTGACGCCGGCCAAGCAACCAGTCCGCATCGAAGGTGTCATCAACTCTCCACCGATTACGACAAAGATATTGCTGCCAGACCCTTCACACAGCATTCCCTGAAGGTTCTCGAAGATGACCTCACTTCCACCCCGCTCCTTTGCCCAGTCGAGAGCGATTACATTCTCGGCGTAAGAGGTGGTTTTCAACCCGGCAAGTACTCCCCTCTCGTTCCTCGGCCAAGGCGCCAAACACACCTTGGTCGGCTCGGTCGATCTCCCCCCAGCCTCAGTAGCGATGATGGTGCGGGTCGGACCACCCGATCGTCCCGAACCTAACCCAGAATTACCGGCAGTGTAAGTGATCCTGACTTTTCCATCTAAGACGGCGTTCCGCTTCGCAAGATCCCTGACCTGGACGGCGAGTTTGGAGCTATCCGGTGGTGTCAGTCTCATTCCAGTGCATGTCCGCTCAAGACGATCTAGATGGCGTTGCAGTGCGAATGGCTCGCCACCGTATACCGCAACTGTTTCGAACGCTCCATCTCCTGTAACCAGTGCGTGGTCAAAAACCGATACCGAGGCCAACTCGGAATCCAAAAGCTCACCATCGACATAGACCAGCATTCCACTTCCTCCCGACACGTCTCCGAATGAGTGTCCGCGATCAGCCGATCGCCCTGCTCGCTGACGGAACTGTATACGAGTCCTAGGCTATCCCGATCTCTTGGGCGGCAAGGAGAGAAACACGAATTCGAAGATGGTTGGACTCGGGTTCTGGATGAGGTGAACCCCATCCTTTGGACAGTCTCATCTGGCCACTACGTTAAGCAATGGGCAGGCGGTTGGGTTGGTTGTCATGCTACTCCTTGGGTTCAAGTGGTCAGCGCATCGGTCGAGGGGAACCCACTGGTACAAGGTTCTACCAGAGGAGCTCCATTGACCGCCCATTTGAACATCTAGCAACGAGCTCTCCCGGGGCGTCTACGAAGCCAAGGCTGCAGTCTGCGAGCTATAGCGAAACAGGTTGGTTGTGCTCACGCCGGTATCGAGGTCATGTGCGTGGCAAGTGTTAGCAGGCTCGGCAAATTGAGTGGGTTCCACTTCGTGGTGCACTTACCATCTCTGAAGGTGAAGAGATCCTCTGAGGACTCAGTCGTGGCGACTCACTGAGTCCCATCGCCTGAATCGGTCTGGGTTTGGTGGAGACCTTTTCGCTTGGATTTCTCACGCCACCTTGGTCTGAGTATTGACACGATAGCCGTCTTCGACCTCGTTCGGTGTTCTGTATTCGAGTTCTCCGTGGAGTCGTTCCTCGTTGAACCACGGCACCCACGCACAGGTGGCGATCTCGAGATCGTCGAGCCCCTTCCAGTGTCCGCCGTTGTCGGCTAAGACGGCGGGGTTGCGATGCAATTCGGTCTTGAAGATGCCAATGACCGATTCGGCCATTGCATTGTCGAACGAATCACCGACGGTCCCGATAGAGGGTGCTGCACCGATCTCATCAATCCGGTCGGTGTAAATTACAGACGTGTACTGAGAGCCGGCATCGTTGTTAAGCCGAATTCGGCTTAACAACGATTATGCCGAGGTTTTTACTAAGCCGAGGAATCGTCACTTGGCCTGCTGAGGAGTGGCAAGCTGACTTATTCCTCGGCTTAACGTTTTGGCGCTATCGGAGGCTGTAGAGGGCTTGGAGCCGATCTTCGGTGAGCTCGCGTAGTGGCGTATTGATCGTAGGAATGGCCGCATTGACGGCTTCTCGCATCATGTCCATGGTTGCAAAAGCGTAGAACGTTGCGGTGGTCGAAGTATTCTCGTGGCCGAGGAGGCGCATGATGATTGGCAGCGGGACACCCTGGCGGTAGAGGTCCATGGCTTTAGTCTTTCGCAGCATGTGACAATGGATCGTCTCAGGGATCGTGGGACTGTTCATGCGGCCGCTTCGGGCGGCTTCTTTCAACACTTGTGAAACGGTATCGACCGAGAGTCCCATCGGTAGTCCCTGGTGGAGGCTATAAAACACCGGTCGTGTCGTAGGTTGTCGAGTCGGGTTCGGATGGAACTCTGCGAGGTAGACACGCAGGTGCTCGATCGTCTTGTCGGTTAGCGGCACGACGCGGGTTTTGTTCCTCTTTCCGGTGAGGGTGACATGTCCGGGCTCGGTGAGGGAGAGGTCACCCAGGGTCAGGCCGGTGATCTCGCTGACACGAGCCGCGGTGTCGTAGAGGAGGATGAGGAGCATCCGGTTCCTGCGTGATTTCGCCGTTTTACCGGTGTAAGCGGAAAGGATGGCCCGTGTCTCGGATTCGGTGAGGTACGCAATTGGCGCTTTGGGGCTGGTGGGCGACCGTAGCGTCTTCGCTGCCTGACTGAGGGCGACGAGGGTGAACTCTTCGTGGGATGAGTAGGCAAGGAACGCTTTTATGGCGGTGAGCCTCAGAGCGATGGTCTTCGGCGCGTAGTGTTGGTCTTCAGCCATCCATACCAGCCACGCTTTGAGGTGTGCCCGGTCGAAATGATCGAAGCTCACGTGTTCACGTTTGATATGGTCTTTATTTGTGAGATAGCCCAGGAAACACTCCAGACTGATCCGGTAGGCCGCAATCGTCTTAGGCGAGCACTTTCTCACCGTGGACATGTAGGTATGGAGGTAATCCCTGGCGAAGCTCCAGAAGTTTGGGCCGTCGGTGTTCGGATTGCGTTTCATTCGAATCCCACCTCCGGCAGTAACGACTCACTCTTCTGAGTGATCTGGACGTACGCTCCCATGAAGTCGGGGGAGGTGTGAATGTAGTAGAAGGTGGACTCAAAAGTCACGTGCCCCATGTAACGGGATAGATAGGGCAACATCGCAGTGACGTCCTTGCCCTGGGTCATCCATCGCTCGATGTTGGCGTAGGCGAAGTGATGGCGAAAGTCGTATGGTCGTGGTTGTTGGCCATGTGTCGGTCGCTGCAGTCTGGCCTGGTCCCAGATGCGGTTGAATAGTATCCCGACCGCTGCGGCTGTGACCTTGCTACCGGTTCCAGAGACAAAGAATGTCTGGCGGGACGGGCCGAAGTGTTGCTTCGATGTCCCTTCGCAGGCGGCGAGAATCTCGATGACTTCGCCGGTCAAGGGGAGCCTCCGGCTGCGACTGCCCTTAGACCACAAGATGTCGATGTAGCCGTCATGTAGGTCGACGTGCTCAGCCAACAGGGCACGGGCCTCGCCGGTTCTGATTCCACACGAGTACATAAGTATGAAGAACGCGACCGCTTGCCACTGCCATGGGGACTGCACTTCAAGCTGTGCTGCAGCGCTGAAGAAGGCTTCGATCTCGTGGCCAACCATCAGGTAGGGGTGGGCGGGAACGAACGAGGCTTTCCATTGACCTGAGAGTACGTAGGCATCTTTGTTTCCGTGTGCTTGGAGCCATCGGCCGAAGTCCCTAACATAGGACATCCATGATCGGTACTGACCCGACCTTTCCAGTTGCTCAGTCACCCACCCTTCGACGGTTTCCCGGTCGAACACGGCGCGACCGTGCTCGGCGCAATAGGCGTCGAACTTCTTCAAATACCAGATCCTGGAGCTGCCGGAGAACCCCATGTTCTCCTTGAACGCGAGGTACTCGTCCAGCTCTGTGGCGAACGCGCTGACAAAACCGTAGCCGTTCATGATCGAGTACCTGTCGGTACTGGCAACACGCACTCTGTAAGGCGTTCCTCATCGACGTTCATGTAGCAATTGGTCGACTCCGAACTCGCATGGCCGAGTACGGCAGATATCGTGGTGAGCGGGACCGCAGCACGCAGCAGTCGTGATGCGGCGCTATGGCGTAAGAAGCGAGTCCCTGCCTTTGTGTCGGTGACTCCAGCTTTGCGGAACGTCTTCGCCGTCACGCTGTAGATCGAGGCGTGATCGGACAGTTTGGTGTGCGGTGCCACTGAACGCAAGAACACATGATCATCGTTCGAAACGGGCCTTTCATCGAGGATGTAGGCGGCGAGTTTGGAGGTCACCAGCGCTGACAACGGCAGAGTTAGGGGGTTCTTCGTCTTTTGTTGGATAATACCGATGGTCCGTTCGCGCCAACCGTTGGGTTGGGATCGCTGCGTAGCTCAATCAGCTTCTTGATAACGGCTTCTTTTTGAGCCTTCGGGTAGGAGTTCATTATTCCTCATCGTTCTCGCCCTATGATTTCCAGATTACCGGAA
>JABEUN010000052.1 GCA_013044385.1 Acidimicrobiaceae bacterium
CATATCGGACGATCTGCCCGCATCACTACAGCGGAACTGGAGCGGTTCGTTGCAACGCTTGAGAGTGCTCTATGAAACAAGAGTCCATTGGAATGCCAGAGAGGAGCTACGCTCTGTGCTTCAGACGCTGCCTTGACGAGATCGAGGGGGTGCGTTCGCAATCGCTCGGATGACCCTTCCGGAATCGCAGTGGCAGCGCTTCACCGATACCAAAGGGATTTTTCAGGCGGACCATCGGTCCGTCGTGGTCCCGAACCTTCAGCCCTAGGCTGAACGCTATGTCTAGGAGTGACGTCGGCATCGTTGCGGGCTACTGAAACACTCAACGCCCCGACGCCCACCAACCTTAGCCAGCCAGTTAGCGACAGCGCCGCTTTGCCACCCAGCTCATTGCCGCACGTCTACACCTGCGGACTCTTTCCGCCAATGCTTGGACATGCCGACCCTTCGATCACGCTCGAGATCTATTCCCACGTCCTTGAAGAGAAGGATCGTGAGGCAGGTGCGATCATGAGTCAGCTTTGAGGACCGTAACGTTTTTGGACTACGCTACTGTCCGGTGGCCAGAAGCCGCAGAGGGGTATGGCGCTTCTCACGCGACTCTCTGACCCGCTTCTGTGGGCAGGAGCCGTCTAACCATGTGGGAGCGGCTCTTCTCAGGTGACATTGTTGTAGGCCCTGACGACCATCGTCGAACTCCACCGAAGGAATGCCGTGGACGATGCCTTGGCTATCCGATGAGATCCGCCGAAGGTGGCTCAGGAGGGGAGTCCGAGATGAGTAGCCGGCCGCTGGAGATCGTTCTGCGAGAAGAGCAGTTCGGTCCTGAAGATCCGATTCGGAATCTGCTCGAGCGTGGTGAGAGCTTGATGTTTCGCTTTGAGCAGGAGGTCGCTGGATGGGTGTCGCAGGTGCAGGACCTGCTGGCGATCCACCCTTCCGAGTTTCGACCGAGAGGTGTGCGTCGATTGTGGTGGATCACCTTGGATCGTTGATAAGTTGACCGGATCTCGGTGTTCGGATTGCAAGCGCAGAGCAGACTCCATTCTGAGAGGACGACGGAGGCGTGACTAGGATGCACTTTTGATGTTGGTCTTATTGAGGAGGTTCTGTACCTCAGTCCCAACCATTTTGGTTATTAGGCTCGCTCGGTTAGTGAGATCCTGAAGTAGGCCGGAGAATTCCTCTCCTTGAAACCAGCCATCTTTGGCTCGGCCAGAGGTGGCAGCGTCCTGAGAATACTCTGAGTCGCCGATATGCAACCTGCACATCTCCGTGAACCTATTGAAATCGTGCTCGAAACTGTTGATTTCAAGCCTAAAGCTCTCCTTTCCGAAGGCCGCGACAGCAATTTGCGCTTCGAGAAGATCCTCTTGGCGAATGGCAATCGGATCTGGCATTGGCGGCCCAAAAAGAAGCGTGGCGATAATTTTGGCGGAATCTGGCTCCGGCTGTGTGGATAACCACCTGCGAATCTGTGTCAGCCTTAGTTCCAGCCCTACGTATCGACGAAGGATATTAGTGAAGTGGGGCAAGAGGTGGTCGAAGACGATTTGGTCTGCTTCCTTGGCTTGACTGAATTCAGCAAGTTTGAGGGCAGTGTCAGACTGATTGGCTGCCTGCTTTAGATTTGCACACAGGCCAGCTATTCCCGTGAAAGCCACTACCAAAGGTGGCCACAGTACTGAGAACCAACTACTCGCCATAAACCAACCATAGAGGTTCGTCAAAGCCTTGAAGACAAAACTTCGAAATTGTTTCCAGAACGGACAGATTTCCCAGCCAGTTGCACAGGGCCGAGTTTCTGGCTATAGCGATTGACTACCTCGCCGTTCGTCTTCGCAAGAAGCGGATGACATCGTTCGTTAACAGGTTCAGTGATGCTGAAAGGATGATTAGAGGTGCATCGATTGTCGGAGACCCACCGTAGTTACCGGAAAAGACTTTCGCCATGGGCACGCGTAGGAATCGTGAGTCATGACTTCTCAGCTTTCCAGTCCTGTATTTTCAGGTAGCGTCGATACCACCTCAAAATTTGCAAGTGACGTCCATATAGCACTCCGAACACGAGGAAGAGCGTGAGACCCGTGCCGTCTACTTCAATGTTGTTGGTAAGAATGCCACCGATCCACCAAAGACCCGATCCGAAGGCCATTAGGAACGAAGTCGTTCGTGCCCTCATTTTGAGAACTAGAAAATAACCTGTACTCGGATCTATGTGAACGGTTGTATATTCGACGGCAAAGGCAAGCCGCTGCTCAAATGTATCTTGGGCCATTTCGAAATCGTATCAGTGGATTTCTCCACTTATGGGAGATGCGACAAGGTGTGCTGATAGAAGCATCACTCCAATTCGTCAGCTCTGGCGACTCCATAGTTTGTCATTCGTATTCGCATTAGGCGGATGACATCGTTGCTTGACGGGTTCGGTGACTCCACTTACCGTGAAAAATCTCACCTTGACGGGCTCAATGTGGGCGAAGCTCACCGTCTGAAGGCGAGGTAGAACCTCACTCGACGACGAAACCGATCATGATGCCAGCTTCCTGTGATGGATTTAACCTCTTCGTCAGAGAAGGCCCAGTTGATGGCAAACGTTGGCTATCTCAGCGATCGCGTGGTTTATGCCTGCCCGGTCTTGACGGCTAGCGCTGTCGGTTAGGGCAATTGTCCATTTACGAATGTTCGAGTCCGATGCTTCTTGTCCAGTTCGGACCAGAGCTTGGCCTTCTGCTTGGGTGAGCTTACGTTGACCTATGGCGTTCAAAAGCACCACTTCGGCTGTACACGCTATCGCATCTTTCGGAGTGGCTTGGCTAAGGCTATTTGAAGTGTTAGCGCAGCTCATCAAGGTAAGCCCACTAATCACTAGGATCGCAGCTGGTCTCAATCGGAGCTTCGCCCGTTGATTGTTTGAACAGAGAATCGCCTTTGCCATATTTGTTCTCCCCTGAGCTCAGCTCAAAGAAACTTATTGCCAGGGAGGCTACCAGGCAACCCTTATCCGCTGCAAGTCTCACGGAGCTGACATTCTACGCTATACAAATTGCAGATACCCGCAGTTAGACGCCCTTGGCTTGCAGGGTGTCATTCGGCCAGATTCAACTGGACACATTCTTTTAGTGCAGTTTCAGGTCCTCCGAACCTAGATGACCCGGTACTGGTCCAAGGCACTTCGCTCTCGGCGTCTAAACCAGCGTAGGGGCTTCGGATGGGTCTGGATGAACCGGTTAGCGACCCGGAGGTTGCCGCCTTATCCGGGTAAAGATCCCGCCCAAGCGGAGGGACGCTTCGACGTTCGTACTCAAGGCAGGTGCTACGTGCGACCTTTGCTACTTAGGGGTGCTCGAAAGGGTGGATCGTACCTCAAATGTAGAAATATGCTATAGACGTGATGTTCACCCATCCTGAGGCAGAACAAGAACTTGGATGCAAGCTATCGGAGTTGACCTACAGAAAACTCGACGAGGCAATCGAGCGTGGCTTGCACGAACGTACTTTTCTCGAATTCAAGCGACGACCTTCTGGCACCTCTGGGACACGTCCGTCAGCCACGAATTTCAACCATGACGAATTGGCCAAAGATGTAGCGGCTCTTGCAAACGCAGGCGGTGGAATACTCATCTTTGGTGTGGTCGAGGAGAACGAATGCGCAACCGGGATCGAGCCGATTGATCAGATTGATAAGTGGATTGAGAGTTTCTATGCCCGGATCAGTCTTCTCATCAGACCGCACTTGAACGCTGAGATTTTCGCGTGCAAGGAGTCAAGTGATGGAGATTCGGGCGTAATTGTTATAGCCATAAGTAATAGCTGTCGAGGGAGTCGGCCCTTTGCCAAGACCTCGTCCACCGGCGAGATCAAAGAGTTTCCCGCTCGCTTCGGCAGGGCAGACACCAGATTTCTCACCGAGGACGAAGTGGCGATGCATTACCGAGAACGATTCCGTACGCAATCAGAATCGTGGCAGTCACTAGAAAGTATCCAGTCCGTCGGCCTACAACGACTC
>JABEUN010000053.1 GCA_013044385.1 Acidimicrobiaceae bacterium
AAGTCACAAAAGTATGATCCCCTTTTCGGGATATAGCTTCGAAATTTCGGTGAGTGTCTGTACTGTTTGGGCCATGATCGTCCTCTCTGAGGCCGATGTGTCTTCCTTTGCAAACTTGAAGTACAAAAGGTCAGACGGACCGAAATTTTAGGATCACATAAGGTTTCCTGCCGTTCCTCTCAGTACTCCTCTACCAAGCCACTTCTGCTTGTCGGTCAACTATCTCCTGCTTTCTGCAGATCAGACGAATGTTGGAGAAAGCTTTCAAAAAGCAGGTAGTAGTTTGTCCAAGAAGAGAAGATGACACGATTTCTGAATTCACCCCCGAACCCACGATCTGTGCGTACCAGTAAGGTGAGCTGGTGTGGCCCTAATCACTTGCGGTGGAGGTAGCCAAAATCGAACAACCTCGCCACGACGGGAATTGGCGAGACGCCCGAGGGGCCATCCACCGAGACGCCAGGGCGCAACGACGACTTGAATACGGCATTTTGAAACTACTGGGGATATCTAAGGCAGGCCCGCACAGAAGGACGAGGATTCGACATGGAAAAGCTCAACGCTGAGGGACTGGTAAGGCTGCCTCAATTCTCACACGCCACGGTGTCCGACGAGATGATATATGTCTCGGGAACCATCGGGACCACTGGTGACGGATCCCTGGTTGGAGGTGGAATCAGACCGGAAACAGACCAGACACTTAAGAACATCGAGCAGATCCTAACCGCAGCCTCGTCTTCGTGGAGCGACGTATTGAAGGTGAGCGTATACCTCGCGGACATCTCCGACTTTGCCACCATGAATGATGTCTATTCGAGATACTTTCCAACCGCTCCACCTGCGAGAATAACAGTCGGCGGGGTGAGGTTGGTGTTTGACGCGCGGGTAGAAATGGAATGCACGGCGATTCGTACTCCTGAGTTCAGAACGACCCACTCTAAGCCCGTTCCAAGGAGGACGGGTTTTGCCGAGCGCGATGGCGAGAAGATATTCTACGAAGTCGTTGGCGAAGGCGGCGTCCCTCTCGTTCTGTGTCATGGAGCCGGCGGAAATCATGCAGTTTGGTTCCAACAGGTATCCCAATTCTCTAAGAATCGAGCCGTCATCACGTGGGATCACAGAGGTTATGGCAAGTCGACAGACCACGGTGATCTAACCGGTCCAAAGGTTGCCGGAGGTGATCTGATCGCCATCCTCGATGAGTTGAACGTGACTCGAGCCGACATCATCGGTCAGTCGATGGGCGGATGGAGTGCAGTCGGAGCCTACTTGGAGAGGCCCGACCTCTTCAGAAGCCTCGTCCTAGCTGACTCACTAGGCGGGCTTCTGACTCCCAAGGTCAGTGAAGCGCTAGCCAGCTCCACATATACCACAGCTGCCTCTATGGATTACTTGGGGGTGCACCCGGCGCTCGGACAAAGATTCGTTGTAGAAGAACCGGAACTCGCGCACCTCTACCAGTCACTTGGCGAAATCGGTACTGCGAACAGCGACAAGGTAATCGGCCGCCTGCTTATGACTACATACGACGAAGCGACTGCGAAGTCCATCGAGATACCGGTGCTATGTATTGTTGGCGACCATGACGGTCTTTTCCCGCCAGCGGCGATCATGGCACTCTGCGAGGCATTGCCAAACGTTCGCCTGGCCGTAATTCCCAGTTGCGGCCACTCACCTTACTACGAGGCACCTGAGCTTTGGAACGCTTCGGTAGCTGCGTTTCTGCAGAGCATCGACAAGGAATCTTCATCTTTGTAGACCTAGCTCCATCGTCGTCTCACAGATCTGGAGCCTGCATTCCAGCCACGCGACTCAAATTATGCGGTTGCGCAGCAACCCTAGCCACTCCAGGAAGTCAGCACGCCAATCTCAGGTCTTCCATATACGAACTCCCGATTTGAGAACAGAGTCGAGAACCTATAGGTATTGTCACCGCAAAGGTGGCTCAGAGGTCTGATTTAGCCGCTTCGGCGTATGTTGCAAGTTCCTCTGCCGCCTGGCCAATTCCATGAAACTCCTCCATCAACTGCTCTGACGCAGCCGCAGAACTTTCGATTGTGAGGCCCGAAACTCCATTACGAACCTCCAGAGTGGAGGTAGTCGCAGTAATGCCCTTGAGTTCCTCCTGAATGGTCGTCGTGGCAGCGTCTACCCTTCCGGCTAACACGCGCACCTCGTCTGCCACTACAGCGAATCCACGTCCATGGATGCCAGCCCGAGCCGCCTCAATCGCCGCATTCAGAGCGAGTAAGTTTGTCTGACTAGCGATCGAGCGGACGGTGTTCACGATACCGGCGATCCCTTCACTCTGCTCGACAAGTCTCTGAACTGTGTCGCTGGTCTCGTGATTATCTACAGCCAACTTCCGAGCACCCTCGACCATCTTCGATGCAACGGAATTGCCCTCAGTCGCACGATGCCCCAAGTCAGCAGACATTGATGCCAGCGTCTCGATACGTTCTCTACTGGCTAAAGTCCGCTCAGTAATATCGGTGCCAACCTTGACAACTCCGACCGCCGTACCGTCAACCATCACCGGCAGATAGGTCGCCTCAAGCCATACCGACCGCCCGGACTTATGCACACGCTCAATTCTGTCGACGCATGCCTTTCCCTTACGCAAATCCTCCCAGAAGCGCACATATACAGAACTGGTTGAGAACTCCGGCCTACACAGGGCCCTGTGCATTGTTCCTATCAGCTCCTCGGGTCGATACCCGACAACTCCAGCAAACAGAGGGTTTACCCAAAGAATGGTTCCCTGGGTATCAAATGCAATCATCGCAAGTTGGCTCGAGAGTGCTTCTATAAGTGGACCCGATCGGAAGACGCCAAGGATCCCGGATTCATCATTTATCTGTTCAAAAGGCCCCTTCAAATCTCGATCCGAGTCATCGTGGTTCCACTCGTCAATTGGAGCATTACTACTTCCATACTTTGCTGTGGTGTCAAAATCGGATGGTCGATCGGCTCTAAATCTACGACCGATTGTTATAGGCAAAACCTCTAGCATCTTCATTCCCGTTTCGTCGACACTGGGTCTTGCGGACTTTAGCAAATGGACAGTTAGTGCTAATGAAACTTAGATTGAAGGCAACAAACCGTCAAAAATAGACCTTATACAGGTCATTTATTTCATCCCTCACTTCATTGAGTTTTGTCTACGAAGCCAGCATGCCAAAACACAAACTCCAGTATTCGCCTACCCTAAGTATCTGAGATACTCACTTCTCAGTTCTATGAATCCCCAGCCATTTTGTCCGCCGGATTCAATCAAACAAATCCCGTTGGATTTACGAAACTTCCGTGCAGGCAGGTTGACGGAATGGCTAGGAGTGATAGCCCTCTAAAGTGAGTAGCTCCAGCTTCATGTCCAGACCACCGGCATATCCACCGAGGCCATCGCTTGCTACAACTCTGTGGCAAGGCACGACAATTGGTATCGGATTTCTAGCATTTGCCTGACCAACGGCACGATATGTTTTTGGGCGACCCAAATCCCGAGCTAGCTCTCCGTAACTGACGACCACGCCGTACGGAATTCGAATGAGACCGGCCCAAACCTCCTGCTGGAAGCTAGTACCCCGAAGGCTAATAGGTAGCTCAAACACCTTTCGTTCTCGAGCGAAGTACTCCTCAATCTGAATGGCTGCGGATTTGAGTACCAAAGGCAACTCGTGACTCTGGCTAAAGCTCGATAGCCCCGGCGACGGAAGCTGAATGCCAACCAGTTCGGACCCAGTGCTCTCAAGCACGATTCGGCCGATGGGTGTGTCCATACTCATCGTGTAATTGGAGGTTGTCATACTGCTAGTGGTATTCCTTCCTTATTTGGTGATTCTGTTTTCATCGAATTCCTAGATCTCCGTGGGACCGAGATCGACCATAGGTGCGCCATTGCGTAGCTGCGCCACGGTCGCCATCTGTCGCTCAGATCCAGCAGGCATTTCGCATCCAACTGCATTCCGAGCTCCGCTGCGGCTCGCTTTATGCCGAGGTCGGAAGGCATGAATACGTCTGGCTCACGGAGTACTCTCATAACCACATATTCAGCAGTCCAGGCACCAACACCAGGAATGGCTTGCAACTCCCGTCTCAGTTCTCTACCATCAGCTCCTTCGTCAATTACTAACGCTCCATCACGCACCGCCTGCGAAACTGCAACGAGTGCACGACGACGGGCAGCTGGCATCGAATACGCACTTGGCTCTTCTTCCGCGAGCTCGATCAGTGCATCTGGCGTCGGGAACAGGTGTGTAATCTCCCCGAAAGGTTGGCGAAGCTCCTCGCCTGCAGCAGACACCAGACGTCCGGCGACCGTCCGTGCACCTTGGACTGAGACCTGTTGTCCGATTATCGCTCGTACCACCAATTCGAATCCATCCACCGCTCCAGGCACTCTAAGTCCAGGCTCCCGGCGCACCAAATGCCCAATCACCTGGTCCGATTCCAAGGCGTCGTATATCGCTACAGGGTCGGCATCCAGATCAAACAATTGACGTAACCGTGAAACTGCCGTCGCCAGGTCTCGCAGATCTGAAAGGTGTAGAACTGCATCGACGAACTCCGGTCGAAAAGCGCCAGACACCGCTGGCTCCAGCTTCACTACACAGAACCCGTTGGCCAAGCGCAGACTGCGGGTATATGTCGATCCTTCTTGCGACTCTATGCCGAATACGGTTCTCGCCGTTAGAAAGTGGAACACTGAAGTCCAGCTGAAAGGTTGCCTGACCGGCAGACGCACATGGACAGACTGAGTAGTTCCAGACTGGTGCTTCGTCGTCCCGTTTCTAGTAGCGACCTTCCTAAGCCCACTCGGGGTGTCGGCAAAAACATCACGAATCGTCTCGTTGAACTGACGGATACTTTTGAATCCGGCCGCAAAAGCAACATCTGTCACTGCCAGATCGGTGGTCTCAAGCAAGATCCGAGCAGTCTGGCTACGTTGAGCTCGCGCAAGTGCGAGGGGACCGGTACCGATCTCTGACATCACGACACGATTTATATGTCGGACACTGTAACCGAGCCTTCTGGCCAAACCCTCGACACCTTCTCGGTCGACAATACCGTCACGAATCAACCTCATCGCCCGGGCAACCAAATCCGCCCGAACGTTCCACTCGGGTGACCCAGGTGTGGCATCTGGTCTACAGCGTCTACA
>JABEUN010000054.1 GCA_013044385.1 Acidimicrobiaceae bacterium
ATCCGATCACCTCGGAGAGATCATCGCCGATGCAGATGGTGCCGAATGCATCATCCGGGCCACACTCGACCTCGATCAGGCGCAACTAGCACGTAGATCCTGGGGTCTGTTCCGGGATCGAAGGCCCGACCTTTACGGACCGCTAATAGGCGCCGACAGCCCTTTCACCGGGCCTGAGGAGCTGAAATCCCGTTTCGTACTTTAAGAATCTGAGCAAACACGCAGGCTGGAGATATGACAAAACAGAAACTCTTGATCAAGAATGCCGCAGTTTGGACGGGCGACCCCGACAGACCGACTTCTAATGCAGTCCTAGTCGAGGACGGAGTCATCGTTGCGATCGGTAACGAAGCAACCGACACCGGTTCTGACGCGTCAGAGGTCATTGATGCTGCCGGCGCGTCGGTAATTCCGGCCTTCGCCGAGGGCCATGCACACCCGATCTTTGCCGGGCTAGAGCAGCAGTTCGCAAAGGTGAGGGGTCATGGTACGGTGGCTGGGATCGCCGATGCGGTGGCTAAATTCGCCGCCGATAACCCCGATATCGAGTGGATCCTGGGCTTGGGCTACGATCCATCGCTAGTTCCCGATGGATGCTTCGACGCTAAATGGCTCGATACAGCGGTCAGAGATCGCCCAGTTGCGCTCAGGGCAACCGACTACCACACCGTGTGGTGCAACACCAAGGCGCTCGAACTCGCCGGCATCACATCAGAGACGCCACAGCCAGAAAACGGCGAGATTGTCCACCGACCAGACGGCACCCCGATGGGGACGCTTCGTGAATGGGGGGCTACGGACTTGATATTCAACATGCTCCCACCCATCAGCATCGAACAGAAGATGGACGCGATCCGCTGGTCTTCGAGACGGTACATCGAAGCTGGCGTGGTCTTCGTACAAGACGCCTGGGTAGAGCCAGACGACCTAGAGGCATACCTGCAGCTAGCGCGTGGGAATGAACTTGAACTCAGGTACAACCTCGCGTTTACCGCACAGCCCTCCGAATATCGAAACCAACTTCAGCTTTTCATCGACCAACGCAGTGTCGTCAGGTCTGTCGGATCTCCATTTTTAGGGGCAGAGACCGTCAAGATATTCGTGGACGGAGTGATTGAGGCTGGAACCGCAGCGTTGCTAGAGCCCTACCACGACTGTCCCGGCAGCCACGGAATACCGAACTGGAGCATCGAGGATCTCACTGCCGCAGTCACCGCATTCGATGCCGCCGGATTCCAACTGCACCTACATGCCATAGGAGACAAGGCTATCCGAATGGCATTAGACGCCGTAGAGGTCGTCCAGACTGAGAACGGAGTCAGGGACCGAAGGCCAACCATTGCACACTCCCAGTTGATCGACCCCTCCGACCTCGCTAGGTTCGCGGAGTTGGGCGTGATCGCCAACTTCGAGCCGCTCTGGGCCCAGCAGGACTCCTTACAGTCCATCCTTACCATGCCTCGGCTCGGACAGGAGCGAGGGAACTCTCAGTACCCGATCGCTACCTTGCTCCGAGGTGGGGCTCGGGTATCGTTCGGGAGTGACTGGCCGGTGAGCGACCATAGACCGCTACCGGGCATCGCAGTTGCAGTCACCCGACAGACCAAAGCGGACTTCCCCGAGGGCGGCTGGATGCCATCAGAACGTCTCAGCCTCCCCGAAGCCCTAGCGTGTTACTGTTCCGGCACTGCTTACCAGGCTTTCCTCGACGATTCGATGGGCCAGATCGCCGTTGGAATGAGCGCCGATCTGATTGTGCTGGATCGGAACATATTCGAGATACCATCCAAGGAGATCGGTGAGGTCGAAGTGATCACCACCTTGGTCAAGGGCAGGGTCGTCCATTCGACAAAGTAGTTGGAGTACCTCAACCCGTGCGACCCGGCGCATGACCGGTCAGCGGGATGAGGTCTTGGCGTCTTGCGCACACCGACTAAGCCATCCGAACCGCTTGAAGCGGATCTAAATCGATTCAGCGTACTAATGTAAGCACATCTTTTGCCATAAGCCTGCAACACAGCGGAAACCCACGTCTGATTGTCCGGCAGGCGAACCTCCATGACCGCAGATCCGAACCGCTTGACAGCTTTTGAACTCGAACGCTTTGAGGTCACTACCGCTGGTCGGCCAGCCGGACGACTCTAACCCCGATAGATCCGATGCGAAAGATCTGGGTCGAACAGCCATTTACAAACTTGACCGTGGCCATTTGCAGGCCGAGGCTCAGTCACTTCTAGTTGGCGTCGACCCAGCTCCCGACACTCGCCCAAATACCAGCTCTGCATGGTGGCAAGCCACCTCGTGGAGGGAGTCAATTGTTCTAAGCGGCGGAACATCCTGGCTGCAGACCTCAGTAGCGGCCGGACAGCGGGTCCTGAAATGGCAACCCGAAGGTGGATTGATCGGCGACGGTAGTTCACCAACTATTGCGGGCTCTCTGGTCCTTAAACCTCTCAAGGTTGGATCAGGGATTGGAACGGACTTAAGCAATCCCTGGGTGTAAGGGTGAGCCGGCCGACTAAAGACCTGCTGGGTCGGGCCGACTTCGATCATTCGACCCAGATACATGACTCCAACCCGATCGGTCAGGTAGCTCACTACCGCTAGGTCATGTGAGATAATCACATAAGTCAGATTGTGGCTGTCCTGGAGCTGTCTCATCATGTTGATGATCTGCGACCTGATCGATACGTCGAGGGCTGAGACTGGCTCGTCAGCGACAATCAATTTCGGATCAAGGACCAGAGCCCTGGCGAAACCGACCCTCTGTCTCTGGCCGCCGGAGAATTCGTGTGGATAGCGTTCCACAACTCTGGACCTAAGTCCAACCTCACGCAACAGGTCTCGTATCTTCTCTACCTGCTCTTTGTAGGTGCCAATGCCCTGAATCGCCAACGGCTCCCTAAGCGAGGTACCAATTCTCATCCGAGGATCGAGCGACGCGTAAGGATCCTGAAACATGAGCTGGAAATCTCTTCTATGAGCCCTCAGATCCTTCGGTTTGAGGCTTGCGATATCGACATTGTCGAACAGTATCGAACCCTCAGTTGGTGTCTCGAGTCCCACTATCATGCGTCCAAGGGTTGTCTTTCCACAACCAGACTCGCCGACGATACCGAAACTCTCACCCTCTAGTACGTCGAAGGAGACACCTGAGACGGCGTGCACGGTTCCAACCTTTCGCTGCAGCGCACCCGACCTAACTGCGAACTCTTTGGTGAGTCCACGGATGGACACTGCAACTTTGCGATCCTCACCATGCATTGACGCAACTCTATTCCGAAGCGGAACCCTCGTCTCCAAACCCGTCAACGGCCCTGAAACCGGGAACAGGCAGGCAAATTGATGCTCTCCAGACGAGTTCTCAAGGTGCGGGTCTGTCACGGTGCAGACCGCCTGCACCTCTGTGCAGCGTGGAGCAAATCGGCACCCAGCCTGAGCCTGGCTGAGATCCGGAGGAAGTCCGGGGATCGTGTCCAGCACTTGGGCACGGTCCTGTCCAACTCGTGGTATCGAAGATAGGAGAGCCTGCGTGTAGGGATGCCTCATGGCCGAGAAGATCGCTCCCGTCTCTCCCTGCTCCACGACCCGTCCCGCGTACATGACGAGCGTCCTGTCGGCATGACCAGCTATCACTCCCAGGTCGTGGGTGACGAGTATCAATCCCATCCCGAAACGCTCCTTCAGGTCACTCAGGAGGCTGAGTATCTGCGCCTGGATGGTCACATCGAGAGCAGTCGTCGGCTCGTCAGCAATCAGAAGCTTCGGGTCACCGGCAAGGGCGATGGCGATCATCACTCTCTGCCGCATCCCGCCTGAGAGCTGATGAGGGAAATCGTCGACCCGCTCTTTCGGCCTCGGAATACCAACGAGGCCTAATAGTTCAACTGCACGATCATGCTGCTCCGCCTTTGAAGCCTTGCGGTGAATGAAGAGCGATTCACCGATCTGCCAGCCGATGGTCTTGGATGGATTCAGAGAGGTCAACGGGTCTTGGAAGATCATCCCCACCCTCGAACCCCTAAGCTTGCGCAACTCATCTCGGTCCATCCCGACGAGTTCTCTACCTTGGAGCTTGATACTTCCGCCGACGACTCGCCCGCCTTGGGGCAGTAAGTTGAGGACCGAAAGCGCCGTCATAGTCTTTCCACAGCCCGACTCACCGACAATGCCTAATGTCTCACCCTCGTTAACAGTGAAACTGACTCCGTCGACGGCCTGTACAACCGAGTGGCTCTGAACTATGTCGGTCTTTAAGTCTGTCACCTCCAGCACCGGTGTTGCTGTCGTAATTTCAGGGCTCAACTCAGACCTCCAATAAAAACCGGTGTGGCCCAGCCCGGGCCTGAAGATGCGGTCCCGACTCGACAAGATGTTCTCTTCAAGATCACGTCTCCCGTCACATTCAGTCCAAAATCAGCTGCTCGGGGAGCTATACCATTGCCAGATTTGGCATCCGACCATTCTTGGCACGCCGTAGAGCTGTACCCTGCGAAAACGCTCACTTCAGTCGAACCCTTGGATCTACGACGCCATAAAGCACGTCTACCACCAGATTGCCGACTACGGTCAGCACTGCGATGACCAGTACGATTCCGAGCAGGACGGGGAAGTCCCTAGTCTGAGCAGAGTTCCAAAACAGTAGGCCAGCACCTGGATAGTTGAAGAGCGCCTCGACGATCAACGAACCCGAAACCGTATATGGCAGAGAAAGCCCAAGTAGTGTCACTGTCGAGTTGAGCGAGTTCCTGAGGATGTGCCTGAGCAGTACCCGCTGGTTGGTGGCGCCTTTGGATCGGGCTGTCCGAACATAATCTTCCAACAGGTTGTCGATGACCGCCGATCTCATGTACCTGCTGAAGTAACTCACATTTGCAAGTACCAACGTGATCACTGGAAGGGCGAGGTCCCTGACGTCCACACTGAGGCTATTACCAAAGTCCGAAGCCGTAGAGGGCAGAAGTGGGAACCAGATATTCAGCAGGAAGATCAGTACGACGCCCAAGAGAAACGTTGGTGCAGAGTACATAACGAGCATCGTCGACGTGAGCACATGATCGTCGACCTTGTTCCTCCTGTAACCCTGCCATAGTCCCATTGGGATGGCGATCGCTATGGCGAAAAGAAGCGAGATCAGCACGAGCATGAACGTCCTGGGCACGTAGGTCGCTATCAGGGTAGAAACCGGCTCATTCAGCTTGAAAGAGAAGCCAAGCTGTCCTCTTAACGCGTTACCAGCCCAGGTCAGATATTGGACCGGGAGGGGCTTCAACAATCCCTCTTGGAGTTCCAACGTGTGTATCTGTACAGCCGTCGCCTTCTGTCCAAGCTGTGCTCTGACCAGTCCACCCGGCAGTGCATGAAGCACCGCAAACACGATCAAGGAAACGGCGAAGATCGTGACGACCGCTTGGCCTATCCGTCGGAGAATATATCCCGTCATCTAGTCCCGCCAGTCAGTACATTACGTCTACGAGTCGGTGTCATACCTGCAATTTCTCCCGATATTCCCAAGACACAGTGACGCACATCTCCGATCAGCCTTGGAAATTTCGCACTCATCTCCGTCAACTGATCTCCTTCGATGCCTCGAACAGCACCCATATTTGTCAGTTCTCCGCAAAGGAGCGGTTGCCGTCCCTCTAGTCGCCGGTTCCCGGCCAGCGAGCCGACACTGGGTCCGCCTGCTGGGCTGCGTAGG
>JABEUN010000055.1 GCA_013044385.1 Acidimicrobiaceae bacterium
ACTAAGGCACGAACTCTTCGTCAAATCACTCAAAAAGAGGCAGTGAAATCTAGACCAAAGACTGCAAAGGCAGGTCTCGCCTCGTCCATCTGGCGCGGACCCGCTGAGCAGACCGTTGCAGACGCTAGCCGTCAAAGAGGTTGGCTTTGGTTGATCCAGAGACCGAGTACTAAGTGACGAGGTCTTCGGGTCGAACAGGTATCGCCACAACGGTCCCGCCCCTGCCACCCGTGAGGCAAAGCTCGCCAGCTGCAACCTTGAGCAACTCCTTACCAACCATGTCGAATCGCCAGCCGTGTCCCAGCCTCGCATCTTTCTCGCCAGCAATTAGACAGGCCACGTCGTCCCTGGTCCCAACAATTTGGGGATCGAGTTTCTCATCACTACACCGCTGCGCAAGCCAAGAAATGCAGAGCGATACAACAGCGCCATTCCCCCGAATCGACTCCTCTTGCCCTTGAGGATATTCCGGGACCTTGTCCATCTCGATTCCCTGCTTGACAGCTTCCAAAAGCTCTGCGTCAAGTCCGTTGGCGAGCTGACGCGAGTCGAGCCCGCGGACCTTCAAAAGGTCGGCCTTAGTGTTCGGTACGAGCTGGGCAATAGCCGCCACTGTGAGATCGCCAAGAATGTAACGAGGTGGAACATCTTGCTCCATCGCACGCTCTTCTCTCCATTCAGCCACCGATTTGGCTACTTTTCTAGTCGTGCCTCGCAGTCCCCTGCACTCCTTGATCTTCAGCCATGCGAACTCGGGATCGGTGGGACCCTTACGCTTTGACGCAGATATGTCAAGTTCCTCATATACCCAATCAAGCCGATCGGCGGCCGCCAGCTGGTCGGATATGACCCTTTTCAGGTCCAGTAGGTGGGCCACGTCTGATGCGGCGTACCTTTTCTGGGCCTCTGAAAGGGGTCGTTGCGTCCAGTCAGAAAGTCGATCTGCCTTAGGAAGCTCGACGGAAAGAATTCGATCAGCTAGATGAGCAAGCGATGGTCTAGATAGGCCGATGAAGCTCGCCGCCAACTGTGTATCGAAAACACGCTTAGCTCGTTCTCCGGTGGCCCTCTCAAGAATGTCAAGATCCTGTTCGAGCGCGTGGAATACCAACTCTGCACCGCTACTCATTAGCGGGGCCAGCTTCGAACAGTGCACCGCGAATGGATCAACTAGAAAAGCTTTACCCGGCACGCCAAACTGCACAAGCGCCAACCTAGGGAAGTAGGTTTTCTCTCTGTGGAACTCAGTGTCCACAGCGATCTCTTGTTGGTCCGCAAGGTAGTCAACCATCTCTGTAAGGTTTCTGTCGTTACCAATCCAGACAATCTCCGGGGCTGGCGAGACACTCTTAGGGTTACCTGTTTGACTCATTACAGCCCCAGCCTAGCTGCGATTATTCGTTAGCTGATTTCTAGTCATCATGGCAAATTCGGGTACTGAAATACGTAGCACCTACGACCTCAGCTGGTTTGTCTTTTCCGACACCACCTAGGAGTCAGCTAGCACATTAGGAGTATCGAGGGAATTGGCCCGTCACTCCAAGATCACCATCAAATCGACGGCAATATCCATTTGCGATGGTTGTCGAGCCGCTTTAGCCACCTAGACAACATCGAAAAGCACCTTGTGCAGTATTCGCTGCTTGCTTGCTGGCTCTGCCGATGGAACAGCAAGTGAAAGTACTGACGAGATTGTTAGGAAACATCATTGGAAAAGAGAACGCTCCAAACAAGCTGCTGAACACCTGCAAACCTAATCACCAACCGCTGGGGAATCGCTCTCTTCGGCTTTTGACCAGCGATGTGGGCCTGTCAGTGTTGGTTAGGATCAACTGCTATTGCTGATGAGACCGGTCAATTTTGCTGCAGTGGCATCCACAGCCCCACTTGGGTCCAACGTTTTATTCAAAACCAACAACTGCAGCTTCGGTGAGACCCCGCCACTTCAATGTGATGTCGAAGAACTTCGGAGGCGAACTGAAGGGAACCTTCTGGCTTATGCCTCGCTATCGGAACGGAGTCGCCGAGCTGTTTGCGAAAAGCATACGAAAATCGGCCTGCCCTGCAATGAAATTCCCTATCTACGTTCGACCTCTACCAAGCAGTAGTCTCTCTTTCCCTTTCTAAGCACCAGTATCTTCTCAAATATCAGATCAGACGTGCCCGCCACTTTATCTTGGCTGAGTCGCTGATCGTTCATATATCCACCCCCCTGTGACAGGATACGCCTAGCATCGCTCCTGGAGGTAGCCAGACCAGAACTAAGGAGAATCTCCTCAGCTGGAATACCTTTGGCTAGCTGATCCCAATCCAGCTTGATTGTGGGGGCCTCCGACAGGGCAAGCTTTATGATTTCCTCATCCTTGTCAAGAAGGCTTCCCGCGAAGAGCGCATCAGATGCCTCCTCAGCTCGAATCGCCTGGTCTACACCGTGCACCATCTCTACAATTGCCCGGGCGAAGACCTTCTGTCCGATCCGACCTTCAGGAGTCCGACTCGACTCCCGCTCGACCTCTTCGATCTGACTCAAAGGGATAAGGGTCAGCATCCGTAAGTAGGATCCGACCATATCATCCTCCGTTCGCACGCAGAACTGGTAGAGCGAATATGGCGACGTCTTCTCTCCGTCCAACCAGATCGTGCCGGACTCGGATTTGCCGAACTTCTTTCCGTCCGCCTTGGTGACAAGTGGAAGAGTCAGTCCATACGCCTGCCGTTGTCGCATCCTCCTGATAAGGTCAACCCCGGAAACAATGTTCCCCCACTGGTCTGAACCGCCAATCTGCAGTTCGCAGTTGTACAAGTCGTTCAATCGCAGGAAGTCATAGGCCTGAAGGACCTGATACGAGAACTCGGTGTAGGAAATACCTTGTTCACGCTCTTCGAGACGAGCTCTAACCGAGTCTCTCTGGATCATCTGATTTACACTGAAAAACTTACCAACGTCCCGCAGAAATTCTACGACCTTGAGTTCACCGAGCCAGGTCCTATTATCCAGAATCCGAGCTCCACCAGCACTTTCGGACACTTCCACAAATCGCTCTATCTGTGCTTTAATCCCAACGAGATTCCGATCAAGGACCTCATCTGTTAACAAATTGCGCTCCTCGGACTTGCCTGACGGGTCTCCAATCATCCCGGTTCCGCCTCCCGCAACAGCAATGGGAGTGTGTCCGCCAATCTGCAGTCTTCGAAGCATCACCAAAGGAAGCAAGCTGCCCAAGTGCAGGGAATCAGCTGAGGGGTCAAAACCGATATAGGCAGTCATCCCTCCGACATCTAACCGGTCGAGCAGTTCATCGGAGCTGAATTGGTGGACCAGTCCACGCGCGCGAAGGTCCTCAATAAATTTCACAAGATATCCTCCGGGCCTAGAAGTGTCCTAGGTCCCTAAACAAGATCACATTACCGGAACACAACATATCCCAGAGTCACGATGGCAGTCACCATTCACTTTCTATCAGCGAATCAACGGCTTGCACACATGTAGAACTGAGCATCTTGTGCAACTCAAGATTGGACTGTCGGTCGCTTTGGACGACTCCAATCTTGAGTGAAGAGCCCTCTCTTGCATCGTCAATAAGTGTCATCAATTCACAACTATTGGAGACTCGGCGAGCTGAGAGGCCGACTCCGATCAGAATATCGAGCAAGTTAGAGCCGTGTGGGGTACCGAACACCCGTTCAAACTCCGTATGGCCGACCTGCTCTTTTTGTGCAAGAAATGAGAAGATAGAGCCTCCATCGTTGTCATTGACTAGGAGTAATCCTTTAGGTAACTCCGCTGGGCGCCAAGTCAGAGACCCGAAATCGTGAAGAAGCGCTAGATCTCCTAGAAGCCCAACCACAAGTGATTGTGGTCCGCCAACTGCAGCCACTCCTAGGAAGGTTGAAACGACACCGTCTATACCGTTAAGCCCTCGATTGGAGATAACTCGTGGAAACCCAGATCGCTTCCCGGCATACCACTCCAGATCCCTAACCGGCATCGAGGAGGACACCACAATACAGTCGCTCGGCCCTAGCGACGATGCAAGCATGCGAGCTACCCCCACTTCTGTGAGAGAGTCAGCTGAATCGACATTCACCTCGATCTTCGTAGCCACTGCTTCATCGAGTGCAAGCCAACGATCAAGATAACCCGAGTTTCGCCCATTGCTTAGCCGGCCGACTCGTTCCAGAACCTGATCGAGCATCAATTCAAGGTCACAGCTCAGGCCGACCTCCACGATTCGATCTGGATCAGCTATGACGCCGCCCTGGTTGAACCCGGCCACGACTACCGTCGGATCGTTTGCGCACTTGGACAGGAAGCTACCGAGAACTTTGGAACTTGGGACGTCACCGAAGCGGACTACCCGTTCAGGCAACAGCACGCCAGAAGCTCGTTCTGAACGTAGTATCGAATCGAAGTATCTTATGCAGTTCGGGTGTTCAGATATTCCGCCAGAAAGTGGGTCAGCAAGTAGAGGCCAGCCGAGCAACTCAGCGAGACGAGTGGCACTCCCGCCAATGTCGGATCCGCCTCCCAGAATTATAACTCCGTTGCGTTTAGGGTCGAAGATTGAGTCGAGTACCCTGCCATCTGGAACTCCAAGCGTTACCCCACGAGTCGACCAAGGCATACCGGCCGGACGGCCAACAGTGGGCACAGCCGGTCCGTCAATCAGCGGCTCGTCAAAAGCTAGATTGACTTGAACGGGACCCGGGGAGAGCTGAAGGGTGCTCGAGTACGCATGGCACGCAAGGCTCCTCCAGTGGCCCGATTTGCCGAGGTCTGGGACACCGGGATCATAAACTTCTTTGACACTGGTTCCCAAGATGCCAACTTGAGCCATCGTCTGCGGAGCACCAATGCCTTGGAGGCGCGGTGGGCGATCTGCGGTTAAAAGTAGTAGAGGCACCTTTCCATACAGTGCCTCAGAAGCGGCTGGTAATAACTCTGCAACGGCTGTTCCCGACGTTACGAGAACCGCCACGGGAATCCCGGTCGAACGGGCGATACCCAGAGCATAGAAACCGGAGGACCGTTCATCAAGTCTAAGGTGCACTTCAAGTTCAGCTCTAGCGATCATCGATATCGCCATCGGAGTCGATCTCGATCCAGGACTTATGACCACCTGCTTGAGTCCACACCTAATCCACTCATCAACGAGAGAGGCACAGAAGCTCATATTTGCTCCTGCTAGAGTTTCGGAACCGCTCACCACACCCCTTTAGCCCTTAAAGGTAGACCAACACGATGCTACCAAGACACAACAACGACGTTCCAGACAGCACAAACCAAGCCCAGCCGAAAAAGAACTCCAACCCGTCCGGCCTCACCTGGAGTGCGGTCGAATCTGCAGGCTCTGGTGAGACCATACTTCTGCTTCACGGTTTCAGCCAAGGTGGTTGGTTCTGGGAGCCCTACTTAGCTCAAATGAGTGAACTCCTAAAAGCCAACGTAGTCGCCGTCGATCTACCCGGCCATGGAAGGTCACCAGACCTCTTGGTGGACGCACCGACATTCTCCGAACTGCTCAATGAACAGTTCGGACCCATCCACATTGTCGGTTACTCCATGGGCGCACGGCTAGCAATGATTCACGCTGCAATACATCCGGAGTCTGTCAAGTCCTTGGTCTCCATATCTGGCCACCCCGGTATCAGAGACGAGCAGGAGCGAAGAGCCAGAGTGCAATCTGACGCGAAGATATCAGAGCGTCTGCGCAGATGCGAAGTTGTCGGCAATCCACAGGACACAAAACTGCGGTTTACCGAATTCCTACGGTGGTGGATCTCCCAACCGATCTTCGGGCAGATCGGCGAGGGCGAGTCACAACTTGATCTCCGGCTGACTAATACACCCATCAGCTTGGCCCGCGTGCTAGAACTTTTTGGCACAGGTGTCCAGGTCCCGGTATGGGACGAGATATCACAACTCTCCTCACCGCTTCTATACATGGCGGGCGAGATGGACATCAAGTACGTCGCAATCGGAACCGAACTCGCTACCATCAGGCTAAAGAACTCCAACTATCCGACGTTACTCGAGGTGGTCCCGTCGACATTCCACTCGGTGGTCTCTCAGGCGCCCGATCATGCCATCAGGACGACCGTCCGCTTTATCCACCAGGCGATTGCAGCACGCTCTCCTTCTAACTAAGAGCGAGTCCTGCACCTATTAGCACGGCCTGTAAGAGCAGGAGTCGGGAGGTTCCTGCAAGCACGGGTAGGAGGTCACGTCCAGTCGCGCCCGATCTAACAGTCTTGATTGGCACCAGGGCCGCCAGGACTGAGATCAGTGCGCCAAGTGCGAATCTAAACTTTAGGCCGAGCACGAGGACGCAAACAAACGATAGTGCCACCACTGCGGTGTAAAGGAGCCGAGTCCTTTCAGCGCCAAGCCTCACAGCTAGCGTGTGCTTGTTATTGATCTTGTCTCCGTCGATATCCCTCAAGTTATTGGCCACAAGGATCGCAACTGACAACAAGCCCATCTCGGCTCCAACGAGCAGCGACCAGGAGTCGATCGACCTCGCCTGCACATAGTAAGTTCCACAAGTTGCAACCAGTCCGAAGAAGACGAAGACGAAGACTTCGCCTAGACCGTAATATCCATATGGTTTGGGACCACCTGTGTATAGCCAGCCTGCGGATATCGAAGCCGCACCAACGAGTATCAACCAGGGCGAGACAATGACAGCAAGTGCAATGCCTGCAATACCGGCCACCAAGAACGACAACACAGCTGCTCTTTTGACCGCTGCGGCGGTAGCGGCCCCAGATGCCACGAGCCTCATTGGCCCAACACGCGTGTCATCGGTCCCACGGATACCGTCTGAATAGTCATTCGCGTAGTTCGTTGCCACCTGGATCGCAAGGGCAACCACCAATGCAGCTGCAGCAGTACCTAGATCAAACCGCTTCGCAGCTGCAGCAAGTCCTGTACCTGCTATCACGGGTGCGATTGCCGCCGGCAGCGTCTTTGGACGCGCTCCTAAGTACCACTCCCTCGTACTGGTCATTTACGGACGCTTAGGGAATTTGCTGAAGTCCGGTTTGCGCTTCTGAACATAGGCATCCCTGCCCTCTTGTGCCTCTTCTGACATGTAGTACAAAAGCGTGGCATCTCCGGCCAGCTGCTGAATTCCTGCCAGTCCATCATCGGCTGCATTAAACGAAGCTTTCAACATCCGGAGAGACAAAGGCGATAGCTCTAATATCTCATTCGCCCAACCGACCGTCTCCTCTTCGAGCATCTCTAACGGCACAACCTTGTTGACGAGTCCCATATCGAGTGCCTCCTGGGCGCCGTACTGGCGACATAGGAACCAGATCTCCTTGGCCTTCTTGAGGCCCACTGTCCGAGCCAGGATGCTCGACCCATACCCGCCATCGAAGCTACCTACTCTGGGTCCAGTCTGACCAAAGCGGGCGTTGTCCGCAGCGATGGTGAGGTCGCACACGAGGTGAAGAACGTGTCCCCCTCCGATTGCGAATCCCGCAACCATCGCTATGACCGGCTTCGGAAGTCTCCGAATTTGGATCTGAAGGTCTAGGACGTTGAGCCTCCCGATACCAGCTTTGGCCACGGCGTCATCTCCGATGTAGCCGTCATCGCCCCTAATTCGCTGATCGCCTCCGGAGCAGAATGCCAAAGGTCCTTCTCCACAAAGGATCACTACTCCGACCGACGGATCATTCCTGGCCGCCTCGAACGCATTCGCAAGCTCGAACAATGTCTGTGGACGAAACGCGTTTCTGACCTCGGGCCTATTTATAGTAATCTTTGAAATGCCACCCGACAGCTGATACTTGATGTCAGAATAGCTACCAGCGTCTATCCAATTGACACTCAAATCGCCACTTCCTTCCGCAGGCATCAGCCCGTATTTTGTGATCGCTTCCGAATTAGCGTATTGCTATGGCAAAGTTAGTCGCACTCGATCAACCGCAAGGACCATTCACACCTTCACTGATTTCTGAGATTTGGGAACGGGGTAACGCAGTCTGTGTTCTCGACCAACGCTTTAGTACTTCGATCAAGAAGCGCTACGTCGATGCACTACTCCCCGACGAGATCTGGCATGAAAACGGAGAGGTAACCCAGCTGCCCGGTGGAGTAGAGCTCATCGATGGTGCAGCTCTTGTAGTGGCGACATCTGGCACTACCTCCAGCCCAAAAGCCGTGGTGCATACGATGAAGAACCTAATCGCTTCCGCAAACTCCACATCGCAGTCGCTCGGTGTTGATCCTTCGCTTGACCATTGGATCTGCCCTCTGCCGATTAGCCACATCGGTGGAATGAGTGTTATCACTCGATCGCTACTGACCTCTACGCCCATAACAGTTCTAGGGGCAATGGATCCAACGGAAGTTCGGTCCCTTGTTATCCAAGGGGCGAACCTGATATCGGTTGTAACTCAGATGCTCACCAAGATGGATATCGCTGACTTCAAAACTGTCCTACTCGGTGGGCAGAATCCGCCGCCAAATCTCCCTCAAAATGTCGTAGCTACCTACGGTATGACTGAAACTGGTAGTGGCGTCGTATACGGCGGCAGACTTATTCCTCAGGTCGAAGCACGGATTTTGAATGGAGAGATCTTGCTCAAGGGACCCATGATCGCGTCTGGCTACCGAAATGGCGACCCGGTGACTGATAACCAAGGCTGGCTCCACACTGATGATTATGGAAGCATCGACGACGCGGGTCTCCTCCATGTAGAGGGAAGGATCTCCGAGTTGATCAATACCGGCGGGGAGAAGGTTTTCCCACACGAGGTGGAGGTGGAGCTACAGAAGATTAAAGGTGTACTCGACTGCTGCGTGGTAGGGGTACCCGACACCTACTGGGGTGAAGCCATCGTCGCAGTTATCGTGATGAACACAGACCACCGGCGGCTCGACCTCTCAGATCTAAAATCTGCCTTGTCGGATCGGCTACCTCCATGGGCGCTTCCAAAGAGCATTCAATTTGTCGACGCCATACCAAGAACGGCCCTCGGCAAGCCCCAGAGGACACTGGTACGCAAAACATTGCTGGCCCGCTAAAGACAGGCCCCTGTCTGGATTTTAAAACACCACCGATCCACCAGAGACGAGTGCGCCCCCGTCGACCACGAGGTTATGTCCCGTCATCCAAGTGGAGAGTTCACTTGCCAAGAAGAGTGCTGCACCAGCGATGTCGTCTGGTTCGCCGATCCGCTTCAGCGGAAGACTTCTAGCCACCTTCTCCTCGTGAGGCTCCCACAAAGCTTTGGCGAACTGGGTCCGCACCAAACCCGGCGAGATGCTATTCACCCTAACTTTCGGGGCGAACTCGTAAGCCATCTGACGGGTGAGGTGTATCAGGGCTGCCTTGGACACGTTGTAGTAACCAATGCCTGCTTCAACCGACATTCCACCAATTGATGCGATATTGACAACGCTTGCCCCGTTCGATTCGACTATGTTCCACTGCTGTTCCCAGCACGCCTGCGTCCAGAGAAGCGCGGCCCTTAGGTTGATCGCCATAATCTTGTCGGCCCGGCTAGGGTCCAACCCGGCAAGTGGCCCGTAGTACGGATTCGTAGCGGCGTTGTTCACGAGAATGTCCACGGAACCAAGTTTTGATATGGTCTCGCTGACAACAGCTGAGGGAGTCTCGTGCTCCCCAGCGTTCGCGGCAATGTACTCCACCTGAGTACCTCGCATAGCGGTGGCCATGATCTCGGATTGGGCCAGCTCCAACCCTTCCTTCTTTCTCGAAGTGATCATCACAGACGCACCAGCCTGCGCAAAGATCGACGCTATTGCCTGACCGATGCCCCGGGACCCTCCGGTCACTAGGGCAACCTTTCCCTTTAGTGAAATCTCCATACATGCAACCTAGACCAAAATCACGTGCTGTTACTGACAGCAGGCCGATCGACATCCTTCGATCGAGTCAGCTAGAACGTCGCTATTTGGCCAAGATGACGGGTTTGGATCTCAGGCCACCTGATTCACTCAGCAAAACTGACTGAATTACCCCAGCCAGTCGCTGACAGAATTACGACTGCTCGAAACTATTTTCGACATTTGTTCTGTTCATTATCTGTAAAGACGCGGGCCATGGGTGCCAACATCAGTTCAGTGAGCGACGGTCAAAGGTTAGGATCTCTCCGACCGGGAGTGTGAGAATGCCGAATCGTCTTAGTCGAGAATCGAGCCTGTATCTGAGACAGCACGCAGACAACCCCGTGGATTGGTGGCCCTACTGCGACGAAGCCTTCGAGTTAGCTCGAACAAGAGATGTCCCCGTCTTCATCTCGATCGGATACTCGGCTTGCCACTGGTGTCATGTGATGGAGAGGGAGTGCTTCGAAGACCATGCGGTCGCCGCGGTGCTTAATCGGGAATTCGTACCAATCAAGGTCGACCGAGAGGAGCGACCCGATATTGATGCGGTCTACATGGAGGCACTGCAAGCATCAACCGGCGGAGGAGGCTGGCCAATGTCTGTCTTCACTACCCCAGACGGCCGCCCTTTCTACACAGGAACATACTTCCCAAAACTCCCTGGGCGCGGAATGCCTGGATTCCTCCAAGTACTAGATGCAATTACCAACGCCTGGCGAGACTCTCGTGTTGAACTTGTCACAACTGCTGACCAGCTCATAGACGCAATGAGGGCCAGAACCACGATCCCTAAGGGTCATCACAAGTTAAGTGAACTGGACACCTCGGCCTTGATGGACCACGTCGCCTTGGACTTGGCAAAAAAGGCCGATCGAGATTGGGGAGGTTTTGGGGCCGCACCCAAATTCCCCCAACCTCACCTCATCTCATTCCTGCTGCGTCATTACTACCTTACGGGTGACCGAACGAGCCTCGAAATTGCGTGTTCCACCCTCGACCAGCTTGCTTCCGGTGGAATTTTCGATCATCTGGGTGGTGGATTCTCCAGATATTCCGTCGATCGATTCTGGACGGTCCCCCACTTTGAAAAGATGCTCTATGATCAGGCCGGCTTGATCAAGGCATATTCCGAGGCTTACCTGCTGACCGGAAGTTCTGAGTACGCCTACGTAGTCGAAAAAGTCATCGACTATGTGAGAGAGGTGCTAACCCTCCCCTCCGGGGGCATCGCAACCGCCCAAGACGCCGACTCAGACGGAGAGGAAGGCGCGTACTACATCTTCCGGCTTGAAGAGATCAAGGAGATTTTGGGCAACGCATCTGAGCCATTCGTTTCGTATTATGGCGCAACCAAATCTGGAAACTTCGAAGGCCGTAACATTCTGAGAAGACCATCCGGATCGTCTATCGTTCCAAGTCCGGAAGTCAAACATTTGGCTGGCAAGATACACGATTATCGGTGGAAAAGAAACCCCCCGGCAATTGATGACAAGGTCGTGTGCGAATGGAATGCAAAGTATGCCTCGAGCCTCCTTTTCGCCGCATCTTCCCTCGGTCGACCGGATTGGGCCGAAGAAGCGATCTCACTGATAACTTTGCTTAACACGAGGCTCTGGGACCCCTCCACCGGGGAACTCCGGAGGATACTCTTTGGATCTGAGGCAACAGTGCAGGCCATGGCCATCGACTACGTCGAGCTTGCCTCAGCCAACTTCGCCGCTTTTTGCCACACTGGTTCGATCTCTTTCCTTGAAGTATCCAGAGGGATCCTCGACACCGCAGTTCAACTTTTCTGGGATAGCAGCACGGCTGGCTTCTTCACCTCCGCTCCAACGCCCGGACAGACCCTCCCTCCCACCAAGGACATCTATGACACTGCCACTTTGTCCACCAACTCAGTCGCAGCCGAATTGATGGTACGGGTGGGAGTAGTGATGTCTGACAACCGACTACTGAGTCTCGCACAGGACCTGATAGACCTGCTCATAAATGCGGTAGCTGCTTCGCCACCCAGCTTTAGCTGGATTGCGTGGTCTGCGGTCCAATTGAACGGTGGCCTAAGGGAACTGGTCATACCGGGGGAGCCCGGACCAATGTGGGAAACAGCTAAGAGGACGTTCCTGCCTGATACAGTGACTCTGATAGGTTCAGGCACGGGAATCGAACTTTTTAACGAAAGAAGCCAAGGCAGCGCCTACCTTTGCGTAGGATCCACGTGCGATCTCCCAGCCCAGGATCAGACACAGCTTCTGAACCAGCTTCGAAATAGACGGTGGACCTCAGCCGATTGGAATCAGAGATGAACAGTGCTCTCAAATATCTGGGTCGTATTGGAAAGGAGCTGATAGCTCTAGACCAAACACGGATAAGGTTCGTGAGGATTCAGCTGGCAAGCGACATTCCGGAGGGCCTCACCCTATTCACACCCTTCGTCCTCAACGACTGGATCCCCGCGGACCCATTCGACCCAGCACGACCAGAGCTCGTAGAGGCAGAATCGATTTCGCCACTACCCCTAAAACGCAGCTCCCGCAAGATCAAACATACCCTGGCCAAGATGACAGCTCCCGAAGACCTACCCCCGCTCTGGCTCGCAGGGCCGTCAGTCAAATACTCGACCATGACCGGCGACTCCCCCTCTGTGGCCCTACTCCACGTTGGACGAAAACTGGCCCTGGTTTCAGAACACCGTAACCATGAACTACAAATCGGCTTCCCATGGCGTGGTGGATTTCACAGCTTTCCCTTCGCCGAGGAGTATGCCGACCTTCACCTTCCCGATGGTGTCGAGACGGTTGCAGGAAGAAGGAAGCTCAAACCGTATTTCAACCTTAACCCTGGATCACTTTTGATCGCATTCTCAGCGCCGGAAGATGGCTACTGCCGAAAGCTTGTGGTCAAAGTTCTTCCCAAGCTATAGCACGCTGTACAGAGCGAATTCAAACACCAATAAATTGCAGCCGCAATAATCCCTACCGTCCTACTTGCCCAGATTAGATAGCGATCCTTAGAGGCAAAGAGGCTGGATTAGACTCCCGATATCGAGCCTGCATGAGTTTCACAACCAGTTCGGTATAGCCTAACTTTCAAGCACGCTGGTCTCTAACTGGTTTCTCCTGTTTGTTCAGACAGGACCACGAATTGACAGAATTGAGGGTACAGGTGGACAACAAGGTTCCAGAGTGGTTCGGCAGAACGGAGATCGCTCCCAACCTGCCCCATGACATCGAAGAGATCATAAACGACGTGGCCGAACGGAGTGGATTCATTCCTAATGTCTTCTCGGCTTTGTCTCATATGCCTGCGGAATTCCGGGCTTTCTTCGGCTATCACGATGCCCTGATGGGTAAAACGGGATCCCTGAGCCGGGCCGAGAAGGAGATGATCGTCGTTGCAACTTCCTCAGCCAACAGCTGCACCTACTGCGTCGTTGCCCACGGCGCCATTCTCAGGATACGGTCCAAAAGCTCTTCCATCTCGGAACTCGTGACTGTTGACTACAAGCTCGCCGGTCTACCAGACAGGCAGATTGCTATTTTGGACTTCGCCATGAAAGTTGCACTAGAAGCGCATCGAATCGTGGAATCCGACTTCGAGCCGCTCTATCGTGCCGGCCTGGACGATAGAGACATCTGGGAAGTTGGCGCCATCGCCGCATTTTTCGCGATGTCGAACCGAATAGCAGGATTCGCGAGGATCCTACCCAACAGCGAGTTCCACGCTATGGGGCGGGACTTCTAGTAACGCCTGCCCCGCCTACTGCTCCTACGTCTGATACGAACCACAAGGAGCGAAACGAGGATAATTGGCAGGAAGCGCCCGAGCACGCCAGCCATCATGAAAGAACCGGCAACGGCAATGCCGAACAAGGACATAGCAAAACTAGAACCGACTGTCCAAAGGCCAACCCAGACGAGCACCCTCACCGGGAATGGGAGGGAGGACAACACTCGGCCCGCCCTATAAAGTGGACCCGCAGGAGTTGGGGGCGTACTCCGGTCGTAGGGTGCCGGCGCACCAGCCGTACCCCACCTGAACCCAGCGGCAGATGGAAGATCCTCGATAACCTTATAGAGTTCTCCATACGTCTTACCCGACGCTGCCGCATCCATCCGTTCAGACAATTCCGAATGGTCTATCCTGCCCTCTTCGAAGGCCTTGGACAGCTCGTCGTAAATCTGATGCCTGTCGGAATCTGAGGCCCTCATCGAAGATCTCGGCTGTGCCATGATTAAAGTGTAGTCGACTACGCTCGCTGCAAACGGCTCAGAGTGCACCATCGTCTCAGCTGACATTAGTCCCAGCGCATTGAAGCTAGTCAGACCGCATTTCAAAGGTTTCATAAATCAATGAATTTCTCCGGCTCCGAAGAAATCAAGGCGGTGGTCATCCAAAGGTTTAGTGAAACTCACTGCGGCATTCCCCAACTTTTCCGGAGAGAAATCCCAGCATCTCATGGCAAAGTTGGGAAATGTCCAAGATACTCGTCGTAGATGATGAACTACACATAACCGAACTGCTCCAAATGGGGCTCAGCTACAACGGTTTCGACGTCACCACCGCAACTTCTGGTCGATCCGCATTGCAGGTGTTGGACTCCGAAAGACCCGACCTTCTGGTTCTGGATGTGATGATGGCAGATTTGGACGGCTTCGAACTCGCCCGACGCATTCGCCAGTCAGAAGGTTCCCGACCGAAACTGCCAATCATATTCCTAACTGCGAAAGACGCTACAGCGGACAAGATCAGCGGCTTGGGCCTCGGAGCAGACGACTACGTCACCAAGCCATTCTCAGTTGGTGAGTTGATCGCCCGAATCAGGGCCGTGCTCAGACGAACCGATGCCGCAACCCAACGGAATACGACACTTTCGATTCTGGATCTTGAAATTGACGAAGCGACTATGGAGGTGCGGCGCGACGGAAGAGTCATCGAACTGACTCCAACCGAATATCGGCTCCTTCACTATCTAGTGGCAAACCAGCGAGCGGTGCTAACGAAGGTGCAGATCCTCGAACACATCTGGGAGTATGACTTCGATGCAAACGCGAGCGTGCTCGAGACCTACATCAGCTACTTGCGAAGGAAGGTCGATTTTAAAGAGCCACGACTTATCAAGACCATCAGGGGAATCGGCTACTCAGTTCGGGCGCCCCAGGAGGAGTAGATGTCGCTTCGCCGAAGGCTGATCACTGCGCAATTAATGGCTCTCGTTATTGGATTGAGCATTACTTCGACCCTCGTATACCAGCTCTATGCAAGTTCCCTCACAGACCAAATTGATAAACAGCTCACAAGTGCTCTTCCGGCAGTAGAGCAGAGAGGTGGGCTATTCCCCGATCTCAACGGTCCACCACAAGGACCACCGGGATTTCAATTCGGCGGATCTTTTGACCAGCACCACTCTCTCCCGTCGGATGCTATCGCCGAGCGCCTTGCAAACAATGGCGGGAAGATTCAACCGATTGACCTATTTGGGAGCGGTTCATCTGCAACGGTTCGATTTAGTCACCTAGTGCTTCCTACCAACACCTCTGCTACGTTCCAAACCAGAGCTGCCTCAAACGGATCGCTCTATCGGATCAGCATCATCCAGACTCCCGACCGGACGAATTACATACTCCTGGCGATACCTCTCACCAGCACCGAAAGACAGTTGAGACTGCTTCTGTTGATAGAGACCGGCTCTGGTATCGCCTTGGCTGGACTGGCGGCACTGATAATAACAGTCACTCTACGGCGCGGGTTGAAACCGCTTGAGTTGATTGCCGAAACGGCGGACGAGATAGCAGGTGGAAATCTCTCTTTGCGTCTAGAGACGGATTCGACAGACGATGAAACGTCTCGGGTCGAGAGGGCACTAAATCGAATGCTGGACGAAATAGAGACCGCTTTTCGAGCTAGAGACGAGACTGAACAGACTCTACGCCAGTTCCTTGCCGACGCCTCCCACGAACTCAGAACACCACTCACTTCAATAATGGGCTTTGCAGAATTATTCAAACTTGGCGCCAAGGATCGTCCCGAAGATCTCGAGACCCTGCTATCGCGCATCGTCAACGAGTCACAACGGATGTCCACGCTAGTAGAGGATCTTCTCCTGCTGGCGAGACTCGATGCCAAGAGGGAGCCGGCCCCAAACCCAATAGACCTGTCTGTAATCGCATCGGAGGTGGTCGAGTCCTTTACTGTTCTAAACACAGACAGACGATTCTCCTTCAAAGCAGGTAGCCCAGGTCATATGGAAGGTGATTCGACCCATATACGCCAGGCCATTACAAATCTGCTTTCAAATGCGGTCAAGCACACAACAGCTGGAACTCCTATCGAGGTGTCTTTGACTGAGGAGCCGAGAGATGGACTGTACACCCTCATCGTAGTTGATCACGGTGCCGGACTTCGAAATGACGCCATGACGCACATTTTCGACCGGTTCTGGCAGGGCGATAGCTCGAGGGGAATCCAAGGAACTGGCCTAGGGCTTTCCATTGTAAAAGCCGTAGCGGAGGAGCACGGGGGCGCAGTATCCGCCTCGGAAACTATCGGAGGAGGAGCAACTTTTTCATTATCCTTGCCGATGACCTACCAGCCAAGCAGTGCCTCGAATACTCCCAGGAAATCCACTTATCCACCTGTCGAGTTCGAACAAAATCGAACGGCCTCGTCTCGGAGTAGGTTCGATCTGCATTTCCTTCACAGACCGAGATCTTCCAAGAAACCGACGAGTTCCGACACGAATCTCCCACTTTGAGCGAAATGGACTGCGTGTCCGACACCTTCGTAGATGCTCAGCTTGGCTCTGGTCCCAGTCATTAGCTGCCGCGTTGATTCGGAATCGATAACCGGGTCATTGTTGCCGATAGAAACGAGTAGCGGCTCCTCTATGGACTGGTAGAACTCGTCATAGTCCACTGAGGTCGTGATCAACCTCCGCCTCGCCGCCAGATCCGATAGCGCCGCCACACCTATCGCAGCTGCGCAAGCCTGAGGATCGACGTCTCCCATAACCTCTTCAGCGAACTCGACAAGGCCAACGCGCTGGCGAGCAGGGTCGCTGGAGAGTAGACCACTCACTGCTGAGCTGAACCTAGCACCAGAACGGTGTTTAGCCTTTTCATTTCCAACCGAGAACGCCGGTGCGATAAGGTTCACACCAGAAACCGAGCCGCCTCCGCGCGCCCGGGTGAGGTACTCAGCTATCCCGATCGTCCCCATTGACCAGCCAACAAGGACCTTCGGCTTGCCTCCGACCTCATCCAACACAAGGCTAAGGTCCTCAAACCATGTCAGATCTGTATCACTCACTAGCCCGCTGCTCGCTGATGAACGACCGTGTCCCAGCAGGTCGAATGTTATGAGGTCGTATCCAGCTAGCTCCGTAGTCGAGAAGAGGTGTGAAAAAAGATCCCCTCCTCCGCAGAATCCATGGACAAACACCACAGATGGGCCTTCAGCCAACCTCCTCCTGACATGAAGGTCTCCGCCACCAGGACGTTTGAGAAGGTAGGTTTCGCCCATTTTCGCCATTGAACCACCCTTTAGAATCCGGCCGACTATTGTCTCCGCAATTGCATACTATGAGCGCCAAGAATACGCAATTTGCAAGACCGGAACCCAGCGCAGTGCTCCACAACCACCGAGGAACGCTTTGAACCAGCAACCTCACCTCAGCACATTCGTGGTACTAAATACCTTGCAAGAGTAGGCCGATACATTCGAGTCCTGCAGCGTATGCCCTGCCGGCCAACCGAGGGCTCCATCACTCAGTTTTTCCTATAGCAATCAGACTTCGAGATATCTCCTCACAGCGATTGCCGACCCACCTGCCCCGACAACTACACCTACAGCTAGTACGAATAACTCCGTCACCAGCACATCATGGGAGGTAATCACAAAGCCACTAAGAAGTTTGACATTGAAGTGATTGATCGCATAATTGAAGAGCGCTTGAATACCGAAAACGCCCGCCATAGCGACAAGTGCGCCCACTAGGCCCTGAGCCAAGCCCTCGAGCATAAATGGGATCCGAATGAACCAATTTGTAGCACCAACGAGCTTCATAACCGACACCTCACGTCGTCTGGCAAAGATACCAACACGGATTACGTTCAGAATTAGCACACTCGCCGAAAGCAGGAGAACTAGGGCGACCGCAATTATGACGGCCTGAGCTATTGAGCTTAAGTCCAACATTGTACGGATCGCCCCGAAATTGTACTCCGTTGTCTTGACGCCCGGCTGCCCCGAGAAGATCTGGCCGATGGAGGGGGCCTCTGCAGGGTCTTTGAGTACCACACGATAAGAAGGAGGAATCTGGGTCTCGGTCACCGCATTGAGAAGGTCAGGCTCATTTGCCATCAGGCTCTTGAACTCCTGGTACGACTGTGCTTTGTCGACGTAGAAAAAGCTCTTTACCTGAGAAATCTGACCCAATTGCGTGGCAACTGACCGCTTCTCGGTGAGGGTAGCATTCGGCTGAAAGAATATCAGTAGCTGGACACCTCCTTGCCACTGTGAAGTCGCCGTCGACACACCCTGTTTGATCAGCAGAGCAGCACCAACTAGTGAAAGACTGACCGCCACGGTCAGCACAGCTGCCAGGCTCATCAGCCGGTTACGCCAGAGATTTCCCCCGGTCTCCCTAACGACATATTCAATTGAAATTGCCAAAGCTGTTTACCTTCTTGATCCCTTCAGAATTTACGTCGCCAACCTCGAACGGGTTCGACGCGATCCTCATGGCCGAAATCAGACCCCTAATCCGTATACCCCGCGGGTCTGATCCCTCTGTACAGTTCCATGATCGAGTTCGATCACTCGCCTGCGCATCGAATCGACGATACTCACGTCGTGCGTAGCCATCACCACTGTGGTACCGGTCCTGTTGATTCGCTCCAGGAGTCTCATAACTCCCCAAGTGGTATCTGGATCCAGATTTCCGGTTGGCTCATCCGCCAGCAAAACTAGAGGTCTATTGACGAAGGCCCTTGCAATCGCCACACGTTGTTGTTCACCACCGGAAAGCTCCGAGGGCAGCCGCCCCATCTTGTCCGACAGACCAACTAGATCGAGGATCTGCGGCACCTGTGTAGCAATCGTCTTCCTAGATTTGCCGATCACTTCCAGAGCGAATGCAACATTGTCGAACGCACTCTTGTTCGGCAGGAGCCTGAAATCTTGAAAGATCACTCCAATATTGCGCCTGAAGTAGGGAACCTTCCAAGGAGCCAATTGACTCAGCTCCTTGCCTGCAACCCAGATTCGACCCTCGTCGGGCTTATCCTCCCTCAACATCAGCCTCAACAGCGTCGACTTACCCGACCCCGAGGAGCCAACCAAGAAGACGAATTCCCCCCTGTCGACGTCAATATTCACATCGGTCAGTGCCTTTGGCCCTGCCTTGTATGACTTGCTCACTCCCTCAAGTCGGATCATCGCACCGCACCTCCGCTTGCAAAATGACCGAAGAACCGTAGACGGCAGTGCTCAGTCGTCCCTACAGACTACCGCCCCACGATCCAGTCAGGTCACGATAACTGTTCGGGCTGTGACCTCCGCCACATCAGATAACTGTTTACAAATCCCTCCAAGTCGCCATCGAGGACTCCCACCACGTTCCGGTTCTCATAACCAGTCCGTAGGTCCTTGACCATCTGGTACGGCGCCATCACATATGAGCGGATCTGATATCCCCAAGCAACGTCTACAGAGGGACCTGAGATGGCATCTAAGTGGATCTTTCGATCCTGCCTCTGCTTGTCAGCAAGCTTCGCTGCAAGGATCTGCATAGCCTTGGCCCTATTTTGGAGCTGAGACCTCTCGTTCTGGCAGGAGACGACAATCCCAGTCGGTAAGTGTGTTATACGAACCGCTGAGTCGGTCTTATTGACATGCTGGCCCCCAGCGCCAGAGGAGCGGTAGGTATCTATCCTTAGGTCCTTCTCGTCAATATCGACCACACCAGAGAGGTCCTCGATAAATGGGATAACATCCAATCTTGCAAAACCGGTTTGACGCCGTTTTTGTGAATCGAATGGCGAGATTCTCACCAATCTGTGGACACCCTTCTCGGCTGACAGGATTCCATATGCATAGCGACCTCGAACGATGAAAGTAGCAGAAAGGATCCCAGCCTCTTGGCCCTCGGTGACCTCGTCAATCTCCACCTCGAATCCGCGCTCTGTGGCATACCTCGAGTACATTCTCAGCATCATCTCGGCCCAGTCTTGAGCGTCGGTACCTCCGGCGCCTGCGTGAACTTCGCAGACCGCATCCCCCTCGTCGAACTCACCTGAGAGTAACGACCTCGACTCGAGTCCATCCAGTTCATGTGAAAGCTTTGAAATCGAAGTTTCGATCTCCTCTGTTAGATCCTCCGAGTCCTCTTCAAGGCCCAACTCGATTCCTGCCTCGATATCTGAAAGTTCGGAATCAAATCTCTCAAGCAGGGTCAAGTCCTCATTCACCCTATTGAAACGCCGATTCACGTCCTTCGCCCTAACAGGGTCACTCCAAAGGTCGGGATCAGACAGGCTCTTCTCGAGATCTGCCCTCTCCACCATCAGGCTCTCTACGCCTAAATAGGATTTGGCGTTCTCGACCCGCGCCCTCAGATTCAGAATCTCGTCTGTAAAGTCTCGCAACTATTGCCCCAGTAGGTGAACGGATAAAGGATTTCGGTCTATCTGCCGTGGCAGTTCTTGAATTTCATACCACTGCCGCAGTAGCAGGGGTCGTTGCGACCTATCTTCTCTCTGTCGGACTTGACCAATGGCCTGTTTTCTTCTCCATCCCTAGACAGCAAGGTGAGAGCGGCCGGTTTGGCAATCGACTCATCGTCAACTGGCGTAGTTACCGCAGACGGTGCGCTAGCCATCGCGCCTAGCAACGATATATCGCCTGGATCGGTGGCTCCATAGTAGGTGGCGTTCGCAAGGTCGAGTTGAACCGGATCAGGTTCCACAACCTCGACCTGCATCACATACTGCAGGTAGTCCTCATCCATCCTCTTCATAAGCTCGCCAAACATCGCGTAGCCTTCTCGTTGCCAAGCTACGAGCGGATCTTGTTGTCCCATTGCACGGAGGTTGATCCCCTCACGCAGATAATCCATGTCAGCGAGGTGTTCTCGCCACTTCTGGTCAATGACTGCAAGCATGACCTCACGCTCGATCTGCCTTGCCATCTCTTCTCCACCGGGAAGTCGATCCACCTTGTCTTGGTAGCTTCGAATGGCGTCGTCCCTCAAAGACTCGGTTAGTTGCTCCTTCGAGACAGCCTCGGCTAGGTCCTCCGGAAGAAATTCAGTCGGCCAGAAGCGCTTGACCGATGCGACTAGTGCCTCTAGGTCCCAGTCCTCCACATATTCGCCCGGACAGTTGTCTGCGACTATTCCGTCGAGAATCTCGTCGAGAATCTCGACGGTCCTTGATCCGAGATCTTCTCCTTCGATTACCTGCAGTCTCCTCCGATAAACAACCTTTCGCTGTTCATTGAGAACTTCGTCGTACTTGAGTACCTCTTTGCGGATTTCCGCATTTTTTGCCTCAACGGTAGTCTGCGCCTTCTCGATAGCCTTGGACACCATCTTCGCCTCGATTGGAAGATCGTCAGGAAAGGTCTTGTCCATCAACCAACCAACTGCAGCACCCGAGAACAACCTCATCAAATCGTCCTCAAGGGAGAGGTAGAACCTCGACTCTCCGGGATCCCCCTGGCGGCCGGACCTACCTCTCAACTGGTTGTCGATGCGACGGCTTTCATGTCTTTCAGTTCCAAGCACGAATAGACCGCCTGCGAGTCTTACGGTTTCAGCATCGGCATTGCATTGAGTCTTGTACTTCTCGGTTGATTCGGCGAGATAAGTGATGCCCTCATCGGTGCTGACATCAATACCGTTCGCTAATGCCTCAGCCACGGCTAAGCCTTCGGGATTCCCACCTAGGAGTATGTCGACACCACGACCCGCCATATTTGTAGCTACCGTGACCGCACCAATTCGCCCCGCCTGACTGACGATCGCAGCTTCCATGGCATGTTGTTTTGCGTTGAGTACGCTATGTGGAATCCCCCGACTGGACAGGATCGAAGACACCAGCTCAGATTTGGAGACCGATGCCGTGCCTACGAGTATCGGTTGACCTTTGACATTCCTCTCCTCAATCTCGTTTGCAATAGCCTCGTACTTCGCCCGCTCGGTCTTGAATATATAGTCTCCCTGGTCGATGCGTTGAGGAGGCGCGTTAGTTGGGATCGGAACAACCTGCAGTCCGTAGGTGCTAGCAAACTCGGATGCTTCGGTCTCAGCAGTTCCTGTCATTCCGGACAGTTTCTCGTAGAGTCTGAAGTAGTTCTGGAGGGTGACGGTCGCCCAGGTGTGATTCTCCTCCTTAATCCTCACCCTCTCTTTTGCTTCTACGGCCTGATGTAGGCCCTCCGACCAGCGACGTCCTTCAAGTGTTCTGCCGGTGAACTCATCGACGATCTTAACCTCCCCGCGATCAACGATGTAGTCCCTGTCGCGCAGGTATATCTCTTTGGCTCGCAGTGCTTGGTTGAGCTGGTGCAAATGCACCATCGCCGAAATATCGTAGAGATTCTCAATCCCGGCCAGCCTCTCTACCTTTGCCATGCCCTCATCGGTGGGAAGGACTGTTTTCTTCTCCTCGTCCACCTCGTAATCTACGCCAGCTTTGAGTGACCTGACGATCCCGGCAAATTGATAGTAAAGCTGTGCACCCTCGTCGGACGGACCAGAAATGATCAACGGAGTTCGGGCCTCGTCAATCAGAATCGAGTCCACTTCGTCGACAATCGCGTAGCAATGGCCACGCTGGACACGGTCATCTAGAGATCTCGCCATGTTATCTCTGAGATAGTCGAAGCCGAATTCAGTGTTCGTCCCATAAGTGATATCTGCCATATAGGCGACTCTCTTACTGGCAGGATCCTGTACGTCACCACTTACCCTGCCAACCTTGAGCCCAAGGAACTCGTATATCTGGCCCATCCACTGGGAATCCCTAAGGGACAAATAGTCATTTACGGTAACAACATGCACCCCGTCGCCAAGAAGGGCGTTTAGATAAACTGGGAGTGTGGACACGAGGGTTTTACCCTCGCCAGTTTTCATCTCCGCAATGCCACCAAAATGGAGAGCCATGCCACCCATCAACTGCACGTCGTAGTGTCGTTGTCCTATCGTCCTTCGAGCGGCCTCTCTCACCACGGCAAACGCCTCCACAAGGATGTCGTCTAAGGTCTCGTCGCCCGCCAGTCTCTGTTTGAACTCGACAGTCTTCTCCGCCAACTCCGAGTCTGACAATGCCATCATCTCGGGCTCGAGATCGTTGATAAGCGGTACAACCTCTGCGAGTCGCTTGAGCTTTCGCCCTTCTCCGGCGCGCAAAACTTTGGTGAATATACTCATTTCCCATCCATCGTAGTCAGCTAGAGCTAGCGGCCCGGATTGAGCCGCTCCAACCAGCGTCGAGGCTATTCCGCTGCGGCTGTGTCGATCAGGCCGGCTGTGCCGTCCCGACGCATATAAACCACAGCTGGTTCACCGGTATCTAAGTTTCTGAAGAAATAAAAGCTATGCCCAAGCATCTCCATCTGAAACGCCGCCTCATCAGCCGTCATCGGACCTATCTTGAAGCTCTTGGACTTGGTTATCTGGGGTGTTCCACCATCTAAGAGGGCATCGGCGTCCATGGCTTTCGAGGTTCTGTGATGGGGGTGCGTCCGCATTACTAGTTTGCCCTTGAGCTTCTCAAGACGATGCTCAAGCCTCTCGTAGACTTTGTCGAATGCAGCTATCGCTTCGGTACTTGCAGCTTTTGCCCGAATCACATGCCCATGGCCGAAAAGTGTCGCCTCGCATAACTGCTTTTCAGCAATCGAAGGGTTGGTCTCGCTCACGAATGCAACTTCGGCCCTATCGAGCCCATCCAGAAACTTACCCAGACGCTCGGTCCGGTCAATTACCAACTTCCTGTTCTCTTCAGACAGTTCGCACCCTTTGGTTCGGATCGAAACCTGCATAGCACCTCCAGTATCAAGAAAGGAATCGAAGGGATCCCCCATGTTCAACGATAACCAACGGAGGGACCAGTTGGCCTTTCCATCTAGGTCGTTTTCGGTCGATCAGCGGTACGAATGAACCATTTCGATCCACACATAAGTGGATTTGATCAAGTACCGACATTCCACGAGGCAAGGTACTTCTCCTGGGCATCGGTTAGGATGTCAACTTTGACACCCATGGTCGCCAACTTGAGCCGTGCGACTTCTTTATCGATGACCTCAGGTACGAGATAGACCTTGTTCTCTAGCTGTCCGATCTGTGAAACCAACCACTCAGCGGCAAGTGCCTGATTAGCGAAACTCATGTCCATGACGGCTGCTGGATGCCCCTCAGCCGCGCCAAGATTTACCAGTCGGCCATCAGCTACGACCATTACACGAATGTCTCCCGATTTCCCTGGCACGAGGTACTCGTCGACGAGCGGCCTGACCTTCCGGCTCCTCTCGCCAGATGCAAGGCTCTTAAGCGCATTTAGATCGATCTCTACGTCGAAATGTCCCGAGTTAGCAAGAATCGCACCATCCTTCATTAGGAGGAAATGCTCCTCCCGGAGTACATCTCGGTTCCCAGTCACCGTGACGAAAATATCACCTTGCCTTGCGGCTTCGGCCATCGGCATGACCCGGAACCCATCCATGGTCGCTTCGAGCGCTCTTATGGGATCGATTTCGGTGACGATCACGTTCGCACCCATCCCAGAGGCTCGTGAAGCCACGCCCTTCCCGCAATACCCGTAGCCAGCGACAACAAACGATTTTCCTGCTAGCAGGGTGTTCGTAGCCCGGATGATGCCATCGAGGGTCGATTGACCAGTTCCGTACCGATTATCGAACATGTGCTTGGTGTCTGCATCATTGACCGCCACTACCGGAAAACCGAGTGCATTATCTTCTTCCATTGCCCTCAGGCGTATCACACCCGTGGTCGTCTCCTCGGTCCCGGCCACAACTTCCTTCAATTGCTCTGGCCTCGCCGAGTGCAATCTCGAAACGAGATCACACCCGTCGTCCATGGTGATGGTGGGATGACGGTCCAACAGTTCATCTAGGTGTCGGTAGTAGACTTCTGAACTTTCACCACGAACCGCAAAAACGGGAATTCCTTCGTGCTTGACAAGTGACGCCGCCACATCGTCCTGAGTAGAAAGCGGGTTGGATGCGGCCGCATAGACCTCTGCTCCGCCGGCCTTGAGCGTACGCAGAAGGTTTGCCGTTTCGGTCGTGATATGCAGGCATGCAGCCACAACCATCCCGGTAAGCGGCTTCTCCTTAGCGAATCGGTCCCGGATACTCTCCAGGACTGGCATGTTCGAATCGGCCCAAGCGATCCGCTGCCGCCCTAGGTCTGCCTGAGATATGTCTGCGATGTCGAAATCCATATGGAACTCCAATGCTTGTGAACTATGAGTGTCTGTCGAGGCGCTTCGGCGGCGCATCCGTAGCGCAAAATGAAATCAACTGGGCTTCAGTCTCTGCTTCAGATCGGCGAGAATCGGAACCGGCCCAGGATCTACTCCCGCAAGATCGGCAAGGTAGAGCGAAAGGAAGTCTCCGGCAATGATCAGGTCGAAGAGTTGGGCAAGATCGCCATCGCCTTCTGCTCGGAACTCGCGGTAGACCGCGACCTTCTTCTCGATCAGCTCTCTACCAATCTCGAGTCTCCTATAAACCTGTGGGTGCTCACCGTCATGGCGAAGAGCTACCACTGCGAAATCTCGACCGGTAACCTCTGTCAGTGACTCCCATCCCGTGATCTCGTTATGGCAGTTCTCTGGGTAGACAGAGTAGAACGCTGGCGACTTTACGTTCTCGTTGATCTGGGTTTTCCAACGCTGCGCAGCAGCGAAACCTATCGATCCCGCAGAGTGCATTATGGGAACCTTATTGGTCAACTCTTCGGCCAGTCGCTGGATCGCATTGCCCTCTATTAAAAGTTGATCTCTTCTCCGCCTCAGCTGAGCGGTAGCTAGATCGATCCAGTGAGTTGCACCTGGGAAAAGACCAATGTCTTCCAGTACGACGAGCGGAGGGATAGATAATGCTCCAATAGCTGCTCGCGGCTGAGGTATATCCATAGGCACCCTGAGCAGCGGGATGGCAAAGTCATCAGCGAACTTCGCGAGCTCTCCCCCGGTGGTGACGGCAACTATAAAAGCGCCCTGCTCGTGCGCCAGTTGCGCTGCTTCGAGGGTCTCCTCGGTGTCCCCGGAGAAGGAGATTGCAAATACAAGTGTCCCATTCGATACGAATGCGGGAAGGTTATAGCTCTTGACCACCGTCACTGGGACCGGCATGAAAGGTGCGGCGGCTGCGATAAGAACGTCACCTGCGATACCGCTACCACCCATGCCCAGGACGACGATGTTCTCGACCTCCTGCCTCTTCGGCAAACCACCAAGCGCGTTCGCCTGGATCTCTGCCTGTGCAACCTGCTCAGGCAGTGACGCGGTCGCTCCCCAGATGTCCAAACTGTCGACTTTGCTACTCAAGCTCACCTCTCTGGGAACTATTTTGATCGGCAATCAAGATACCGGATGGAACTCGTCATTGTACTGGTCAGATCCGAGAGCATCCAATATGCTAGGACCAAACACGATCGATTGCCTAGGTTTTGCGATTAATGAGGGTAACTCAAGAATTGACTACAAATGACCAAGCTCGCTATGCAGTCGATCGAGTTCCGCCGCTTCGGATTCGTCGAGCACAATAGCCGAGTCAGCCAGCAATACCGGGATCCCGTCCTCGATCGGATACTTACGTCGAAGCCTAGGGTTGTATAGAAAACCCTGCTCTTGGAAGTCCCAAAGGGGACCCTTGTCTACTGGGCACGCCAGAATCTCGAACAGTTCTTTGGAAATCACTTCGCTTCACTCCCCGAATCGGCTTTAGATATGACCGCTAGCACTTCGGACAGCTTCGACGCTACTTCCACTGAGTTCCTTGCTTCCAAGTTGAGACGTAGAAGCGGCTCAGTATTAGACGGTCTGACGTTGAACCACCAGTCACCAAGGTCCACAGTCAATCCGTCCAGACGATCCATTTCACCCCTGTCGCGATACGCGTTCTCGATAAAGGCGATCACCTTACCGGAATCCCTTACCTTGGTGTTCACCTCACCGGAATCGGAGTACAACTCAAGAGGTTCTCTCAGTTTCGACAAGGGAACATCCGAATTGGAGACCACCTGAAGTACTGTGAGTGCGGCAATCATGCCGCTATCGGCACGGTAGTTGTCCCTGAAGTAGTAGTGACCGGAGTGCTCGCCGCCAAAGACCGCACCTGTCTCAGCCATTCTTGCTTTGATGAAGCTGTGTCCGACTCTCGTCCTTACGGGCTTACCTTTTGCCTTTGTGATCAGCTCCGGAACGGCTTTCGAACAGATCAGGTTGTATAAAACAGTTGATCCGGGGTTGCGATCCAGTAATGCCTTGGCTACCAATGAGGTGGTCAGTGACCCAGATAGAGGAGCCGACTTGTCATCGACAAGGAACACTCTGTCGGCATCTCCATCGAAGGCCAACCCCACGTCCGCCCGTTCTGCAAGCACCGTCGCCTTGAGATCAACTAGATTCTCGGGCTGGATCGGATCCGCCGGGTGGTTGGGAAAACTACCGTCCAACTCCGGGTAAAGGACCTTCAATTTGAATGGAAGTGCCTCGAATGCGGCTGGCACAACTAGGCCGCCCATCCCGTTTGCCGTATCGGCCACTACAGAAAGTGGCCGCAGGTGATCGATGTCGATGAAGCTGTGGACATGGCTTACGAATCGATCGAGGATATCCTCTTTCCGGTTACGAGTCAGCGAACCCGAGATTGCTAACCGACCTTCGGAAAACTCAATTGCCAGCTCGCGAATCTCACTTAGTCCGCTGTCGGAACTGATCGGAGCGGCCCCTCTGTTGCAGAGCTTGATTCCGTTGTACTGGGCCGGGTTGTGAGACGCAGTAAACATTGCCCCAGGTAGGTCGAAGACCCCGGAGGCGAAGTAGAGCATGTCCGTTGAGCAAAGTCCGATCTCTACAACACCAACTCCTTGAGAGTTGAGGCCCTCTACAAAAGCAGCCACCAGCTCGGGACTGGTCTCGCGCATATCCTGCCCGACAACCACGTCGCCGCCACCGATGAATGCACCAAAGCCCGCACCAATAGCCCTTGCAGTACCTGTATTCAGCTCATCAGGGACTATTCCTCTGATGTCATAGGCCTTGAAGATCGAACCATCCATCTTCCAAATGAACCTCTCTGACCTTCCGGTCAACGAATTCTCCGCCGTCTCGGCGCCAGAACACCATCCCAATGGCGTAGCAGCTAAACCTCAACCGCGCCCGCCTCACCCTATCAGGCAGAGATACGGATCTTTCACTTATTGCTCCATTCCGACAGCGGGGGTCCGATGACGCCTTGGACGCAACGGTAGAATCAGGAACCCCACGACGATCACCAACGTTCCGATCGTTATTAAGTCCGAGACCTTCTCCACAGCCGATACGCCGTAATACATGCGGACGTGTGTGGTGGTCGGGACTACGACCATGAGGTTAGGGGAGACCCTATAAGGACCAGATGCTCCTTGCACTTTCCAGTCAGGGAAGTAGGAAGTCTTGACGTATACGGGAACACCGACCCGCGAAACGTCGAAAGTGATAGTCGATGCTGTGGTTTTGATTGCTGAGACAGTATTGCTTGGCAAGGGTATCTCGGGTGCCTTGACAGACTTCGGGGAGACCCGCGGCCAATTCGCAGGTCCAGACGCCGCACGCAATACTTGCCACTCGGCCGGGTTCTGATACCAAGCCACCGAGCTGTTGAGCCAAGCGACTCTTGAATTCGAATTAGGGCTCAGTACCGCTGGTAGATACTTCAGCGGAGCCACCTGAGCCGAATTCTTCACTAAGTAGATGTTCCAGACACGGGTATTTGCAATAGACGAAGCAGCCGGTCCAGCTGGTCCTACCTGCCTTATCAGTTTCAGATTCGGGTCAGAATTCGCCGCCGACACTACTGCTGGGGTATAGGCCATGAAGTAGCGAACCCCAAGCATCTGGAGGTGCTCTACTCCCAAAGGCACATTGAGTCCGGCATATGGCAATCCCGACATCGCGTCTGACGGTGCAGCTGAGAGTTCAGACTGGTTCAGAAAATGGTAAGGCGTAGTTGCTGATGACTCGAAGAAAAGCCCCTCCATCGAGTCGATGCAGTTGTTGGTCCAATACGGAAGGAGCATTAAAGCCATTGGGGTACCGAAGGCATTCTCCTCCGCGTTGTACTCCCACATCGCCCGACCGCATCCGTAGTTGGTTCCGACATTTTTCATCGCAGCCATGATTGCCGAGTACTCGGGCCAAGCAGCCTTGCCCTCATAGCCGGAGTAGTTCCATTGGACCCAGTCAGGAAGGAAAGATCTAGACACCTTCGCAACAGGTGCCCACTGAGGAGTCCCGAAGTAGGGAAATGCAATACCAACCACTGCGATAATTGCGACAAGTAGGGTGAACAGTACTCGAAAGATCAACTCGGAGCGACCCGTTATCGTTCCAATCCCAGGCGGTCCAGAAACGGTGCTCGGCACGTCATGAGAGTAGGAATCGTCGATATCGTCATATGAATAACTTTGACCAACCTGTGTCGGAGGTGCCAGATAAGAACCAGCACTGGAGGCATCTAAAACACCGCCTCGCAACCCGTCCTCAAGTAACGCGCCACTTGAATACTTCTGCCCTATCAAGGCAAGCTGGGCAGCCCAAACGACACTTTTGACCAGTCCATATGCGCCAATTCCGGCGAGGAGATAGATACATAAAGTCCAGAATGGAAGTGCTCTCGCATTATAGATTGCGCTGTTGGGCATAATTATGAACGCCAAGGCGCTCAGAACCGCACCCAGTGACAAGGTAATCCCGAACCAACTCTTTTTTGCAATCGACCAGACGACTCCCACGAGTGCAAGCAGGATCCATGGCATTAGGGTCGTAGGAAGAAGATTGAGGCTGTATTGAGTGACCTTCTCCCATCCCATCGACGATGAGTATTGGAGAAAGGCAGCAAACGGTACGATCCAAAACGCGATCACCCCAATGCCTATAACTCCGACGATCGCTAGACGGAGGAATTCCCTGCCATCCCTTCGAACCAATACATAGATCAAGGCGAAAGCGGCGACGAAGATTGCCGGCAGTATGTGTGCAAGCGCACAGAGTCCATAGAGCACGCCGGCTAGGACCGAGCGGCGCCTGCTACTTAGGCCACGCATGACCACGGCGACGAAGAAAAGGCCGATAGATAAGGAGAGCGAAAATGAGAACTCCCCTGCAAGCGTGGACGCTATATTTCCGCCGTCAATGGTGTAGCTGGTATTGAGGAGGTACTCAAGGGAGAAAATTGAGAGAACAGCCGAAAGGGGACTCGACAGACGACCGGCCTTGGCAAGTGCAAAGACGGCAAAGGGCAACATCAATGAGCCCGACACGGTAACCAACTTGAACGCCACTCCATAGGAGAGCACGGTGTTCAAGAGTGCTACAAGCAGGCTTGGCAGGGGAAAGTAGAATGTGAGGATCGGATATCCGTCGTACCATTGAGGAGACCAGCCAGTAATCCTTAAGTGCGGCAAGAGGTTGTGCTCTACAAAGTAGGGCACCATGAAATGGGCACCCGTATCGCCACCAGCCGTTGTGGTATTCGCAAATAGTAACTTGGGATCCAGCTGGATAAATACGAATACAGATATCAGAACCGGGACCAGCCACCACCAATCGAAGTGGTTATGGACCTCCGCAATTTCTGGATCTCCCTCTACAGCAGAGATCCTTTCCGTCGTCAGAACCGACACAACCCCCCTAAAGCAGTCACGACCTTGAAGGTCAGACCTTCGTGGTTCACCTTACCAGAGGTAGTTATAAGGGGATGACCCTGGGGTAGCTAGCGCTTGGAAGCCGCCTCAAGAATGCCGGTAACAGCCATCTCCACGCCGTCTTTGGTCCAACTCCTACTATCGCAGATAGAGCAGCTCTTCATCACGACGACGTGCGAATTTACCACGAGACGAACCTCGACCACCGTTGATTCGTTGCATACCGAGCACCTCATATTGATGCCTCACTCCCAAAGCCCCACGTTCCGATCCACCCATGTACGGAACCGGATTAAGCATCGGCACAGAATGACAATCTCTTTAGGATGTTCTTATCTTCAATTTAAGTTCAGACGCCTTTGAACAAGATGACCCGGCAATTCACCCGACCAATAACGAGCAGCAGAGTCTACTCAGCGATGAACTAGAGCAACGAAACTCACCAAATTGAAGCTTGCGTGGGCAAAGACAGTTGCCCCGATCCGGCCCGACCTTGCGGCCATGTAGCCGAGGATTAGACCAAGGGCAAAGAGGCCAAAACTCTGGAGACCCTCTAGGTGGGCAACTGTAAAGAGGAGGGCGCTACCCACTACGGCGACAAATGTCGAAGCGCGGCCGCCGAAAGCGGATGTCCGTCCTAGCAGACTGCGAAGCACCAAGCCCCTAAAGAATATCTCCTCCACCAATGGCGCCCCAATTACGATGAGAAAGCCCACCAGGACAGTACTCGCACCTTGACCCGCATTAACTAGATTCTGGGCTGGTGCCGACAGATTTCGGATCGAGCTTCCAGTAAGAGTCTGATAGATGAGATAGATCAAGGGGACCAGAAGTAGTTGTCCTGCGACACCAACAATTGACCCCACAATCACATCCGAGGCACGAAAGTAGAGGCCCAAATCCTTCTTAAGCGATCCAGTTCCCCAATGCCTACTGCAGAAGTAGCTGCCCCCGAGGAGCACGACCCACAGCCCCGCGAGGTCTCCAAAAAGTTCCACCGCAGATAAGTTGCTCGTCGCAATAGAACTCGACGATCCGGAAACGTACGACGCCAAGTCAAGACCTATCAACGAGCCGACAATCGCCAAAGCGAAAATAAGCACGGGCACTAGAACTGGCACCTTTATTGCCACGGCCCGCCCCAACACCGCGTCGCCGGTGCCAGATCCTTGACCTTCCTCGGGGCTATCCCCGTGCGGCGTCACCTCATGCATTGGTTCATCGTGATTATCCACTACCTCAAACTAGTTCGATAGCCAACACGCCTAACTGCAAGGCAAATCACAATTCACGCCGAACCTTGGACTTTGCTGGGACTATACGTCGATTCAAACGCTTATTTCCTCAGTTCGCCTAGCATTGGCGGAATGAGTCGTCAAGCGCCAGATCTACGCCCGGGTAAGGCAAGCAAGCCCCAGAGTTCACCAGACCAATCTTGGCGGTGGATTGTTGCAGTACTAGTTATAACACTTGGGGTCGGCCTGCTCTACTCGGTACTATTCTCCAAGCCCGCCCAGCAACAGCTGAACTACAACACCTTCCTGAAGGATGTCAATTCTCAGCAGGTGGCCAGTGCAACTGTTGACAATTCGACCGGCCTGATCACCGGAAACCTCACCAACGGTGCTACCTATTCCGTCTCTGGCCCTCAACCGCTTGTCAGCAGTGATGTTCAGACCCTCGAAAAGGGGGTCCCCGACCTCAAGTTCATCACGCCACAGCAGGGTCTACTGAATTCGCTCCTCTTTTACCTACTACCGGTTGGACTTTTCCTTGCAGTGTTGATCTGGTTCAACCGTAGGGCTCAGGGTCAGATGTCTGGCATTATGTCCATCGGAAAGTCGAGAGCCCGCGTATATTCCAGCGAGCGCCCCAAAACAACTTTTGACGATGTTGCCGGCTACAACTCCGTAAAAAAGGAGATCAAAGAAGTCGTTGACTTCTTGAGGAATCCTGGCCGCTTCAAAGAGATCGGAGCGCATATACCAAAAGGCGTTCTACTCGTAGGACCTCCCGGAACTGGTAAGACCCTTCTCGCAAGGGCCGTTGCCGGCGAGGCAGGGGTGCCATTCCTATCGGTAAGCGGATCAGACTTCATGGAAATGTTCGTTGGTGTGGGTGCCTCACGAGTTCGTGATCTCTTCCAGACCGCTCGCAAGCAGGCTCCGGCCATCATCTTCATCGACGAGATCGACTCAATCGGAAGAAAGCGTGGGGCCGGCCTTGGTGGCGGTCACGACGAGCGTGAGCAGACACTGAACCAGATGCTCTCCGAAATGGACGGTTTCGATACCGCCGAGGGAGTCGTGATCATGGCAGCGACCAACCGACCCGACATCCTCGACCCGGCACTGCTGCGGCCTGGTCGGTTCGATCGACAGGTTGTGGTTCCATTGCCCGACCTTGAGGAGCGCCTGCCGATACTGAAAGTGCACTGCCGAGGCAAGAAGATCGGCGAAGATGTCGATCTTGAGATAGTCGCCCGCGGCACACCTGGCATGTCGGGTGCCGACCTTGAGAATCTCGTCAACGAAGCCGCTCTCCACGCTGTTCGACGTGGTTCAGCGGAGATCGCAATGGCAGACTTCGAAGCTGCGCGAGATCGCGTGCTAATGGGACAGAGTCGCGATTCCATGGTGCTGTCGGACGAAGAAAAAGAGAGGGTGGCATACCACGAAGGCGGACACGCGGTGCTTGCCTATATCCTCCCCTATGCCGACCCAGTTCACAAGGTAACCATCCTTCCTACTGGAATGGCATTAGGGGTCACCCAACAGCTCCCACTTCAAGAGAGGCACATCTACCCCCGTGAGTACATCGAGGACAGCCTTGCGGTGAGGATGGGTGGGCGAGTCGCTGAACTCATCATCTATGGTGACCTATCGACTGGTGCGAACAACGACCTCGTCGGCAATACCGAACTAGCGCGCAAAATGGTGCGAGAGTGGGGCATGTCAGACCGAATTGGTCCAATGGCATGGGGCTCCCAAGGAATGGTATTCCTGGGCGAGGACCTGATGCACTCTAGGGACTACTCGGAAGATACCTCAAGGGTGATCGACGAAGAGGTCGAGAGAATTCTTCGAGAGCAGGAGGAGCGTGCCACCGAACTCCTTGTCCTGCACAAGGAAGGTCTAAAGAAGGTGGCTCACTCTCTTTTGGAGTCGGAGACGGTTGACGGCGCCGCTGTGGGCAGAATGATCGACGAGGCATTTGGCAAGCCAGTACACCCGGGTGGCATCAAGCGTGCGATTGTTCCCAGGCTCGACCAAGGCAACGCCTTAGACTCAGACGAACTCAATCGGTCTGATCAGTAGATCGATTCCGCTCTCGGGGTTGGTCACCGAAAGTCCATCGTGTTGCTCGATTTGGACCACAACAGTTCTGTCACAGGTGCAGGTAATAGTTAGTGCATGACGGTAAAGCAGTTGCGAATAATCGAGGAATCCAGTGATGGTGCTGAGGTAGTGACCTACAGGAAACTGGATGAACGCACTCGGCGGATCGGGATCAACGGAGTGAGAAGGGCTAGGGCGGCCATGTACGCTTCCAACTCGGTGGCAAAAGGAGCCTGAGCCGGAAGTTTACTAGAAATCAACCAGCCGCATTCCAGACCACTTCGCCTTGAGGCAGATCGACCTAAGATCGAATCAAGCTCGTTAAGAGATCTGATCCTTTACCAGTAGGAGCGGTGTGTCAAATTCACGGCTGTTCACTAAAACCAGTTCGCAGGGCGAAGATCGTTCCGTGATACTAACTGTGACCCATCTCGGCTTTTCTAACTCGACAACAATTGGTTGCTTTGATGCACTCAGGTCCGGATTAGCCACCTCCTCACGCCTAGTAATACCTGGTCCATGGTCTAGGGGTGCTGGCTCTTCGTATCGAGGCGATGACGTCGGTATCGACTTAGTCGTCTCATCCGAACATCCTATCTTTGTTATGGCCCCGATCACTTACTCCCCATCCCTAGTCGCGGGACATGGCGGTTTTGCAGGATCATACGAGGATTTCTGGGAACACGCAGACATAGACGAGACCAAGAGGGAGGTACGGGCCCAGATCGAACGTTCGATCATTTGGGGATTCGACCTAAGCCATATTGCCTGCTGGAACGATGCCATGATCGGTAGACCTGAATTCTTTGACATCCTGGTTGATCTGGCACTCGAATTCAAGTTACCACTCAAGATCACCAAAGAGCAGTGTGAAGCAAAGCTGGGCTTCCCTGCTTACGCCCTCGCAGTCGATGCCGGTGTCACCGTTATCGATCACTCCATTGATCTGTGGAGCGGTAGCTGGGCGAGGATTGCCAACCCGGAAGAGGCACTCGAGGAGGCCGCCTCACAACTTGTAGAGGGAGTAAACGAGATCAGCTTTAGAGTAGCGCCTGACACCCGAGAACTCAGAGCGCTTATGTCAGACTGGCCCCGTTACGTATCGTTCCACGGCGTCATCAATCGGGTGACTCAGATCAGGTCAATGTTCGACAAGCTTGGTATCCGAATTATCGGCTACCGGGAACTGCGTGACAATTGTCGACCACATTGAACCTCGGCCCTGAAGTCACGTCGAAGCGGGTGAACCTAGATGAAGCGGGTTGCTCTCGCTCTGGCTTCCTCAGGACAATTTACGTGAGTCGTCGAACACATTAAGCCACAACGACACATCAATGATCACAAAATGAGCACAATACTTGCAGCTGCGACCAGTATGAACCTCGTCAACTATCTGGCGGTCGGCCCGTGTCCTGCTGGTCGCCACCTAGTTGTCAGGGTTCGTCAGTCTGCTCAGAAACGGCTGATATCCGAGCCAGATAAAAGATGCTCTCCGATCACATAATTGAACTGAGCCAATTGATCCGTAGCGATGAACTCGGCCTCGCTGGGACTGCCGGTCCAGCCCAGGTCTCTCCAATCACTAAATCCCCTAGATGCCCCAAAAGCGGTTGCAACAGTTGGACCTCATGTTCTACACGACGATCCCACTATCTGACTCCGCCAGAACACAACAAGGTCGATGCCATTTAGTTCCGAATTGCAATTACAGTTCTCAGAACCGTACACGTGACTGCGCTGGCGTTTAGGTCGTCATTTTCACAGCTTGGATTCCGGGTCCTCGCCACTCCCACGCCGCTGTACGCCGATAAACTGACGGGACACCGATCTCAAGGGATTCTCATTCTTGCGGTTAGGAGCCTTAGTGCTCCATTTGCCGCTATCCCGTCTCTGTTTGCCATACCTCGGATCGGTACGCTGTGAGGCTTAGGCGTGCCAAGTGGCAGTGGGAAGGGCCATTTTTCATGGAGCCAAATTCGAAACCTGGGCCCTAGTGTCGTCGTTGCGCCTGCTGCGGGCAACTAAATCGACCTTTGGTTCGGCTTCCTCCTAGCTTCGCCAGTACCAAATAGCACGCGATCAACTTTAATTCATCAGAGATTTAGTCTGAGGTTTCAACACCACATGAGTTGCCACCGTGGCAGCTCCATCCAGATTTTTAGTCATTCAACTCGGCTAGAACGACCGCTTCGCGTAAGGGCCGATCCACACTCTGTCAGCCCTAGTCACGTGGTTACTGTCTCAAGAGGTCATTTGCCACGCGCACAGATCACCGGACTTCCGCCGCCGAAACGACTAAGAACCGAACGCTACCGACGAGCGTTGTCAAAACTCGGTAAGCTCAGCCAACTTCGTCTCCAAAGTACGATACTCCGGCGACGAGGTGATTGGAAGTAGCTGGAGAAGCTTGCTCATATCACTACCTGTAACCTTCAGCTTGCCCTGCATAAAGGCTGTATTGGCATCAAGTGAACCTGTCTGAATCGATCTAGCGTCTTCGTAGGTCATGGTCATCTGAAGTTCCGCACCTTCTAACTCCCCTAAACCGGCGTCTGACAGCCTTCCATCCTCCACTACCCAAAAGTACTGTGCGTCACCTTCGGGCCCATCGGTGACCAGATAGTTAATCTTCGCGCCAAGACCGGGCCTCACCGGCATATCTCCGCCCAACGCCTTGGTATCGTCTATCCACTCCTGCGACAGCCACTTACCCATTTAGAACTCCTTGGAAGCTAACAATTGCACCCGACCACTGTATCGTAGCCTTCCTAGTTGGCACGGCCACGACGGACGGAGTCAAACCCACTATGGCAGGCCAGCAAACAGATCCGTCTCCATGACCGGTTCGTAGTCAGGTATTCGAGTCCTAGCCAGCTGAAAGTCTTCGTATGGATACGCAATTCTCTGGTCGTCCGCATCGAGCCCGAACCACCACTTCGAATCTGGTTCAATCTGTGTTCGGTGAGCTAGCAACGCCTTCAGTCGTCGATCTATGTAAGCACCTACATCGATCGAGGTAGTAATCAGGCTATCCTGTCCCTCTCTTGCCAGCACTTCTTCAGTAAATGGCGATTCCAAACCGACTTCGACAAAGCGTTGGTGAAGTGCGGTGACCCTTTTGGCCGCCCACAACGAGTAGTAAAGCTTTGACACCGCATGTGCGGTGCCCAATTCGGGATGGTAGTCGGGATCTGCGGCATAGTTGAAGGCCATTACAGAAATATCGTGGACACGCAGGTGATCAGGATGAGGATACCTCGACTGATCTTCACCGTAGGTTATAAGTACATCCGGCCTATAGTGCCTGATTAGCGACACCAACTTTCTGGAAGAATCTTCAACATCGACGTTCCAGAATGCCTCAGGACGAGAATTTGCTTCCGAATCAGGCATGCCCGAATCCCGGTAACCGAGCATCTCCACATCTGTGTAGCCGATGATTGAGGTGGCTTCGGACAGCTCCTGTGCTCTGACCTTGGCAAGATCGGCCCTCACCTCATCGACATCCATTACGGGATTTATTATGTCGCCTTCCTCGCCTCCCGTCGCGCATACCAGAACGGACCTATAGCCCATTGCTGAATAGAGCGCGACCGTACCAGCCCCTTTTGAGGACTCGTCATCGGGGTGTGCATGTACCGTCATCAAGCATCTTCTGCTCATCGCTTCTGAGAACCTCTCCAACTCCGTCAACGGGCGATCAACCTGACTGATGGAATGAATCCTGAGCCACTCCAGTCTCCAAGGTCCTTATACAGGCTAGATCCGGATAAAGGATTCGCACTCGCATGAATGACCACAACTACTTCCAGAGTCGGCGATCCTAGAGTGGGTGCACCAAATTCAAGGCTCTGACATATGTGCCAAAAGCTTCCTAGTAGCTGATCTCCAACTCATCAAGGAGGTCGGCAAATTTTCTCCTGGCCTGCTCGGTTCGGGTTGGAATGTGTTCAGACGGTATGTCAACCCTCGCGTACCCCTTGAGAACTCTCTTTGCCACAGTAACTTTGTGGACTTCATCAGGTCCGTCATATATCCTGGCAGCTCTGGCCGCACGATACATGTGCTCGAGTGGCATATCGGTGGAGTATCCCAGTCCACCGTGCACCTGTATGGCCCTGTCGATAACGTTGTACAAGACTTGGGCACCGTAATACTTAATCATTGCTATCTCGACCCGCGAATTCTCAGCACCGACTTGATCCATGCGCCATGCGGCATGAAGAGTCATTAAGCGGGCCGCACTCATCTCCGCCATGGAGTCTGCGATCCAGTTCTGGACAGTCTGCTTCTCAGCGAGATAGCTTCCGTGTGTATAGCGCGATACCGCCCTCTCACACATCATGTCAAAGGCACGCTGAGACTGTCCGAGCCAACGCATGCAGTGATGTATTCTGCCGGGACCAAGACGCTTCTGGGCCAGAAGGAATCCCTCGCCTTCCCTCCCTACGATGTTGTCGTAGGGAACTCTTACGTCGTGATATTTGATCTCTGCGTGGTTGCCGAATCTGCCAAATTTCGTCTCGGGATCCTCCATCGAGGATACCTCCCGAACTATCTCCACCCCCGGGGTATCGCTCGGTACGACGATCATCGAGCAACCTTGGTAACGGTGCACATCGGGGTTGGTCACAGCCATCACGATCAGGATGTCTGCAATCGAACCGTTAGTCGTGTACCATTTGTGGCCGTTGATTATCCAAGTGTCGCCGTCACGCACTGCCCGTGTGGTGATTAGAGTCGGATCCGCTCCCGCTGAAGGTTCGGTCATGGAAAAACCGCTTCGGATCTTCCCGTCCAGTAGTGGCTGGAGCCACTTCACCTTGTGCTCGTGATTTTGCGAACTCTCCATGCCAATAGCAAGAAGTTCCGCATTGCCTGAATCCGGAGCATTGTTCCCGAAGACCACGGGAGCATAACCACATCGGCCGAGGATTTCGTGCATAAGCCCTAGCTTGAGCTGACCAAATCCGCCGCCCCCAAGTTGAGGTGGAAGATGTGCTGCCCACAAACCCTGTTTGCGCACTTCAGCCTGTAAGGGTTCGATCACCTTGATTAGTTGATCACGGTCAAGCCGTAGCGTCTCCAATGGGATGATCTCATTCTGGACGAACTCTCTCATCCATGCGAGTTTCTCCTCGAATTCGGGTTCAGTTGAAAAATCCCAGGCCACTAAACCTCCAGCTACTAAGCCGTAGTTCCCCCTCTCCGAAGTAAGCCCTGCTCCGTCACCTGCTCTTTTGGTGCTGTAGGGTTGGAATCTTATGACTACAGGTAGCCCATTTTGTGTG
>JABEUN010000001.1 GCA_013044385.1 Acidimicrobiaceae bacterium
GCATGGGGGTGGAGCATGGGGGATTAAACGCCCGTCCCCTACCGAAGGTCCCCCTGCTTACTACATCAGCAAATTAGCCGTTTCGTCTCTACCGTCAACGCCTTTAGAAAAATTAGCCGTTTCGCCCTACTTGCATGAAGTCCGTTGGAAAAGGTCCCCCTAGACATTCAGTTCCAACACCGCTGCAATCTTAAGCTGACTGCATTTTGATCCGATGTTTGTGCAGTAACACTCACATCTTCCATCACTGGAAAGGTTCTGCAGAAACATGTCTAGGTTAAAAAATCTCACCATTTGCTCAAGCGTGGTAGGTGTAGCTCTAGTGACTTTCGGTCTTGGTGGGGCGGCTTTTGCTGGCGGATATGGCCCCCCTACACCTCCAAACCCCGCACCTGGTGGATTCTCTCAGGTCGTGGCGTCCCAACCGATATCCCCAGTTGGCGGAACGATTACCGGGACTGATGGAACCTCCCAAGTCAGCGCGTCCGTGCCGGCTGGAGATTTCCCATCGGGCGCTCAGATAGTTTTGTCGGCCCCAACCAACCTATCGACGACGGTCAATGGAGCCGAAGTCGGCTTCTCAGTGTCCTTTATTACTTCCTCAGGTCAATCTCTCTCCGGGCAGTCGCTGGCAAGTCCCGTTACAGTTACGATCGCAAATCCTGACATCACCGCCAATTCAGTCCTTTACATCTACTCTGGCGGGACCTTCGTTCCCTTTAATGGTAAATACTCCGTGAGTGCTGGGAAGATCGTGATCTCGCTCACCCAGGATCCGACACTCGTGGTTGCACCCGCCTTGCCTAGCAAAGGCGTTGTACCTACATCAGTTTCGACCGGGAAACCACTCTTAGGCGAGTCAGTCATCGCGGGCGGTCTCGGCCTAGCCGGAGTTGCATCTCTCGGCGGAGCGGTAATCGCTTCACGTCGGCGGCGATTGAACAGCAAGTTAGCCTAGTTCGCTAATGGTGTTGACGTCACCTCGGCCGGAGCGGCTTGCGAGTCCCCCGCCGATAGCTTTACCGGGTCTGGAAGACACTGTCCCACCCGAGTCGCACCATCAAGCATTGGCGGGTGCCATACCGGTTCGACGTGTACTGATGGCACTGGCCTGCATAGGTCTGCTCGGGCCTGCATTCAATGCTTGGGGTTCATTCTTCGCCTCGCCGGCTATCGGAGTAGCTTCGGTAATCATCTCGCTGCTTTCGATCGTAGGTCTCTCGGCTGCCCTCGCTCTGCGTTCAGACAAAGCGCTCGACCGTCTCGATCTCGGGATACTGGCTCTAGGCGTGTTTGTCATCGGCGTCTGGGGAATGGCTAATCTCCACGCCAACTCCTCTTATGGCACGGATGAGGCTGCGCTTCTCCAAGGGGCCACTTCGGCACTATTGCACGGGAGAGACCCATACGGATTGAACCTTCTCGGCTCGATGATCTCGCTACACGTCCCAATTCAATATGCCACCTACCTTCTAAACGGCGGTCTTGTCACCACTTTCGGGTATCCAGCATTCCCAATCCTGTTTCTTCTGCCGTTCTACGCTCTCACCCATGGGGTTCAAGCTGAACCTATCGCGATGTTGGCGGGCATGACGATCACCCTTATCGTTGGCTGGTCGTCTACGCCAAAGGCGTGGCGACCTTTGGTCATCGTGGTGGTAGTAGGGCTGCCGATTCTGTTCGGCTACGCGGTCGCTGGAGTGACCACACTCCTGCTTGCCCCCATGATCGTTGTGGCTCGCAATGGCTTTTCGGTCTCGGGGATTAGAGGGTTGAACGCCAAAGGTTGGATAAGCGCACTCTGTCTCGGATTGGGAGTAGCTACATCGCAACTCGCTTGGTTCATGGCACCGTTCTTTTTGATCGGTGTGTGGGAGTACCGAAGGCGGGAGGTGGGTGCCAAGAAGGCCACGGCCCTATTGGTTCGCTACGCCTTGGTCGCAGGATTGCCATTTCTGCTGATCAACCTCCCGTTCCTAATTTGGAATCCCCATGCCTTCCTTCTAGGTATTGCTGCGCCGCTCATCCAGAAGGCGATACCTTACGGCCAAGGTCTGATCGACCTTCCGACGTTTCTTGGCATAGGCGGCGGTAGCCTCTCGCTCTTCACCTATGCAGCCGTGACCGCTTATATAGGACTAGGTATTCTCTACGTTTTGTTCTTTGACCGCCTCTGGCGGTTGGCCCCAGTTCTCGGCGTACTGCCCTTGATTCTGTCGACCCGCTCGTTAGCGGAGTACTGGATGACGCCAATTGTGATTTGGTTCGTGGCGCTCGCAGTGACCGAGGTCCCACCAATTCCTGTGGTTAGATCCCGTAGGATCCGGCTTTTTGCGCCGGTCGTCATGCTTCCAGCCGTTTTCTGCGTCGCCGGTGCACTTTTGACGGTGCCCCCACTCACCCTGAGTGTCCAACGTGTCTGGAGTAACGGACAAGACCAGCGTGTCTGGCAAGCAGCTCTGCTGGTTACGAATCGAACGTCTAACGCAATTGTTCCGCACTACGCAGCTGACTCAATTGGGCAGACAACGAGTTTCTGGACTCTAACTTCAGGACCGAGTCGGCTCGCACCGCACCAGAGCGCATTGGTCACGCTCTCGGCACCAAACGAGGGATCGATGCCCGCAATAACCTCACCTTTCGTGATGGAGGCGGTAGCAGCGAAGCCTGCCTCGGTAATGATAAGCAAGCCCTACGTTGCGGCGCCTTATGGCACCGAGATCTCCTACAACTACGCAACGCCCAACTATCACCTAGGGAGTTTTGCTACTCTGAGTGTCGCGCTTACGACTCCATTTGGTGCCACCGTAAGGCGCTCTGGCGTAGAGATAGCACTCGGGCAAGTGGTCTATGGTAGCTCAACTTTGATTCCCGGAGAGGCATCGATCAACTCTCATGTTCCGGGTGAAAGCCCCATCGTGGCCCTCACCAATCGACAGGGGGTCGCCATTTTCCGTGTGACGGATCAGTATGACCAGAAACGGCCAGTCTATTTTCAAGCTTGGGTCCAGGCAGCCTCCGGTAATCCATTTGGATACTCGAGTATCGTCGCTATCCGATGGCGCTAGGGGGAAGCGGTGGGAGTCCATTCGGCGCCAAAGCGATACCGGACCTTTGGCCCATCGTGGCTTTTAGTTATGGGTCTAGTGTGTCTGGTCGGCGCCGGCCTCCTGTTGGCGAATGTTGTTGGATTCCTCAATCACTCCTCACGTAAGGGCGCGCAGGCTATCGCGCGGATCGAGACCCGGGTTGAACCGATTTCCGGTACTTCACGCTCGAACACCGTCTCGTGTGCCGGGGCACAGGGCCTACTGGAAATTCCGGCTATCCATCTGTTAGCTCCGGTAGAACCGGGCACGCTCCAGTCCACACTCGCATACGCAGTCGGACATGTGAGTGTTAGTCCGGAGCCAGGACAGGTCGGCACGGCGGTCTTTGCTGCACACGATGTGACCTGGTTCCACCGGATATCCAGCCTCTCATTCGGCGATGCCATTCTCTACTATTCGGCCTGCCAAGTCTTGAAGTATGTCGTGACATCTCACGAAGTGGTGGGTCACAGCTACGCCATTCCCAACCTGCCCGCCGGACTTGCCCTCTTTACCTGTTGGCCGTTGGATGCCCTGTGGGAGACGTCACAACGTTACGTGGTCCAAGCCACGCTCGTCGGTGGTTACCAGTCCACCAAGGTTCCGAAGCTCACAACGGCAAACCCTAGTTATACCTCTTACTCTCCAGGTCAACTCGGTTCGCTAGACACTCTTGCAGCTAATCCCACTCCTTTGGGCAACCTCTCGGTAATCGGACCAGGAGCCGGCAGCTTTTACAGCTCTCCAGCAGCGCTCGATGCCTCAGCAGCGGCACAAGGTGCGTACTTTGCGCTACTTCGTGCTTTAGCAGACCCATCGCTTGCACCGCCAAACTCCTACTCTGCTAACCTCCTCAGCGAGCTCGGGGCAGTTCGACAAGGTATCAAAGGCTACTCAAGCCCGCTCGACACATCGGTCTCACAAGTCAATGGCCGCGTGCAGGTGGCACTTCTGAAGGCGACGGTGACACTTCTCGACGGAAGCCAGGTTCATCTCGCAGTTACAGAGACGGTGTCGGGCAATATGTTCTCTCCGACGGAGGCGACCGTAAGTACTTGATCTCGAGGCAGTTCGAACTCAGAAGGCCCCGGAACTACTTACGGAGTCCAAGTTTTTGCATTGAACAGACTCCTATGCCTAGCTGGACTTTAATTGCTCCGATAATGCTGAGGTCGAGTAACTAACCCAACTTTGGCGAGAGGACGCAAACAATAGGTCGGACTCGGCCAACTGGCGACAAAGCTCGACCTCTCCCAGCTGGCTCTACTTCGGGTTGGTGAACGATCAAGCAGGTCCGAACGTTGGATCCGAGCCTGTGACTGTAATCGAGCAGAACTGTATCTTTCCGTGTATCTCAAAGAAAAGACTGGATTCGACCCATCCTCTCGGGTAAGTCTTATCGACAACGAGTCGCTCTTGTCCGTGCAGTACTTGCAAATAGCCCCATTTGTCAAACAAAACAACTCAGTTAAACCCTCCGAATGAGTCGACCATCGCAGCCCAGATCTTTCGCACCCGCTTCATCTCGACGATTGGACGCTCCACCGGTCGGTCCGGTCAAACGGTACCCACCCGCCCCGGTCCGGGGCAATCGGCAATCGTCTCCAAAGCAGTTCTGAGCACTCTGCACTGCATCTATCCGGCTATCAAATCCCAAACTAATCTGGCTTATAATTTGAGTCAATCAAAGTCGTCCCGAGCCTACCGATTCAAAAGACCATTCAAATCTCCATCCCGACACCTGCCAATTCTGAACCCTAGGACGATCGAGAGCAGTGTCGGGTCCGCTAACTCAAAACTACGAATATCGGCAATGCCTCCCAACCTAGGTTTGGTAGGTGGACGCAAGCTAACCTTCCGACATTTATCACACTGAAACTTGCCGTAGTCGTCTTCATTCCCACTTCGATTGTTCGGAGTTCGCCACCGCATTCACAAATGCAGACCACGCTTTAGCCACCTACGCCAAGCTCCAGCCAAGGCGAGGGGCCACAGGACAATTGGGCCGATCCGAAAAAGGGCGCCATATCAGGTGACCGCTCCACCGCCAGACTCAATGGTTCCATTACATCAAGACGTGAAATGCAGTGTTGGACCACCTGTTCATCAGCTCTACGTCTCCGAGGATGGCGTTTTCCATATGGTCGAAGATGCACACCGAATAGATGTTTCGCGCCGAAAGTAATCGAAACAAAAAATCATTGGTTTATGGTATACCCACCATACCTTTTAGATGTACCATTGCCGTCTAGGTGACACATCTCCAAGGAGGATGAAGACATGTTGGGTCAAAAGGGCAGTGACAGCGGCGAACGGGACGGACCAAAAGGTCTCGCCAAAGGATCCTTGAAACCCATTAATGTGCTCGCTATTGCGGTGGCGGCTATATCGCCTACGACCTCCGTCTTCCTGGTATACGGTGCCGGATTAGCTTCAGCAGGTACCGGGGTCATCTGGGCCTTCATTATCGGAGGTCTGATAGCCATCGGCATGGCACTGTCTTATGCTGAGGTCGGATCGGTCTTCCCATCAGCTGGAGGTGCCTACACAATCGTCCGTAAGGCACTCGGGCCGGTCTGGGGTGGCGTCACCAATGTCCTATTTCTGGTGCTTGGAATCGTCGTCACTGCCTCAATCCTCGTCGCATCAGCCACCTACCTCAACTCTCTCGTGCCAGCGCTTCCGGTCAACTGGACCGCCTTTGCAATGATGGCCATGGTGACCTTGCTCTCGCTCGAACGCGTCTCACCAACGAGTTGGGTAACTGCAATCATGCTCATTATGGAATTAGCGGTGATCCTGGTTTTCACTGGTTTCGCATTCGCCCATCCATCGCTAACCGGCAATCCCCTCACTCACCCGGTACTAGCCACTGGCCACGGCAATGTGCTTGCTTTGGTCGGAATGGGCGGCATCTTGGTCGCCGTCGTGCCAGCGCTGTTCGCTTACAACGGATATGATTGGCCGCTTTACTTCGCCGAAGAGTCGTCAAATGCGAGGAGATCACTTCCAAGAGCTGTCGTCCTTGCAGCCGCAATAGCCATCGTGGTCGAGTTGGCGGCCGTCATCGGTGCAACATTCGCAATCAAGAATCTCGGTGCCGTAACTGCCAATAGCGCCCCGTTATCACTCATAGCCGAACAGGTTATGGGTGCTACTGGTGCAAAGATACTGCTGATCGGTGTCGTCATTGCCATGTTCGACACCGGACTTGCGGGCAACTTGGCATACGCACGCATCTATTATGCCTCTGGGCGAGATCATATGTGGCCAGGCCCTTTGAACAAGTTTTTCACCCATATAAGTCCGCGCACCCAGGTTCCAACCTACGGCTTCCTGGTGCTATTCGCAGGTAACGGGATTCTGTCGATCTTCACCTCACTCAACAACCTCATCACCTTCACCGGCGTTGTCATCGTCGTGATATATCTCCTCGTTGCAGTCTCAGCTCTGGTATCGCGCGTTCGAGACAAGGGTCTCGAGCGGACATTCCGCATGCCAATCTGGCCGATTCCACCGCTGGTTGCAATAGTTGGCGTAGCAATTGCCCTGAGCCAGCAGGTGAAGCGAGACCTCATCGTCACCTTCGTGATCGTCGCCATCTCGGTCGCATACTACGCAATAAATAGGCGTCGACTCTCCGAACTTTCCAACACCGGCACACCTGTAGGCGGAACAGACCAAGGCAGTCTTACAACCGAGGAGGCGAGCGATGCCTGACACACCCCCGAAACACGTCACGGTGGTGGGCGCCGGCATGGTCGGATTGTCTGTTGCATGGTTCCTACAGGAACAAGGCGTCCAGGTGACGGTACTTGACAGGAAGGGGGTAGCAGCGGGGTCATCCTGGGGTAACGCGGGCTGGGTTTCACCTGGTCTGACCACTCCACTTCCCGAACCGAGCGTCTTGCGATACGGCCTCAGATCGTTACTCCGTTCCGATGCGCCTCTGTATGTTCCTCCCTCTTTAGATCTCTCGTTGGCGAGCTTCTTGTTGAAATTTGCCAGACGCTGCACCGAGCGGGAGTGGCAAAAAGCGATGAGTGCGTACATACCCCTCAACAACCAAGCACTCGACGCATACCAAACCCTCACTTCTTCCGGAAATAGCCTCGAACTGAAGAGTGCCCCAATTATGGCCGCATTCAAACAACGCGATCAAGCCCGGGATCTGCTCAATGAACTGGATATGATCCGTCAGGCGGGACAGCCGGTTGAAACCACCATTTTGGACGGCCGAGATCTTCGAGCAAATCTGCCTCAGCTCTCATCCGAAGTAGACTTCGGGATCCGGATCGACGGGCAGTCTTATATCGATCCGGGATCTTTCACAACGAAACTGGGTGCCTCGGTCGCCGAGCGCGGGGCCACCACAATTGTCGACAAAGAGATTGCTTCGATCCGCCGGGATAGAGGTACCCTACATGTCACCACAACTAAGGGTGAGACAATCTCATCGGATGCGGTTGTCCTCGCCACCGGTGCCTGGATAAGCAGGCTCGCCAAACCGCTCGGAGTACGGATGCCAGTGCAGGCGGGCCGGGGATACTCCTTCCTCGTCAACACCACTGGAACCGTTCCATACCCTATCTACTTCCCTGCGGTGCGGGTTGCATGCACCCCGATGGGAGCCAGTTCCCTGCGGGTTGCAGGAACCATGGAGTTCAGAAAGCCAGACTTCCGTCTCGATCCGTCGAGATTGGCATCGCTAAAGCGCTCTGCCATCCCACTACTAGAAGGTGTGGACTGGGCGAGTACGGTTGACGAATGGGTGGGTCCACGACCGGTGACCGCGGACGGAATGCCACTCATTGGCGAGAGCAAGACCCCTGGGGTCTTCATCGCCGGAGGTCATGGAATGTGGGGAATCACCCTTGGGCCTGCTACGGGACGGCTGTTGGCGAGCCAAATCGTCAGTGGCAAGATCCCATTGGAACTCCGTCCATTCGATCCCACTCGTTAGAGGACCCACCAATTATCAATGAGAAGGAAAGATGTGAGACTTCACGAGCTTCAAGCCAGAGGCGCGGAGATCCTCATGGACGATTCTGCGGTCACGGGAATCCGGGTTGATGAGTGCGGGGAACCGCTAGTCGATCTAGGACTCAGCCAAAGGCTCAGCTTTGACGACAGACTCGCCGACAAAGCAGGACTGTACCGCTACGTACGGGTTGGTTTGGCCGAGCGCTTAAGCCGCGCCGCTGAGACTCTTCCTCACGGGTTACGCATTCTCGTTGTCGAGGGATATCGACCCAAAGCGCTTCAGATAAAGTATTTCAGCGAGTATGAGTCGACTCTGCGCCTTGAATACCCTGACAAAACAGACGATGAGCTCCACTCATTGGCGAGTCGATTTGTAGCCCCGCCCTTTGACCTCCCTCCACACTGCACCGGTGCAGCTATCGACCTAACGCTGGTTAGTGAGACCGGAGAGGAGCTCGATATGGGGACGAAGATAAATGATTCGCCGGAGGAAAGTGGGGGTCGGTGCTACACGGCATCTAAGGACATCACCGAAGTGGCAAGATCGAATCGAGAAATATTGTGTAGTGCTCTGGCCGGAGCTGGCCTGGTTAATTATCCTACCGAGTGGTGGCACTGGTCCTACGGAGACAGATATTGGGCGCTCAAGACTGGGGCGACTGCGCTGTATGGATTCGTGGTCGGATGGCCCTGAACAGATCGCAAAAAGAGGCCCTTCATGCGAATCTCAATTGTCCGTCGTCAGCCACGCCAGTCAACCGTTTTAGATGGCACCTACTCTCACTGTCGCCAATCTTTTCTTTGTTCTAATGGAACTCGCGATATGGTGTAAATAAGAATGGAAGATCGACTAAACGTCAGCGCGGAATACCCCGTCCTTGCCACCAATGACATTGCTGGATCGCTCCGGCTCCAGACGGCGCCCGAGCAGATAGCCGATCGCATTCTTGCTGCGATAGCTGTCGGCATTCTCTACCCGGGAGACAGACTGCCCTCAGAACGTGAACTCACGAGCATCCTCGATGTAAGTCGCACCACACTTCGACAGGCCATCAGTCGCCTTTCGGCCCTTGGTGTCCTTGAAGCACACCGTGGCCGCCAAGGTGGAACGTTTGTTCGCAAACTTCGCCCTCGATCAATCGAGTCCGCTGCCGTTCTTAGAGCTCTTGGTCCAATCTGGGAACAGCTCGAAGCGATGCTCGACTACAGAAACCTTGTCCAGCAGATGATCGCCAGGACCGCAGCTCGCCGCCGCGATGAAGATGATTGTCTCAAGATGTCCGCTGCACTTCAAGCGTATGCGTCTTCAACCTCATCTGCGGAATCCAGACGAGCAGACCATTCACTTCACGATGCAGTAACGAAAGCCACGAAGAACTCATACCTGATCCCGCTGAATAAGGAGCTCGCAACGGCTGCAAATCTCGGTTTTACCTCTCACCCTTACTCCTCCGAACTGCACGATCGTGCGCTACAACAACACAAGGCGCTAGTCGAAGCGATTATCAACGGAGATGCCGATGTCGCAGAGAGACTCGCAGAGGAACACTTCCTCGTCACAAGCACCCAGCCGTGGCGCGTCGCCTTGGCCGGAGCACACGGCAACCATGAGGATGATGCAGACGAGGCAAATCCGGAAGGTGGACGTCTGGCGGCACAGTTTCCAGTAGTTGAGCCAGACAGGTGACAAGGCCAACCGATCCACTTCAATTCTGAAGTCGGTGGCGGAGGTCTATGTCAAGGATGGCGCGATGGCAGATAACGGCTCAACCCACTCTTAGATCGCCGTGGCAAAGAGGAATCGGAACCTCCCTCTGTCCAAATGGCAAGTAGGAAGCGTAAATAGATCAACGGCAAGAAGTTGAACCGACGAGCGGACGGCCTGGGGGTTACATCGCACCTCAGCAGGGATAAATTTGTCAACGAATCGATCGCCGTCCGTCTTCGCTTGAGCACGTGCACTTGTGCCAGTTACGTCCGACGGCCTTGGAGTGCCAATTTCGGGGTCCTTCGGCATAAATGGTTCGAGAAAGGCAAACTTTTTGTCGCGGATGCGAGACCCAGTTGAGCCGAAGGAACGGGCCGTCAAAATGCTCATCGACAAGCGCCAGGACGACCCGGACATCACCAGTAGTCGAGTCATCCATCAACTCGGCGTCAACTCGAAATCGTTACGCAACTCGGTCAAGAGGTCATAGGTTCAGCTGGGTCTTCGTCTCGCCGTGGCCGACACTTGACGCCAAGGGCCACGGTCTCTGCCAGCTCCACCGCCGACTCACTGCTGAAGCTGGAGTGGAGCACTGCAACGTGGAACAATCCCTGGGAGATCCCGATCCAACACAGAGTCTCGACCGAGAGATCCGCTCTTAGGAGACCCTTCGTCTGGCACCGTTCCAGGGCTGCGACGTACGGCGAGTGGAGCAATTGATAAAAAGGACGAGTCAGTCTGTCCGCTATCTCGGGATCGGTTGGCTCCATCACTATCCGCATCATCGCACGGCCCACGTCATGGCTCGTTATTGCCGAGACCACCAAGTAACAGGAGGTGAGAACGGATTGGGGGTCGTCCTCACTATATGGCGGTCTGGCCACGAGCTGGTTGAAGCTGTCCTTCAGGGCCTCCTCAAGCAAAGTAGTACGGTCTGGCCAGTTACGGTAGATAGAAGCACGTGAGGCACCAGAACGAGAGGCGATCTCCTCAAGCGTCGACCGAATCGGTCCTACCTCTGCGCATAGGGCGACCGCAGCACCTAACACCCTTCGTCGCAACTCCATCGATCTTGGCCTGCCCCTCGGCCTTACATCGCCCTCGGAGTCTGTTGGCTGGACCTCCAGCGGAAGGCTAACCAACTATTTTCCCCCCGCCTACCTCACGCGAACCTCCTCCAACTGTATTGGTAACATCACTATTCGAGCTCCCGTCACCACCAACTACAGGAAGATCGTCTATGAAGACGTTGGGATCACCCCTGTGTCGAGACGGCAGAGCCAGCAAGGCGATTATCGCCCCACCAAACACAACGGCCACAGCAATTGGAATCGTCGCCGAGAATCCTGAGATGAACGAGGCCCTGCCGGCCACGACGAGTGCTTTCGCCGGAGCAAGGGGTAGGTGTGACGCTGTTATCAGTGTCGAACCAAGGGAAGACTTCGCCGCTAGTTGAACGGCTCTAGGTACGGACCGAAAGATTGCCGACCCACTGAGCGAAGATCCATAATCGGTGGAAAGCACGCTTCCTAGGACCGCCACACCGAGTGCCCCACCGATCTGAATCAATGTGCCGTTGGTGGCCGAACCGACCCCTGCCTGGGTACGAGGGACCGAACCCATGACCGCCTCGGCCGAAGGTGGCATTGTAAACGCAATGCTCAGACCAAGTATGCCCAGGGGTAATTCAATAGCCCACAAAGAAGACCCCAGCGTGAATCCAACCATCATCAAGGTCGCCACGGCCCCCAAAGTGAGTCCGAAGGCGACCGTGACCTTAGTACCTATCAAGTGGGCCAGACGTGCACTGACCGGCGCAAATATCAGCAGGGCCACAGCCAATGGAATGAACAGAACCCCTGCCCTCAGCGGTGTATATCCCCTTGCGAACTGGAGATACTGCGTCAGCAGAAAAGATACCCCACCGAGAGAGAAGAAGGATATTGCTATCGAAAGGGCAGCAAAGGAGAAGCGTGGATTGCTGAAGAAGCTCAGCCGAAGCATTGGGTGGGAGCTGCGCAACTCCACCACGATGAATGTTGCAAGTAGTACTGCGCCGACGACGAATCCGGTGAGTATCGAGTTTGACGTCCAGCCCTTCGTCGGAGCCTCGATTATCGACCAAAGGATCGTTCCTAACGAAGCCACGGAGAGCAAACTACCAATCGGATCGGGCTTTGGAATCTTGAGGTCCTTGGAGTTCGGCACTACCAAAGCTGCTCCAATGATGCCGAGAACTACAACGGGACCGTTCACCAAGAAAACCGACCCCCACCAGAAGTGAGACAGTAGCCAGCCACCGAGGATCGGGCCGAGCGCGACTCCTACGCCTGAGGATCCGGACCAGATTGCTATCGCCTTAGCCCTCTCACCTGGGACAACGAAGACGTTCGTGATGATAGAAAGTGTGGCCGGCATGGCGAGTGCCCCTCCGATCCCCATGAATGCCCTAGTGGCAATGAGAACGTCCGAGGAGTGCGAAAACGCTGATGCAATCGACCCGATGCCAAACAGCGCCAAACCTGTCATGAATACCCACTTGCGCCCTAGCCTGTCACCGAGACTCCCCCCGGTCAGGAGAAGACCTGCGAAGACGAGGATGTAGGAGTCGACAATCCATTGGAGCTGCGACGAGGTCGAATGGAGGTCCCTCACCAGGGTGGGCAGCGCGACATTCAGGATCGTACTGTCGAGATTCAGTATTATCAGGCTGACCGAGAGCACTGCCAAGGTGCCCCATCGCAGCCGATGGATTCTCTCCTGATCCATGTGTTGACAACCTTTCCGATAGATTATGCAACAGATATGTATCATAATTAATCAAACGACGCTAAAAATGCTCAAGCTTCGCAAACAAATACAAATGCGTAGCCAAGGTCTTGGCCATTTATGCTGGTCTGCACTTCATGACAACTGCAGAATTAACAGGACCATGCATGGACAATCTCACTGGACCGCCGCGACAACTTTACGCTGGATTGAACGGAAGGGCCGGGTCTACCAGCTTTGAGCTGACCAACGGTGCAACATCGCTCAGCCACTCGAACCATCGCCAAATTGTTGTTCTGCCTCAGGTGAATTGAGCGACACTAAGCTGACCCATGAATTTCCATACCGGTGTAGAAGTTGAGGTGAAATGCCCAACCTCATGTCGGAGGGCACTGCTCTCCGATCGACCATGGACTCTTGCTCGAAGCCGCCAACATGGCCGATCGCCTCGAGTATCTGCATCGCCGCCCCAAATTACCCGATATGTCTTCGATCGCAAATCAAAAGTCCGACATATCCCGGGCCAACGATGCGCCTTGGGGCGAAAGTTAAGCGCAACGGCTTCTCTAGACACCCAAAAGCTTACAAAACCGCCAAACGACTCATATTTAGCCAGATGACGAAAAGCCTAACCGGTTCGATGCCGCTTGTTGGTTCAGGGTCGATCCGCTCTTATGAGTGCGGCAAAGGTCACAAACCGTGCATCGATTATCCCCGTGAAGCAAATTCGATATACCCTCCTAAGTATATGAAAACGCTCCGAGCGAACGGTAGAGCTAGCCATGCGATGTACCAGCTAATGCAGAACGGGTGTCAATCTCACGATCGTGCAATTGTTGCAACGGTGGAGCTGCATAAGTGCTCTGGCCTCGACCAAGGTTCATCTTCCGGATCGCTCGAAAAAGTACCGCAACGTCCAACGAAGACGAGGCTCACCAATTCGCTTACAACCGAGCGGTCGAGTTTTTTTGTCATGCCAAAACTCCCCACAGCCATTACTCGGAATGTCGGAAGGTCATCGACCGACGAGCGACTCTAACACAACTAAAAGTTCGAACTGTCCAGTGGGCAGTTCGGGATCAGGAGGCAACATTGGCACGAGTGGTGGTTTTAGGGGCGGGCATATCGGGTCACACTGCGGCGCTCTACCTAAAGAGGAGACTCGGGAGTAGTCACGAGGTGGTGGTCGTCTCCCCTAACTCGAACTACAACTGGATACCTTCCAACATTTGGGTCGGTGTCGGAAAGATGTCGATCTCCCAAGTAAAGTTCCCGCTGGCTCCAGTGTATCGGCGCAAACACATCGATTTCAGGCAGGCAAAGGCCGTCGCCATCTGGCCAGAGGGAGATGACGCTGACCCACGTGGAGCGGTCGACATTCTCTACACGGCTCCAGGTCGCTCAGAGCAGTCTGAGAGGCTCCGTTACGACTACCTCATCAACGCCACAGGGCCAAAGTTGAACTTCAACGCGACTCCAGGACTTGGACCAGATCAGAATTCATGGTCAGTCTGCACCGCAGAACACGCACAGCAGACAGCTGCAGCACTGGCCGAAATTATCCAGGCCCTGAAGAGCGGCGAGAGAAGGACCTTGGTAGTTGGTATGGGTCACGGAGGGTGCACCTGCGAAGGCGCTGCTTTCGAATATGCATTCAATGTGGAGCACGAACTCAGGGAGAACGGAGTCAGACAGAATGCTGATCTGATCTACCTTTCCAACGAATTCGCGCTCGGCGACTTCGGCGTAGACGGCATGAAATTCTCTCAGAACGGGTACGTCACATCCTCCAAGCTCTGGACTGAATCGCTGTTCCGAGAGAGGAATGTTAAGGCGATTCTGCAGGCACACGTCGAGCGTGTCGACCCTGGCGTGATCCACTATGAGCAACTCGATGGGACAAGGAGTTCGCTTGAGTTCGATTTCGCAATGCTACTTCCCCCATTTCGCGGAGTGGATCTTTTGGCTTATGACAAATCTGGAAAGGACATCACATCAGACCTCTTTGCACCCAACGGGTTCCTCCGAGTGGACGCTGACTATTCGGCAAAGCCGTATGAGCAGTGGAGTGCTGATGATTGGCCCAAGTCTTACCAGAGCCCGTTGTACGACAACCTTTTCGGAATCGGAATCGCTTTCGCACCCCCGCATCCAATCTCCAAGCCACGAACGAGCATTAACGGCACCATCATCTCCCCTGCTCCACCTCGCACAGGTATGCCATCGGGGGTAATGGGCAGATTGGTCGCTGAGAACATTGCTAGGAGGATACACTCCGGTAGTTCCGAAGGGGCACACACCGCCTCAATGGCCCACATGGGCGCAGCTTGCATCGCCTCAGCCGGTTCAGGTTTGCGAAACGGTACCGCAGCAGCGATGACCATGTATCCGATCGTTCCGGACTACAAGAGCTATCCACTCTCAGGTCGCGACGACAAGGAGACGACCGGCGAGATTGGTCTCAGCGGCCACTGGACGAAGCTCATGCTCCACTACCTCTTCATCTACAAGGCGAAGGCGAGGCCCGGGTGGCACCTGATACCAGAGTGATTGAGCAGGTTTCCAGAGTCGACCTCACGAAAGAAGCAGGACATGGACGATAGCGCACATGACATCTCGGAGGCACCAATGCCCACCCGAAGAACGCTGCACCAGCGACGAAATCTCCCCTATCAGATCATCAGATTCGTTGTGTTCAACGCCAAAATGCTGAAGATGGTTGGGAAAGGACACAATTGACAGTGAATCACGTGGACGCCATCGAGAGAGGACAACGATCATGTAACCAGCGAAGCTAAGTCTCAATAGCCAGAGTGCAGTCAAGGCTCGGTCAAACGCCAATCTGAACTCGACACTCTGGCCGGCCGAAACTTCGGCAGTCACTATCGCGGCATCGCCCGCACCGAGCGGTCAGTGCCTGTCTGGCCACACTGCCCATGACCACCACTTCCGAGACAACTGGGGCAGTCCCACTCAGACAAGTGTGTGCCAGATCCTGAAGAAGCATTGAGAAAAATGCACGAATTGCCGACGGCCCCGTATACCCTATGGGGCATGTGTAGAGCTGTTATGTGCAAAAAATGTGATCGTCCAACATGGGCCGGATGCGGTGCTCACGTAGAGCAGGTTCTCGGCCACATACCCAAGGCCCAGCGGTGCCAGTGCTCCTCCACCACAGGTGCGGCACCCCAAAAGTCCCGGAGCTGGTTTTCCAGGTAGTCGCCCACCGGTATTCATTGACATAGGAGGGCCTTGGTGGCCGGGCACTATTCAAGGTCGCTTTTCGGTTCTAGCGCAAGTTGCATAGCCGATTCGACCTTCAGCCTCCCACCCTTATAGGGCTATGAACCTGCCCAAGTCCCAATTACATCTCACTCCTCAGACGGACCACCGGACACAAAAAGCCTCTCCGGTGGTCCGTCTGAGCTGACTCCGTCAGATGACGGTCAGCTAGATTCGGACTCAAAGTGTGTACCGAAGGAGACGTGATGAGTTACGGGGATATTGGACGGATGTCGCAGCGATTGACGAAGGCGCTCCACTTGGCAGAACCGCCGGTGGCCATCGGCTTCTCCGACAACGAAGATGCGACACTTTCGCGTTTCGGTGAGCCGTTCGCTCCTGCGTCACCAGATGGCAGGACTGGTAGGGTTCCAGCCGGCTGTGTTTTCTGGATGAAGGCTGCCACTCAAAGCTTCGCCACCGAACCGGCCGATCACGGCAACTGCAGCGTGGGAAGCTTGACCCACGGACTCCTGACGATGGACCAAGTCGCGTCCAACTCCGATGTGGCGGAACTCCTCGGTTCCGGGTGGGTGAGCATGGACATGGTGCCACAGATCCCCGTGGTGGCAAGGAGGCACAACTTCGTCAACTACGGACCGGCGGAGGACTGCGAATTCCAGCCAGACGTGATCCTCATCAGGATCAACGGACGTCAGCTGATGGTCATCTCAGATGCGGTGTCCGACCTGAGCGTACAGGGCAAGCCGCAATGTCATATTGTGGCAATGGCGAAGGAGCAAGGAATCATTGCCGCAAGCGTTGGATGTGCCCTGAGCAGGGCGAGAACCGGGATGGGACCCGCCGAGATGACTTGCGCGATTCCAACCCCCCGCCTCTCCGATTTCGTGGACGAAATCGAGAGAGTCTCTGCCATCGACAACCAGGTGGCAAAGTACGCCGCAGCTGATGCAAAAAGATTTGAGAAGGTCTGACACCGGTGGAGGAGGTGGCTGGCAGCTTCTACGAGAAGGTCGGTGGCAAACCGACCTTCTCAAGCCTCGTCTCCGCCTTCTACCGAGGTGTCGCGCTCAGTCCCATCCTCCTACCGCTATATCCGGAGGATGATCTGGCGAATGCCGAGGAGCGTCTAACACTGTTCCTCGTCCAGTACTGGGGTGGACCCCAGACATACTCCGAACAGAGGGGACACCCTCGCTTACGAATGCGGCATGCCAACTTCAGAATCTCAGAAATAGAAAAGACCGAATGGCTGAGGCTGATGTCTGACGCGGTAGAAACGTTGGGACTTTCCAAAGCCGAAGAGCGAGAGCTCCTGGACTACTTGAAGATGGCCGCCGAGAGTCTCGTCAACTCGAGATGACCATCAGTACAGTGCGTCGCATTTCCAATTCAACCGGACGACTGTAACCGATGACGCATATCCCTCAACTTTCGCCAAAAGAACCAGAGCTTCACTACGGCTTACTCTACTAGGGGTAACGCGGCTGTGAACGCTCCAGAGATGAGAGTTGTTACCTATCCACCGGCGTGGGTGGCCAACCAGGATGTAGCCTGAGCTCTGTTAGAACTCATGCTCAACTCAAGGGAGGAAAGACCGTGGATATCATACTCATTGCTGGTCTTTGGCTCGACTCTTCCGCGTGGGCTGACGTGGCCCCAGAATTAGAGTTGCTCGGCCATAATGTCAATGCATTGACCCTCCCTGGCCAGGGAGATGGAGACATCTCCGCCGATCTGTCGGGACAAGTTGCAGCCGTCTTAGAAGCCGTCGACAAAGCTGCTGAAAAACCGATGGTTGTTGGACACTCCGCAGCGTGCACGTTGGCTTGGATTGCCGCCGACCAACGACCCGAGAAGGTCGGACAAACCGTTCTCATCGGTGGCTTTCCCAGCACCGATAGCGAACTCTACGCAGACTACTTCGAGCCGATTGATGGTCTTGTTCCGTTCCCCGGCTGGGATCAATTCGAAGGTCCCGACTCCGCTGACATAGACAACGACACCAAAGAACGCTTCGTGGCCAACGCAATTCCGGTGCCTGAGGCTGTTACCAAGGGGACTGTGAAATTGTCGGACGATCGGAGATTCTCCGTTCCAGTCTCGGTCATCTGCCCAGAATTCACACCGGAGTCCGCCAAGGGTTGGATCGCCTCCGGTGAGGTTCCTGAACTCGCCAGCGCCACCAGAGTCGAATTGATCGACTTGGACTCTGGCCACTGGCCAATGTTTACGAAACCTAAGGTCCTAGCACGCCTACTTGCCCAGATAGCGGAGTCTGCATCCTGAGTAGTTGCGAACCTGATCGGCTGAAGCGTAACTTCTTCTTGCCGAACTTACCGCCGATTCATCGGTATGCGCGTCTTTGCCGCTAGCCCAGAACACCATTATCACTAGTCAGATAGAGACAAGTAACCAAGAACTGATAGCCCAA